>VBJI01000022.1 GCA_005880875.1 Chloroflexota bacterium
CTCAGATAGCCCTGGTCATCGCTGCAGTCGTAGCGGCGCACGTAGGGGCCATTGAGCAGACGCTGGCTCAGGGTCTCGATCGTGGCGCGCATTCGCGGGTCGGTGGCCGGGAGGAAGCCGAGGACCGGCATCTGGAGCACCGCCGCGTCCAGGCAGTCATCGTCGTACGCCTGGGTGAAGGCGCCGATGCGCGGATTCCAGGCGCGCGCTTCGATCTCGGCACGCAGGTCGGCCGCGGCCCGCTCCCACTGCGGCACGTGTCCCGTATGGCCGGTTCCCTGCGCCAGGGTGATGGCGCGGTCCAGGGCCACCCAGCACCACAGCTTGCTGTGGGTGTGGTGCTTGCGCTCGCCCTGAAACTCCCAGATTCCGTTGTCGGGCTCGCGGCTCAGCTCCCAAATGCCATCGGCGAAGCGCTCGATGACGGTCCAGAGTTTGGCCGAGATAAAGCCGCCCTTGCGCTGATAGACCGCCATGCAGTCGATCACGGCGCCGAAGACGTCCAGCTGGCGCTGGCCAGCGGCGCGGTTGCCGATCCGGACCGGACGGGCCCCGTCGAAGCCCGCCAGATGCTCGAGGAACTGTTCGGGCAGGTGCGGATCGCCATCGACGCGGTAGACGATCTGCATCGCGAAATCGTGGTCGTAGGCGCGGTCGCGGATCCAGTTGATGAAGTCGGCGGCTTCCTGCGAGAAACCGGCGCGGAAGAGGGCCGCGATGCCGTAGGACGCGTCCCGCAGCCAGCAGAAGCGGTAGTCCCAGTTGCGATCGCCCCCCGGATCTTCGGGGATCGAGGTGGTGGGCGCGGCGCTGAGCGCGCCGGTCGGCGCATACGTAAGGAGCTTGATCACCAGCGCCGAGCGGCGAACCGCCTCCTGGAACGGGCCCGTGTACAGGCACTGGTCCAGCCAGCGCAGCCAGAACTCCCCGGTGCGGGCGGCCAGCTCCGTCGCGTCGCTGCTGCTCGGGAACTTCCGACCAAGCGCGAAGTAGCGCTCGCCGAAGCCAAGCGTGAACCACTCCTGGCGACCCGGCTCGAGGGTGAAGCGATAGACGAAACGCGGACGACCATCCACCTCTTCGACGCTGCCCTGCATTGGCGCCGTGGAGGAGAGGATCACTTCCTGCGAGCCGCCCGAGGCGATCACGATGCCCTCTCGCTCAGCGAAGCTGGTCCGGGCCCGGCCATATGCGGGTGCCGGGTCCAGAAAGCACTCCACCTCGACCGGACCGCCGCGGGCCTCGACGCCGCGGCAGATCCGCTTGAGGGAAAGAAAGCGCTCTCCCTCGTTGAAACAGGGCATGAAATCCGTCAGGACCAGGGTCCCCTCGGCGCGGTGGAAGCTGGTGGTCAGGAGGTTGGTGTCGCGGATGTAGGCCTGTTCGCCCGCCGGGACGGGGTTGACCGGCGAGACGCGGAAGCTGCCCCCACGCTGCCGGTCGAGGATGGCCGCGAAAATCGAGGGTGAATCGAATCGGGGGTAGCAGAACCAGTCGATCGCGCCGCTGGTCGACACCAGGGCGGCCGTTTCACAATTCCCGATTACGCCGTACGGATACACTGCTTGACCTTACAACGTCGCACGCTCAATGGATCAAACGAGGTTCTGCCGGGAAAATGTGGTGCGCGGGAGCCCCGATTCCGGCGTAGAATAGGCTCCCGGTGCCGAAGTACGTCTTCGTGACCGGCGGCGTGGTTTCCTCGATTGGAAAGGGAATCACGGCAGCGTCCATCGGGACCATCCTGAAAGCCCGCGGGCTGAGCGTCTCCCTCCAGAAGCTGGATCCCTACATCAACATCGATCCCGGCACGATGTCGCCCTACCAGCACGGCGAGGTCTTCGTCACCGATGATGGCGCCGAGACCGATCTGGACCTTGGCCATTACGAGCGCTTCATCGACGCCAACCTGAGCAAAGCCAGCAACGTGACGACCGGCAAGATCTACGCCGAAGTCATTGCCAAGGAGCGCCGCGGCGACTATCTGGGCGGCACGGTGCAGGTGATCCCCCACGTCACCAACGAGATCAAGGAGCGCATCACCCGCGTCACCTGGGAAGACAACCCGGACGTCGTCATCGTCGAGGTGGGGGGCACGGTGGGCGATATCGAATCGCTGCCGTTCCTGGAAGCCATCCGCCAGCTGAAGAACGATCTCGGCCGCAAGAACGTCTTCTACGTTCACCTGACGCTGGTGCCGTTCATCGAGGCCTCGGAGGAGTTCAAGAGCAAGCCGACGCAGCACAGCGTTGCGGCGCTGCGGAGCATCGGGATCCAGCCGGACGCGATCGTCTGTCGCTCGGAGCGGGCCATCAGCGTCGCGCTGAAGGACAAGATCGCGCTCTTCTGCGACGTCGATCGGCGCGCCGTGATCTCGGTCCCAGACGCCGCCTCCATTTACGAGGTGCCGTTGATGCTGGAAGACTCCGGACTCGGCAACGTGATCGTCGAGGCCCTCGAGGCCCCCGCCTCGCCGCCGGACCTCACCGATTGGAAGGAGCTCGTGCACCGGATTCAGCACCCCGCCGGCAGCGTCCGCATCGGCGTGGTCGGGAAGTACCTGCCCGCCCCGGACGCCTATATCAGCGTGACCGAAGCGCTCCGCCACGCCGGCGTGCATCACAACCTGCGGGTCGACATCAAGTGGATCGCCTCCGAAACGCTGGAGGCGGGCGAGCTGCGCGCGCTCGACGATGTCGACGGCATCGTGGTCCCGGGCGGATTCGGTCATCGCGGCATTGAGGGGAAGATTGCCGCGGCCCGATTCGCCCGGACCTCGCTGCTCCCCTACCTGGGCCTCTGCCTGGGGATGCAGTGCGCGGTCATCGAGTTCGGGCGCGACCGGCTGGGCGCGGCCGACGCCAACAGCACCGAGTTCAATGCCTTCACCAGCCATCCGGTGATCGACCTCCTGCCGGAGCAGCGCGACGTCGCGGACAAGGGCGGGACGATGCGGCTCGGTCTCTACCCCTGCAAGCTCCTACCCGGCACCCTCGCGGCCGAGGCGTACGGGGAGCCGATCGTGTACGAGCGCCACCGGCACCGCTTCGAGTTCAACAACGCCTATCGGGAATCGATGTGGGAGGCAGGCATGGTGTTTTCCGGCACCTCGCCCAACGATCGCCTGGTGGAGATCATCGAGTTGCGCGACCACCCCTGGTTTGTCGCCTCGCAGTTCCACCCGGAATTCCGTTCCCGGCCGAACCGGCCGCATCCATTGTTCCGGGACTTCGTGCGGGCCGCCGCCGTCAGGGTTGGGGTCTTGCCAGCCGGTGAGACACAAAAGAAGCCGGCGGGTTCACCGGACCAAACCGTCAGCGCGTGAAGTCTGACGTCTCCACGCCCTCCCCGGGCGGTGTCGCTCCGCCGCGCACGGTGCAACCGAACCTCGGCCTCGAACTGGTGCGCGCGACCGAGGCAGCCGCCCTTTCCGCGGGACGCTGGATGGGCAACCTCGACCGCGACGGCATCCGCACTACCGCGGGGAACGCCATGTGGGAAGCGATCAGGGGTGTGCACATGAACGGGAGCATCGTGATCGGAGAGGAGCCGTCGTCGGCTCCGCTCGGCGTCGGTCAGCTGGCCGGCGACGGAACCGGTGAAGCCTGGGACGTGGCTCTCAAGCCGATCGATGGGTCGACCCTCGTGGCCAAGGGCCTGCCGAACGCGGTCTCCGTGATCGCCACCGCGGAACGGGGGGCGCTGATCCGCGCCCCGGTCGGGATGTACGCGGAAAAAATCGCCGTCGGCCCGGACGCACGCGGCTCGGTCGATGTCACGGATTCGGTGGAGAACAACCTGCAGCGCGTCGCCTTCGCCAAGAAGGTTCAGGTCTCCGACCTGACCGTGGTCGTCCTCGACCGCCCTCGCCATGAAGCGCTGATGGACCAGGTGCGTCAGATCGGGGCACGAATCACGCTCCTCAGCGACGGCGACATCGCGGCCGCGATCATGGCCACCCTGGAGGGGACCGGAATCGACGTGATGATCGGCGTCGGCGGTCTGCCGGAGGCCGTGCTCGCCGCCTGCGCGCTCAAATGCCTGGGCGGGGATCTCCAGTGCCGCCTCTGGTTGCGATCGCGCGACGAGGAGGAGAAGGCCCGCGCGGCCGGCTTCGAGGATGTGCGACGGGTCTATTCGGTCGATGATCTGGTCGGCGGCGACGACGTGGCCTTTGCCGCGACCGGGGTCACCGACGGCGAGTTCCTTCACGGCGTCATCTATCACCACTTCTGGGCCGAGACCGAATCCATGGTGTTCCGCAGCAAGAGCGGGACCGTTCGCCATCTCCATACCAAGCACCACTACGCGCTCAAGTCGGTCGAAGGCGCGCACCGGAAAGTTCGCTAGAGAATTGCTCAAATTGTGCAAATGGGCCTGCCTCGTTTGACGGCCAGCCCAAACGTCGGCTAGACTGGCGCCCGTTTTGCGGAAGGGGACACTCTGGGGGGTACCGAGGCTTGCCACCCACGGCTGGGCCCTCGCCCTGGCATTGTTCGTTCTCGGTCTGGCTCCGCTCGCCATGGTGCGGCATCCGATCGCTGACGCCAGTGCGACGGTGGCGGGCGTGACCGTGCCGCTGCGAACGACGATCGACGCGCCCAGCATCGTCGCCTCATCGATGGCCGCTCCGGACCTGCAGCTGCGTCCGATCTCCGCGTATCAGGCCAAGCCCGGCGACACCATCGTGACGATTGCCGTGAAAGCGGGGATCAGCATCGACACCGTGCTCCAGCTCAATCAGCTGTCATCGACATCGCTCACACCTGGCCAGCGTCTGCTCATCCCGCCGGTCGATGGAACGCTGGTCCCGATCGATTCGAATCAGAGCCTGAGCGCACTCGCCCAGACCTTTCGGGTCGAC
>VBJI01000179.1 GCA_005880875.1 Chloroflexota bacterium
GCCGTCACGGTGATGGCGAGTACGTCATAGAAATGGTCGTCGAACACTCCAGGAACGGCAAAGGGCGCAAGGTTCGGTGCGTATTGTCCAGGGCCAATGCGGCAGGCGCTCGAAACGTGCCCGTAATCGCCGTCAAGTTCTGGGCGTATGCAGAGGCCTTTTCGCCCGGGAACGATTCAAACCGGTTGCGCGTAGCAAAGCTGATGGCCAAGGCCCCCTGCGAATCGCGGTAATACGTCGAGGCTGACTGCATGTAGCCCGCCTTGCTCGCGATCGGACTCGTGCACACTCCGGCCGAAGCCGACCCAACCAGCGCTGCAGCCCGCGCGGTGCCACAGGCCGCGACCACGAGGCCACTGATCACGAGCGAAACCACTCTCCAGGATCGCAAGACCATGGCCCAGGCATAAACGTTCGGATGGCTCGAACCACGCGAACCCACCCGGGGCCTGGCGATCTAGAATGCCTCTGGTGCGATTTCGGCAGCTCGCGGCCATCGGGCTGGGTCTGGCCTGCGCCGCATGCGCAACCGCACCGTCGCCGGCTGAGGCCGCCAGTGTCAAGGTCGGTGCGGTCTTTCCTCTCACCGGACCGCAGGCGCCGCTGGCCAAGCAGGAATACGCGGGCGTTGAGATTGCGCGCGACTTCGCCAATGCCGACGGCGGCGTCGACGGCGCGCCGATCGACCTGATCACCAAGGATCTGACCGCCGAGTCCGACGCCGCGGCTCGGGTCAACGAGCTGAAGGCCCAGGGCGTGCAGAGCATTCTTGGCGCCTACTCGAGCAGTCTGTCCATGCCGGTCAGCGCCGCCGCCCAATCCCGCGGCCTGCTCTACTGGGAGGCCGGGGCCGTTGCCGATCAACTGACGGGGCGCGGCTATCCGCTCGTCTTCCGCGTTGGCGCAACCGGGTCGAACCTGGGCACCATGTCGAGCCACTTCGCCGCCCAGGTGCTGGCGCCGCAGTTGAACCGGTCGGCCTGGTCGCTGCGGATGGCGATCGTCCACAATCTCGACGACTATCCGACGGCGGTGGCGACGGCGGCAGCCCAGCAAGCGGTGCGCGAAGGGATCCAGGTGGTGGCGAACGTCGCCTATGACGCCCACGCGCCGGACTGGCCGGCTGTCCTCACCCAGGTCAGTGCCGCGCAGCCCGACATCCTGGTGCTCGCTTCCTACATCGCCGACGGCGTCGACTTCCGGCACGCCATGTTGCAGCGTGGCCTGCACGTGGGGGCTTTCATCGGCTCCACCATGGCGCAATGCGTCCCGGACTTCGGCGCCATGCTCGGCGCCGACGCGATCGGCATCTTCGCCTCGGACCGGCCGCCGCCCGGCTTCAACCCGGCGGCCCTGACGGATACGGGACGCGCCATGTACTCCCGCTTCGCGGCCGCCTACCGGCGCGAGTTCGGCACCGGTCCGACGGAGGAATCGCTGGCGGGATTCGGCGCCGCCTGGGCCCTATTCCACTACGTCATGCCGCGCGGCCACGACCTGAGTGCCGCCGCGATGGCCTCCGCCGCCGGGAGCCTGGACCTGCCGGACGGGACGCTCGCCAACGGTGCCGGTATCAAATTCGCGACCAGCGCTGAGCTGATGGGCCAGAACGCGCGCGCGGCCAGCGTCATCTGGCAATGGCAGGGCGTGCGCCACAGCGTCACCGTGTACCCACCGGTATTCGCGACCGGGACGGTAGGCTTCATCCCGCTGCCGCGGTGATCCAGGCCCGACTGGCCGCACCGCGGCGGGCCATGCGGGTGACCGTCCTGGTGCTGGGGGCGGCTCTGCTGCGGGCCCTCTTGCTGCCGGCCGGCGACCTGCTCAGCACCGCCGTCTTCGCGGCCTGCCTGCTGGGGATCGCCTGGGTTGAGCGCGGGCCGACGACCGAGCCGCGCTGGGGGAGGGGACGTGCGCTGGTCACGGGTCTCATGGTCGGCGCCGTCCTGCTGGCGCCAGTGGTCACCGGACGGCTCAGCGCCCGGACCATCTCGGACTTCTGGACCTGGGCCGCGATCGCGGCGGTGATCGCCACTCTCGAGGAGACCTCGATCCGAGGCGCGCTGTACCGGCGCTGGTCGGAAGAAGCCGGTCCGGTCGCGGCGATCGTTGCCGGCGCGGTGGTGTTCGCGCTGATCCATCTGCCACGCTACGGGCTGGGGGCGATGCCGCTCGATGCGGCCGTCGGCCTGGCGCTCGGTGGCCTGCGCGCCGTCACCGGCCGGGTGATGCCCTGCGCGATCGCGCACACGATTGCCGACTGGGGGGCCTGGTTCTGGGCATGACCGGCGCTCGCCGCGGGGGGCTGGCCGCGCTGGCTCTGGGACTGATCGCCGCGGCGCTCCTGCACGGCCGGGGTGGACCGCCGGTCTTCGACGGCATCGTCGTCCCGCCGGAGCCGTACCGGTGGGAATCGCCCCCACCGAATCTCCGGGCCGGGAACAAGCCTCCGCTATCCGGTGAAGCGACATTCCCGGTCGCCAACGGCCAGGTCCCGGGCGGGGGTGTGCAGACCGGCGACAGGGAGTTGATATACGAGGCAACGTCTATCACATCAATTGCGGCGCCCAACCCGGCGGCGCGGTGGTCACCGCCGTCACCACCTTCCACCTGACCCTGCGGGTTCCTCCAGGCGCGTTCAACGAGATTCAGTACAACGACGGCAATGGCTGGCGAGCGCTCACCACGCTGCGGGCTCCCGGCGGCGATCCCTTTGCCAGCGTCAATGCCCCCGGTTTCGGGGAATACGCGGCGACCGCGCCCACCGGGGCGCCGGGCGAAAGCTTCCTTACGGTCCTGGGCCGCTATGCCCCTTTCTACGGCATCCTGGCGTTCGTGATCCTCTTCGGCATCATCGCGATTGTCCAGGAGATCCGCCGCCGTCAACGTGCGCGCCCCCCGCCGACGAAGAAACGGCGCTAGGGTTCGGTATCGTGGTGGCGATGACCTTGATGCCGCTGCACGCCTTCGGCGCTCGCTACGACCTACCGGCTCCGCTTTACCTGTTCCTGATCGGAGCCGGTGCCGTTGTTTTTGTCTCGTTCTTGCTCGTCCTGCAGCGGCCCGTGGTCCGCGTCCGAGCTCAGGGCGAAGACGTGCCGCCGGTTCCGCACACCCCGAGCTGGCCGGGCTGGCTGATGGTGCTGGTCTCGCTGATCCTGATTGCCGGCGGGCTGTCCGGCTCGCAGAGCACTCCCGACAACGTCGTGGTCACGGCCGTCTGGCTGGTCTTCTGGATCGGCGTCCCGATCAGCATCGCGGTGCTGGGCAACTACTGGCCATATGTCAGTCCGCTGAATGTCGTCGCCCGACTGGTTGGCCCGCAGGCTCGGCTGGCCTGGCCGCGATCGTGGGGATATTGGCCGGCGACGATCCTCTTTTTCCTGTTTGCCTGCGGGGAGCTGGTCTTCAACGGCGTGACCACCACGCCGGCGGGGGCAGCCCAGGTGCTCCTGGCGTACGGCATTCTCAACGCGGTGATGGCGGCGCTGTTCGGCGCCGAGACCTGGCTCCGGCGCGGCGAGGTCTTCTCGGTTCTCTTCGCCACCTGGGGCAGGCTCGGCTTCTTCCGATTCGGCGCGCCCGGGCGGCGCGGCATTTTCGGTGGCTTGACCCGACCGTTCGAAGCCTCGGTCAGCCGTCTCACCTTCGTCCTGATGCTGCTGGTCTCGGTCAGCTTCGATGGCCTGCTGGCGACGCCGGCCTGGAGGAATGCCGTGAGCCAGATGCCGCGGTCACTCGAGCCTGGCGCCCCCGGATACACCGCGTTGCTCGTGGTCGTCTTCATCGCGCTCGTCGTTCTGATCTGGGCCCTCTTCGCCGGTTTCGCGGCCGCCGTGCGTTCCGTCGGCCACCTCGACGAGCCGCTGTTAAACGTCGTCGCCGGGCTGATTCCCTCGCTGGTGCCGATCGCCTTCGGGTATTTGCTGGCTCACAACTTCGATTACCTCGCGATCAACGGGCAGCTGCTCATCCACCAGGCCTCTGACCCGTTCGGAAGCGGGACGATGAACCTGTTTGGAACCGTCAACTACGAGCCGAATCGCAACCTCGTTCCCACCGCCTTCGTCTGGTACTTCGAGATCGTGCTGATCATCGCCGTCCACATCGCCGCCGTCGTGCTGGCCCACGGCTACCTCGGCAGGACGGCCCGGACGGAGCGCCAGGGACGGCGGGCGGAGTGGCCCTGGATCGCCGCCATGGTCGGCTACACGATGTCGAGCCTCTGGTTGCTGGCCCAACCCATCGTCCAGGAGGGCGTCAAAGGCTGAGCTTGTGGCGCCCTTACATGCCAGCCTCAGCCTCTGGACCTGGTCGTGGGACCCCACGGTGGTCGCCGGCACGATCGCGCTGGCCGCCGGCTACTACTGGCTGATTCGCGGCGGCGGGCGGGCGACGGACTGGTCTCCAGTGGCTCGCGCGTCCTTCGCCGGTGGCTTGCTCGCGCTCTTCCTCGCCCTGGAATCGCCGATCGACGTGGGCGGCGACCACTTTCTTTTCAGCCTTCACATGCTGCAGCACCTGTTGCTGGCGATGGTCGTCCCACCCCTGTTGCTCCTCGGGCTGCCGGAGGGCTGGCGGGCGTCCAACCGAATCCGGGTGTCGCCGCTGGCGGCGAATATCCTGTTCAACCTGGTGCTGGCCGTCTGGCATCTACCGTTCCTCTACGAGGCCACCCTGCGCAACCAGCCGCTCCACGTGCTCGAGCATCTGAGCTTCCTTGCTGCTGGGATGCTGTTCTGGTGGCCGGTCCTGGTCCCCGCCGCAGAGCGCGCCGGTATGAGCGTGATCGGCAAAATCGCGTACCTTGGCTTTGCCGGGGTGCCGCCCACCATCCTGGGGTTGGCGTTCATCCTTTCCCCGACCGTGCTCTATCCGTTCTACGCGGCAGCGCCCCGGGTGACGCCGCTCTCGCCGCTCGACGACCAGCTGGCGGCGGGGCTCGTGATGTTCGGGCTGGGCAATCTCATCTATTTCGTCGCGATCTCGGTTATCTTTTTCCGGCTCGATGACAAGGGCGCCACGGCGGGTGACGGCGCAACCATTGCCGTCGAGCCCGCTGGCACAATGAGACGATGACTCCGCGGGCGTCGGCGACCGAGGCGCTTCACACCTCCGGGTACCGGCTGACGATGCAGCGCCAGCTGGTTTGGGACACGCTGCGGCAGAGCAAGAAGCACCTCAGCGCCGAGGACATCCTCGATCACATCCGCCGGCAGTATCCGCGCTTCAACCTGGCGACGGTGTACCGGTCGCTCGAGGTCCTGGAAGAGCTGGGCCTCGCCAAGGAGACGCGCATCCGCGACCGGGCGTATTACGAGCTCGCCGAAGAGGGCGTCGATCATTATCACCTCGTCTGTGACCAATGTGGCTCGACCCTCCACATCGAGGGAGACCACATGGTGCCGGTGCTCCATCACATCACCGACGAGCACGAATTCGTGGTAAGCAACGCCGACCTCGTGGTGCACGGCCGCTGCGCCCGCTGCCAGGCGAAGGCCGCCCGGGCTCGCTGACGATCCGGATGGCAAGATAGGTTCCGTGGCGCAGCCCGAGCCGACGCCCGCCGGTCGGCCCAAAGTACTGCACGACGAGGATGCCGAGCAAGGCGGAATCGGACGGTCGCTACGCGACATCATCCTCGGCGGCCAGGATGGCCTGGTCAATGTGCTCGGCCTGGTCCTGGGCGTGGCGGCCGCGACCGCGCAGCTGCGGATCATCATGGCGGCGGCGCTGGCCGCCACCTTTTCCGAGTCGATCGCGATGGGCGGGGTGGCGTACACCTCGGCCCTTGCCGAGCGGGATTACTACCTGGCCCAACTCGCCAAAGAGCAGCGCGAGGTCGAGGAGGTGCCCGACGTCGAGACCGAGGAGGTCCGCGAGATCTTCCGGGACAAAGGCCTTCACGGCGAGCTGCTGGAACGGGTGGTCAAGGAGATTACGTCCGACAAGAAAGTCTGGGTCGACGTGATGATGCGCGACGAGCTCCACCTGGCGCCGGTCTCTCAGACGGGGGTCGTCCGCCGCGCGTTTGTCACCGGGTTCTCGACCCTGATCGGCTCGCTGATCCCATTGCTTCCGTTCCTGTTCGTCCCCATCTTCGGGATCTCGGTCACCACCGCCACCATCGTGGCGGTACCGCTTTGCGCCGCGGTGCTGTTCGCCGTCGGCGCTTACAAAGCCGTGACCCTGGTGGGCGATTGGCGGATCAGCGGCCTGCAGATGCTGGCGATAGGGATGGTCTCCGCCGCGGCCGGCTACGGGATCGGCCGCCTGCTCCACGTGAGCGGCGCTTAGCGACGCGCTTGTAACGAATTCGCTATTGCGAATGGTTCGCAATAACATATACTCCGTGCTGGAATGGCGACGGCGCTGCCCACCCCGCAGGCCTGGCGGGCGCAGGCGATGACCTCGGTGCGGCTGCGGCTGACGGCGTTATTCGGCAGCGTCGCCCTCCTCCACCTGCTCGGCTGGGGCATCATGCTGCTGCTGGTCGCCCCTCACTATCCGGTGATGCTGGGCCTGGGCGGCCTCGCCTACACCTTCGGCTTGCGCCACGCGTTCGATGCCGACCATATCTCGGCGATCGACAACACGACCCGAAAGCTCTTGCAGGATGGCAAGAAGCCGCTCGGGGTCGGCTTCTTCTTTTCGCTTGGCCACTCGACGGTCGTTTTCCTGATCGCGTTGGGGCTGGGCATCGCGACCCAATTCGTCTTCAGCAACGTGATCAAGGACAGTGGCCAGCTCAAGAACCTCGGCGGCCTGATCGGGACCAGCGTCTCCGGGGTGTTCCTCTTACTGATCGGCATCTTGAACCTGATCATCCTGCTCGATATCCTTGGGCTCTTCCGCCGGATGAAGAGCGGGAGCTATGACCGGCAGGCTCTCGAGCAGGAGCTGGTGGCCGGCGGCCTGTTGACCCGAGTGTTTGGACGCCTCTTCAAGCTCATCAGCC
The DNA here is from genome assembly GCA_005880875.1 of Chloroflexota bacterium. Classification (GTDB taxonomy): domain Bacteria; phylum Chloroflexota; class Dormibacteria; order CF-121; family CF-121; genus CF-13. Next base: position 6,959 of record VBJI01000179.1, read on the forward strand.
ATAGCTGGCAGATGTATCCCATCGGCTTCCTCTTCGGGCTCGGATTCGACACGGCGTCGGAGGTGTCCCTGCTGGCCATTTCGGCGGGGGCCGCGGCCCAGCACCTTCCGCTCTACGCCGTCATCTCGCTGCCCCTGATTTTTGCCGCGGGCATGTCGCTGATGGACACCGCTGACGGGGCCTTCATGTCCCGGGCGTATTCCTGGGCTTTTTCGAACCCGGTCCGTAAGGTCTTTTACAACCTGACCGTCACCGGGTTGTCCGTCTTCGTCGCCCTCTTCGTCGGCGTCGTCGAGCTCACCCAGATCATGATCCAGCAGCTGCACCTGACCGGCTGGCTCTGGAGCGCGATCGGTGGCCTTGACTTTGGCTTCATGGGCTTCGTCATCGTGGCGGCCTTTGTCATCACCTGGGTGCTTGCCTTTACGATCTACCGGACCCAGCACATCGAAGAGCGATGGTCCCGGGCGCTTCGAAGCTAAAAGTTAGGCTGGGACCGTGATTGCGGCTGTCCTTAACGCGCTGGCCACGGCCTTCGACATGTTGTGGGAGGTCTTCTGGCCCCTCGCGCTGGGGTTCATCCTCTCCGCGATCGTCCAGACGCTCGTCTCCCGCCAGGCGGTCGTCCGAGCGCTCGGCTCAGATTCGCCGCGCAGCCTCGGCCTGGCCACGCTGTTCGGAGCCGCCTCGTCGTCGTGCTCGTACGCCGCGGTCGCCATCTCCCGCTCGCTGTTCCGTAAGGGGGCGAGCTTTCCGGCGGCCATCGTGTTCGAGTTCGCGTCCACGAACCTGGTCTTCGAGCTGGGTTTGATCCTGCTGATCCTGCTCGGCTGGTCGTTTGTCGGTGCCGAGTTCGCCGGCGGACTGCTGATGATCGTGATCCTGGCGCTGCTCTTTCGCTGGACCCTCAAGCCGGGAATGATCGACGAAGCCCGGCGGCAGGCTGAGCACGGCCGTCATGGAAGGATGGAAGGGCACGGCGAGATGGACATGGCGATCACCGAGGGCCCGTTTGTGAAGCGACTGTTCTCCGGGCGGGGGCTGACCGCGATCAGTCACAACTTCTGGATGGACGTGACCTCGGTCTGGATCGACATCGGCATCGGGCTTCTGATCGCGGGCGCGCTGGCCGCCTGGGTGCCGGCGTCATTCTGGCAGAGCTTTTTCTTGACCGGCCACCCGGTGCTGTCCCAGGTCTGGGGCCCCTTGATCGGCCCGGTGATCTCCCTGCTGAGCTTCGTCTGTTCCGTCGGCAACGTGCCGCTGGCGGCCGTGCTCTGGAACGGCGGCATCAGCTTCGGTGGCGTGATCGCCTTTGTCTTCGCCGACCTGATCATCCTGCCGATTCTCGATATCTACCGGAAGTACTACGGCGGCCGGATGGCGCTCTACCTGCTCGTGGTGTCGTATGCGGCGATGGCGCTGGCCGGCTTCACGATCGGCCTGCTCTTCCAGGGGCTCGGGATCGTTCCCGCGCATCGTTCGGTCGCGGCACTCGTCAGTAATCCGACGCTCAACTACACCAGCGTCTTGAACGGGATCTTCCTGGTGATCATCGCGATCTTGGGCTGGCGCTTTCTGCGGACCGGAGGCCTCGAGATGCTGCGGATGATGGAACGGCCTATGCCCGACCACGCGGCGCATCAGCATTGAGTCGGAGCGCGCGGGCGATGACGCGATCCATCGCCGAGTGGGCGGCCAGGGTCGCGCCGAGTGTCTTCAGCCGCTGCCGCAGCTCGGTCTCGAGGTGACCGGTGACGGCGACCACGGTGGGAGCCGGTGTTCGCTGCCGAAGCTGTTGGACGAGCTCGAGCTGCCGGTCTGGATTCAGGGTGGCCTGCAGGACAACCACGTCGCCGGCCTGCCAGAGACGGTGGACCGCATCCGCTCGCTCGATCGGCTCGGCGGCGACGCCGAGCCGCCCGGCCGCGGCCCGCGCCCGCTGGGCGAACAGCAGATCGTCCTCCACCACAAAGAGACGCCCTGGCACGGCAGCAGGATAACCGGTTGATCGGGTGGGCCGACCTTTTGGCCATCACCAAAAGGCAGTTGGCGCTTGCTATAATCGCGCCCGGGAAAGTTGGGTCGAAGGCTAAGCGGACCGCTCCGGCGAGACTCTGAGATCCAAAGACAAAGAAAAGGAGATTCGCCGTGAGCTTCAGCGACAAGACTATGACGTGCCGTGACTGTGGTCTCAACTTCATCTTCACCGTAGGGGAGCAGGAGTTCTACGCTGCCAAGGGATTCCAGCACGAACCGTCCCGCTGTCCCGACTGCCGGTCGATCAACCGCAATGTCCGTGGCACCGGTCGCGCCAAGGAGCTCCACGAAGTGATTTGCGCCGAGTGCGGCAAGCCAGCCCAGGTCCCGTTCACCCCGACCATGGGCCGGCCGGTCTACTGCAGTGACTGCTTCGACAAGGTGCGCGCCACCAGGCGGTAGCTCGCCGGTCGACCGGCTTGTAACGGCCCATGTAACGTTCCCGGCGCAGCATGGGAAAAATGGCACAGGCGCCGAATCCGGCCTTCCGCCTGCTCGACGACGCCGATGACCAGGGCGGTGCCCGGGTTCGCCGGGTCGGCGGCCTTACCTTCTGGGCGGAGACGCTGGCGTTCCGTACCGTCGCCGCTCGCGAATTCCGCGACGTCACCGACCAGGTCGCTGGCGTCGTGCGACGCTCCGGAGTTTCGCAGGGCTGGGTTGGCGTGTTTTCGAAGCACACCACGGCCGCGGTCGTGCTGAACGAGAACGAGCCGCTGCTGCTCCAGGACATGGGGGCCATGCTGGAACGGCTGTCGGCAGCCGCCGGGATCTACCAGCACAATGACCTGAGCCGCCGGGTGGGGGAGATGGAGCCCGACGAGTGCGCCAACGGCCACGCCCACTGTCAGCACTTGCTGCTGAGCAGCAGCCAGGAAATCCCAATCGCGGACGGCCGGATGGACCTCGGCCGCTGGCAGCGGATCTTCCTCCTCGAGCTCGACCGGTCCCGGGATCGCCAGCTGGTGGTCCAGGTCTTCGGCGCCTGACGCGGTAACCTAAAACTTCAGGCAGGCCGCAGGCAACTCCCCCATAAGGAGGCATTCATGCTCGAGAAGTTCACCTGGTACAAGCAATCAGCCTACAAATGGAAGGGCGACGGGATCACGATCTATGTCGATCCCTGGGGCTTACGCGAGAAGGAGGAGCCGGCCGACGTCGTCTTCATCACGCACGCGCACTCGGATCATTTTGAGCCTGAGGACATCGCAAAGATCCGCAAGAGCACGACGCAGTTCGTGGCGCCGCGCGACGTGGCGGAGAAGCTCGAGGGCAAGGTGAAGGCGATCAAGCCGGGAGAGTCGCTGGACGTCGCCGGCATCAAGTTCGAGACGGTGCCCGCCTACAGCACGGTTGAGCACCGGTTGCAAACCCACCCGAAGAGCAACAACTGGGTCGGGTACATCCTCAGCCTGGACGGGAATCGCTACTGGTTCTCGGGTGACGGTGATCCAAATCCGGATATCGAGAAGATCAAGACCGACGTCGCCCTGATCTGCGTCGGTGGCGACCCCTACGTCATGAACGCCACCGAGGCGGCGGGCGTCATCAAGAAGATCCGGCCGCAGCTGGCCGTCCCGAACCACTATGGGTTCGTAGTTGGGGTGGCGTCGGACGGAGAGACATTCGCCAAAGAAGCCGCGCCGGTCAAGGTCCAGCTCATGAAGCCGGTGAATGCCTTCGAACGGACGGGAGCGGCGGCGCACTGATTCATCGCCGGTCGTGGCGCGGCTGGAGGGCGGCATGACCGGCGCGCACGACGTGGTCGCGGCCTACTGGGCCGCGGCAGAGGCCCGAGACTGGGATGCGTTTGGCGCGCTGCTTGCCGACGATGTTGTGTACCGCGGTGCCCAGACCAGGGAGCAAGTGCGCGGCCGGGAAGCGTACATCCGGTTCAACGTGGAGGGATTCCCCTATGACTGGCACCTTTCGGTAGTGCGGATCGTCGGCGAGGGTCTGCACGCCGCCAGCTTGATCGAGTTCACCGGGCCAGAGGGGACGCAGCCCGGCTTGTGCTTCTTCGATCTGAACGACGACGGCCGAATTATCCGAATCGCCGATTTCTGGCCCGACCCGTACGAGCTTCCGCCCAGCCGCGCGCATCTGGTCGAACGCTACTAGCGCCCAGCCGCGTCTGACGGGAACTTTCCCGGTCTGTCGGCGTCTGAGTACTGACGCTCACGACGGAACAGGAGGTTCCTCATGGTAAACAAGCTCGTCCCGGCGGCGGCGGCGACCCTGGCGCTCTTTCTCACCCAGGCCCTTCCGGCCGCCGCCTGCGGCGGTCTGATCGCGCCCAACGGAGCCATCCGGCTGGACCGGGCCACCACCCTGGTCGAGTGGCACAACGGCGTGGAGCACTACTTCACCAGCTTCAGCTACCACGGGGAGGCCTCCAGCTTTGGCTGGATCGTGCCGCTCCCCGCGGTTCCCGTCAAGGTCGAAGAGGGTGGCGGCTGGACGCTCCAGCGGCTTAACCGCGAGACCCACCCGCAGCCGCCAATCCTGGCGTTCGATTTCGCCGCGCACGGCACGGCGACCACCCAGTCGGTGGAGGTGCTGCAGCAGGTCCAGGTGCAGGCGCTCGATATCACCGTCCTGCGCGGCAGCGGCCAGGGCGTGCTCGACTGGGCGCGCCAGAACGGCTTCAGCATCGACGCGGAGACGCACGCTCACGTCCTGCAGTACGCCAAAGGCAGCCCGGTCTTCATGGCGGCGAAGTACAACGCCGGGCGGGCGCAGCGGCAGCGGCTGCTCTTCGGCGACGGCGCGCCGGTCCTGATCACGCTCAAGGTCCCGCATCCGTGGATCCCCTTCGAAGTGCTGGCCGCCGGGCAGCAGGTGCAGGCCGACCTCTACCTGCTGTCGGATAAGCCGGTCAATACCAGCGAGTGGCGGGCGCTGATCGGCGCCTCCGGGGTCGGCACCAACGTGGCCGGCGCCGAGGGCTTTACCCTCAAGTTCCAGGAAAAGATGACCGACACGCTCTATCACGACCTGTCAACGGACAAGAACATGAGCTGGGTCCGTCGGGATAGCTGGCTCACCTACCTGAGCCTCGACGCGCCGGACAGCAAGGTGACCTACGACATGAGCGTGACGCCGATGGGCGTGGTCAAGGTGGCGCCCTTTGGGACCAAGCCGATGGCGATCGTCGACGGGGACATCGCCAGCCTGGCCCCCGCAGATGCCCCGACCGCCCCAATGGGCACGGCGAGCACATTGCTGGTCATTGCCCTGATCGCCGGCGCCGCGTTGTGGGTGTTGAAACCGCGCGACGCGTAGTGAGAAACCCCCGGTGGCCGGCGGATTCCCCCCGCCGGCCTTTCTATCGAACTTGCTGAGGCTGAACCTGGGCCGCTTCTTGGATCGCCGGAACCGCCGCCGCCGGCGCACCCCGGCTGACGAGCGCCTTTTCCGATTTCGGGTCGAAGAGATGCAGGTGGCCGGTATCGACGGCGACGTCGATCGACTGGCCCGGCTGGATGTCGCTGCTGCGAGGATCCATGCGAGCGGTGAAGGCCTTGCCGCCGATCGTGAAGTAGACGAAGTTCTCGCTGCCCATGTTCTCCACCACGTCAACCTTGGCTCGGATCTTCGGCAGGTCGTCCCGGCCCGGGAAGCGGGCATCCTTGAGGTCCTCCGGCCGGATCCCCATCACGACCTCCTCGCCACGCTTGGTCCCTGCTTCGGCAAGCACCCGCTCAGCGACCGGCACGTTGAATCCCTCGGCGGTCAGCGCGGCCTGGCCGTCGCCGCCGACCTTGACGTTGAGGAAGTTCATCGCGGGGCTGCCGATGAAGCCGGCGACAAAGAGGTTAACCGGGTGCTCGTAGAGCGTCTGGGGGGTGTCGAACTGTTGCACGATGCCGTTGTTCAGGACCACGATCCGGTCGCCCATGGTCATCGCCTCGACCTGGTCGTGGGTCACATAAATAAAGGTCGTCTGCAACCGCTGATGGAGCTTGAGAATCTGGACGCGGGTCTGGACGCGCAGCTTGGCGTCCAGGTTCGACAGGGGCTCGTCCATCAGGAAGACTTTGGGCTGGCGGACGATGGCTCGACCCAGCGCCACCCGCTGGCGCTGGCCGCCGGAGAGCGCCTTCGGCTTGCGGTCGAGGAAGGGCTCGAGACCCAGAATCTGGGCGGCCTCGCGAACCCTCCGATCGATCTCGTCCTTGGGCGTCTTGCGGAGCTTGAGCCCAAAGGACAGGTTGTCGTAGACGGACATGTGGGGGTAGAGGGCGTATGACTGGAAGACCATCGCGATGTCGCGATCTTTGGGGGCGACGTCATTGACGGGCCGATCGCCGATCTTCACCGTTCCGTCGCTGATCTCCTCGAGCCCGGCCAGCATCCGAAGGGCGGTCGACTTGCCCGAACCGGAGGGACCGACCAGGACCACGAATTCTTTGTCCTTGATGTCGGCATTCATGTCGGTGATGACGACGTTCCCGGGATAGCGCTTGTACACATGCTCGTAAGTCACGCTGGCCATATCAACTCCGAGTGTAGGCGTGAGCTAGAGGCCGGTCAAGAGGCGGGCCCCAGCGTGACCCCGTTGCTGGGCTCCGAACGCGTGTTTGGATCGCCCTTCAGCCCGGGCCGGTGGATTCCGAGAGAAAGGCTGGACGGCGGCGTTATACCACTGTCATTATTTGATTGGGAAGGGTCGATTCCTCGACAGCGCAGCTTTCCGGTGAGCGCGCCCAGCCTGCCCAGGGATGTTGATTACAGGTGGCAGCCGACGCAGAGTCTCTACCCAACGGTCACCGTCGTGGCCTGGTCTTCGACTTCGACGGCACCCTCGTCGATAGCTACCCGCTGATCGAGGCGGCCTTCGCGCACGTGATGCTGACCCACCGCCTGAATGAATCGGCGCGGGAGCTCTTCCGCCGGAGCCGGGGGCTACCCCTGCCCGAGCAGATGAGGCTGGTTGCCCCCGAGATGTGGGAAGACCTGGTCGCCACCTATCGGTCGGTCGACGCGACCCTCGGTCATGCCCGCGTCTTTCGCGGCATCCCGACCCTGGTGCGCAAGCTGCATCATGCCGGCGCGCCGCTGGGCGTGGTGTCGTGCAAGCGGCGGGCCCTGGTCGAGGCAGAGTTGGAAGCAGCCGGCCTGCGCTCGTATTTCGACGTCGTGATCGGCTATGAGGATGTGACGCCACCGAAGCCGGCACCCGACCCGCTGCTGGTGGCGATCGGCAATCTCGGCCTGGTGCGGTCGAGCGCCATCTACGTCGGCGACAGCATGGTCGACCTGCAGACCGGACGCGCCGCACGGGTGCGAACCGTGCTCGCGGCCTGGGGGCTCACGCCCGAGTTGCGGGCCGCGTTCCGCCGGCATCGGTTGTGGGCGACCCGTCCCTCCGAAATGCTCGCGCTCGTGCTGACGCCACCGAACGGCAACGGCCACAAGCGCGCCGCCTAACAAGCGCCGCCGGCGGCCGCTGATCGCGGCGGGCTTCCTGGCATTAGGGTCGGGCGGCAATAGACTCAAGATCGTTCTCGTCAACACTCGAACAGGAGCGCGAAATATGGCCCCAACCAAAACGGCGACCAAAAGCACACCGAAACGGGCGAATCGCACCAGCGCGAGCGACACGGCATCCAAGGGATTCAGCCCCGAAGAAAAGGCGGCGGCGCGCGAGCGGGTCCGGGAGCTCAAGGCCGAGGCGGCCAAAGCGGATGGGAAAACGGAGCTGCTTGCGGCTATCGCCAGGATGCAGGAGCCGGATCGCACCATTGCCAAGAAGGTCCACGCACTGATCACAGCCGCAGCACCGGCTCTCACACCGAAAACGTGGTACGGAATGCCCGCATACGCCAAGGACGGCAATGTGATCTGTTACTTCCAAAACGCGGGGAAGTTCAAAGTCAGATACCAGACGCTCGGCTTCAGCGATAAGGCGAAAATCGACGACGGCGCCATGTGGCCGATTCAGTACGCGCTCAGCCAGTTGACGGCCACCGAAGAGGCCAAGATCACCGCGCTGGTGAAGAAGGCGGTGCGCTGAGGGCGCCGTCGCGCTCGCCGTGGTGGAGGCACTGATGTCCGGGGCAGCCCTGACAGGCGTCGCGCTGCGGCGGGTATTTCGGACGTCCGAAGCACGGCGCCGATAATCTTTGCGGGTTGCGACACACAGCTGTCGTGATCCGGGCTCATCATCGAAGCATGGCCGTGGCAGGCGCCGCCCAGGGACCTCCGATCGCCCAGACGCAAGCCCTGGTCGGGCTCTGGGCCGAGTGGTTTCGGCGGGCCGATGACGACGAAATCGGTGAGGGCCTGATCAAGATCCGCGAGGCTGGCATCGATCCGCTGGAGGCGGTCTTCGCCACCGGACTCCGGCGCTTTGACAAGTCAGGTGAGTACGCGGCCGACGGGGCGCTGGGGATCATCCCCTGGGTCCGCACCCGCTGCCGGCTGTCCGGCGGCGCCGCCGCAGAACGGGTGGAGATCGGTCGCCAGCTCGAGCAGCTGCCCCAGACGCAAAAAGCCTTTGCCAACGGCGACCTCGGCTACCAGCATGCCGCCATCCTGGCGCGGACGGCGGAGCATGTGGGCGTCGCGCAGGTCCGCAAGGCCGAGACATCCCTGCTCAAGGCCGCGGAAACGATGGACCCGGGCCAGTTCACTGGGGTGGCGAAGAACTTCGAGCACCGGGTGGACGCGGCGGGGGCGCTGGCCGAAGCCAACCGAGCGTACGAGCGCCGCTACCTGCACGTTGGCGAGCCGGTCGACGGCCTGATGCGGATCGATGGAGTGCTGACCACCGAATGCGGCGCGGCGTTCAAGACGGCCCTCGACGCCATGACGCCGCCCCCGGCCCGGGACGACACCCGCACGCCCGGCCAGCGCCGGCACGACGCGCTGCTGGAGCTGGCACGGCGACCGGCCGGGAGTTCCGTCAACGGCGCCGGCCCGCGACCGCACCTGATCATCCGGGCCAGCGTCGACACCCTGGCCGGCACGGCCGGAGCGCCCGCGGGCGAGCTCGAGTGGGGCGGGGCGGTGCCCGCGGAGACGGTGCGCCGGTTCGCCTGCGACTCGGCGCTGACCCGGATCATCGGCAAGGGCGAGCTCGATGCCGAAGTCACTCGTGCGGTCCGGACGACGCCGCCGGCGACGCGGCGAGCGGTGGCGGAGCGCGATCGCGGCTGCGTCGCCGAGGGTTGTGGCCGCCCCCCGCAGTGGACCGATGCCCACCATGTCAAGCACTGGACCCAGGGCGGACCGACCACGATGTCGAACCTGATCCTGCTCTGCCGGCCGCATCACCGGATGGTCCACGAAGGCAACTGGGGACTGCGCCGGTCGAACAACGGCCGGTGGGCGCTCGTTCAGCCAGTCGCCGCTCAATCACGATCCGCCTGACCCCGCAGGCCTCCGGCGGCGCGACGATCGTGCGCGCGATCGTCGGCTGGTAGCATGACGCGAACCGTCGATGGATGAGGCTGCCTATCTTCAGGCGATCCCCAAGGCCGAGTTGCATCTTCACCTCGACGGGTCGGTCCGGCCGCAGACGGTTCTCGAGCTCGCCAAACAGGACGGCGTTCCGCTGCCGACTGAGGACCTGAACAATCTCCGCGATTTTCTCGAGGCCAACGACAACACGGCCTCGCTCGTCGAGTACATCACGTTTTTCGAGTTGCCGATTGCCGTGCTGCAAACCATGCCCGCCCTGGAGCGCGCGACGTATGAGTTATGTGAAGACCTCGCGAAAGATAATGTTCGATACGCGGAGATTCGATATGGCCCCTGGCTGCACGTCCAGCATGGCCTGTCGCTAACGGACGTCATTCGCGCGGTGCTGCGCGGCTGGGACCAGGGACGAAAAGCGTTTGGCCTCGAGGGTGGCATCATCGTGACCGCTCTGCGCGACATGCCCCCGGCACAGAACCTGGCCCTCGCCCAGGTGGCGGGCCGCTTCGTGAATGACGGAGTCCTCGGCTTCGACCTCGCCGGCGACGAGGCCGGTCATCCGCCGATCTTGCACCAGGATGCCTTTCGGGTGGCGCGCTCACTCGGCCTGAATATCACGATCCATGCTGGCGAGGCCGCCGGGCCGGAGAGCGTCCGGCAGGCGATCTCGATGGGCGCCGTCCGGCTGGGTCACGGCGTTCGCGCCCAGGAAGACAGCGAAGTCGTCGCCATGATCAAAGAAGACGGCATCGAGCTCGACATGGCCCCCACCAGCAATGCCCAGACCAAGGCCGTCCGGAGCCTCCAGGATCATCCGCTGAAGCGTTTTCAGGAGCAGGGCATCAAGGTCACGGTCAGCACGGACTCGAGGACGGTCTCCGACATCACGCTTGGCCGCGAGTTTCAGAACGCCGTACGGATGATCGGTTGCACGCCGGCGCAGGTATGGGCGATGAATTTGCAGGCGCTGGAGGGGGGCTTTGGGGAGAATTCGGCCCGCCTGCGGCTGCGGCGCGAGTTCATCGAGGCCGAGGCCGCCGTTCGAACGGCGCCAGCGCGCGGCTAAATCGCGCGCCTCGATCGTTCGCTCAGGTGCCCGGCGGCACCGTGTCCGGCGGCGTGATCGCGCCGGTACGGATCTTCGACCGGATGTCCAGCACCTGATCGATCAGATCCTGCGGCACGATGCTGCTCGGCGTGCTGAAGCCGGTCGCGTCGTCCTGAAACGATAGGACCTGTTTGCCGGCCTGGAACTGGCCGCTCCGGAGCCGCTGAATCGTGAGCGCCACCGCCCGATCGACGCGCTTGACCGCGCTCGTAATCACGGCCGGGCTCAAATAGGCCAGGTCGGTGTCCGCGCCGATCGCGTAGGCCGGCGACTGCTCGTTGCCCTTCTGGCAATTGGTGTGGCGGCCTGCGGCGAACCGGGAGCTTCCCAGGGTGCGGGTGGCACTCATGTCTGCCTGGCCACGAACGCCGACGGGTTGAGGCCGCATACGTTCAACCAGCTGGCCTGGGACGGCGCACGCAGCGCGGGCGCCCACGTTCAGGTCATCGCGGCTCACGCGCCCTCGGACTATCTCGGCAACCTGCAGCGTTGTGCCGCCGGCCATCCGGACCTGGTCATCGCCGTTTCGTCCGATATGGCGACAGCGGCGTGGCGCGCGGCGCAACTGCACGGCAATCAAAAATTTGCGCTGGTTGACGCGGCGCCGGTCGACGACAACGGGCAGTCGGTCGATCTGCCCAACGTGACCGACGTGCTGTTCAAGTCGCAGGAGCCCGCCTACCTGGTCGGCGCTCTGGCCGGGTTGATGGAGAAAGACAAGCTCGGCAGCGCCACCCACAACGTGCTCGGCATCCTGGGATCGAATCATGGCCCGGGGGT
>VBJI01000023.1 GCA_005880875.1 Chloroflexota bacterium
GCACGAATAGATGGGCCTGCTCACCCGAACACAGCTCCGTCATCGGTCGCATGGCCGCCGGAATCCAGGCGGCCTCACCTGGTAGCGTCATCGCCCGCAACGCCTCGTGCTCACCCTCGACGTCGTCGACGAAGTGCTGGTGGTCGGCCCGCCGCAGGATGAACATGCGCTTTGACGACGGGGTTCGGTCGAAGAGCTCGATCACCCCAGCCGGCGGGATCATCGTGTCGTTCTCCGCGGCCAGATACAGCGTCGGCACGTCACGCCTCCAGGCGAACGTCAGCTTCAGCCGAAGGATGCCGGGCAATGGGTTGTCGCTTCCACCCGGAGCCAGTGCCACCACCGAACGCACCCGCGGCTCGACCTCGGGTGTGGCCAACACCGTCCAGCCACCGAAGCTGTGCCCAACCAGCCCGACTCGCTCGGCGTCGAGCCGCAGGCCGGCGTCGCTGAGCAGATGGTCGAGAAGAAAACGAACGTCCGGCACGCGGCTGGCGATCAACGTCTCGGTCCGCGCGGCCCGCTCGGCTTCGGTTTCGCCGTCGCGTCGGGCGAGCTCCGGGGCAACCAGCTCGGAGTGATCCAGGGCAGCGACAACGTAACCGTGGCTGGCCAGATGCGTACCCAGGAACGCGGCCGACCGCCGATTTCCACCGCTGGAATGGGAGACGACGATCAACGGATGCGCCCGGCGGTTGTCCGCCGGATGCCAGATCTCGACGGGAAACACGCGTCCACGGGCCGCATCGAACGCCTGGATGGTTCGCACCCCGACCGGAGATTGCCCTTTGGCGAACGGATCGTAGTCGGCCTCGTCGATCGCCCTACCCTATCAGTAGATGATTCCTGGCCCGACGATCCGTCTAAGGATGTAGACGCCCCGTAAGGGAGGTTGACATGCAAGCGACTGTACCGATGAAGGCCGAGCGTTTAAAGGTCCCTGGCGCGACCATCTATTACGAAGTTCGAGGATCGGGTCCGGTGTTGCTCATGATGCCGGGTGGACCGGCGGACGCCGGGGCATTCCGGAACATCGCCGGACCGCTGGCGTCCGATTACACGGTCGTCACTTACGACCCCAGGGGTCTGTCGCACAGCCCACTCGAGGGCACCCTCAACGACGAGCGGATCGTAGAGATCTTCGCCGACGACGTGCACCGGCTGTTGATCGCGACCGCGAAGGAGCCGGCGTTTGTGTTTGCCAGCAGCGGTGGTGCCACCATCAGCCTCGAGCTGGTTGCCCGACATCCAGAGGAGGTTCGTACGCTGGTGGCACACGAGCCGCCGTCCCCGGTGCTGCAGCGGGACCCGGCGCGCGTGCGGGCGGAGATGACAGACATCGTGCAAACCTACAAATCCGCCGGCATCGGGCCGACCATGCAGAAGTTCATGGCTCACACCCGCATCCGCCAGGCGCCGCCACCGCCTCCGCCGGGCGAGCCCACGCCCGAGATGCGAGAAGGGATGGCCCAGATGCAGCGGAACATGGACTTCTGGTTTCGCCACTACTTCCAGGCGATCGCCGACTATGAACCCGACTTCGACGCCCTGAAGTCGGGTTCGACCCGGATCGTACCGGGCGTGGGGGATGCTTCCCGCGGCGAGCTGGCCCATGACGGTGGGCTCGGTTTGGCGAAGCAACTGGGGACGGAGGCCGTCGTGTTCCCCGGCGCGCACGGCGGGTTCGACACCGATGCCCCTGAGTTCGCGGTCAGGCTGCGTGAGGTGCTCCGGGACGAGCCGAAACGGCGATGACGGCGAGCCGAACGGCCCCCGCACCTTCCGTCTCTGAACACCTGAAGACGGTGCCCGCGGCGGTGCGGCCAACCGTCCAGGCCGCGCGCCGGCTGATCAAGGCGATCGCACCGACGGCGATGGAGATCAGCTACCGAAGCCAGCCGCCGCGGTCCAAGAGCGCGATGTGGAAGATCATTCGCTACACGCTCGACGGCGTGGACGTCGCGGGGATTGGCACCTTTGCGACCTACGCCAGCCTCTACTTCTACCGTGGCCGTGAGCTCGAAGACGGGAGCGGATTGCTCGAGGGTGGCGGCAGAGACATGCGCTTCATCCGGTTGCGCACGCCGGCCGACGTCGAAGTAGCGGCCACGAAACGGATCGTGCGGAAGGCGTTCACGCTGGGTTAGCCAGGGACCTACCTAGGCGTTACCATTGCCGGGAGGGAGGGAGGCATGCCCCCGGCAAGAATCTGGGAGCGCGATGCGACCGTGGGGGAGATCGAGCGCCTGCTCGCCGAGGCGCGCCAGGGATTCGGGCGCAGCCTGTTCATCGTCGGTGAAGCTGGCCTCGGCAAGACCACGATGCTCGAGCGCGCCACCGCCGCCGGCCGCGGTCAGTTCGAGATCGGCGTCGGACGAGCCGACGCCGCTGAATCGACCCTGCCCTTTGGCACCATCGACCAGGCGCTCCGCAGACTCGGATTCCGCGGCCCGACCGTGTCGAAGGCCGGCAGACCATCGCCGTTGCAGGCGCGGGCCGCACGGCTGTATAGCGCTCTCGAGTTTCTCGAGAACCTGGCCGCGCCGGCCCTGATCCTGCTCGATGACCTGCACTGGGCGGACGACGATTCGCTCGCGCTGCTGTCGTTCCTCTGCCGCCGAATGGGCAGCCTGCCGGTGGCGGTTATCGGAACCCTTCGGCCCTGGCCTCGCAACGCGCTCGACATGGTCGGCGCGCTGACGAACGATGGTGACGCCGTCATCGAGCGTCTCCGGCCACTCAGCGACGCGGGCGCCGCCGAAATGTTGAGCGCCCGGGTCGGCATCATGTCGGCGCCGTCAGCCCGGCGAGCCGCCAGGTTCACGGGTGCATCGGCCGACGATATGCGGTATGCGCAAGCGGCGGGTGTGCTGGGAAGCCGCTTCAGGCCGGCGATCGCGACGGCGATGGCCGAGCTTCCACCAGCGCAGGGCGATCGAGCGCTCGAGGCGCTCAGCCAGGGCGGCGTGTTCAAATCCGATGCCCCGGGCTGGGCGCAGTTCACGCATCCGCTGCTCCGGCAGCTCGTCTACGACGAAATTCCCGCGGCACTCCGCGGTCGCTGGCACGCCAGCGCCTTCCGCTTGCTCGCCGCGGCGGGCGCCGACCCGTCGGAGGCAGCCGAGCACGCGGCGCGGGCGGGCGTGCTTGGAGACCAGCAGGCCGTGATGGTGCTCGCCCAGGCCGGCCGCGCTGCCCTGCGCGCCGGCGCCATCGCTCGGGCCAAACAACGACTGCTGGCAGCGGTCGACGTTGCTGGTGACAAGGCCTCCCCCGACCTGCTGATGGATCTGGGAGAAGCCTTGCTGGCGAGCGGGGACGGCCGCCGCGCGGTCGCAACTTTTCGACGTGTTCTGGCGATGCCAAACCTCGCTGAGCCACTTCGGACCGCGTCGCAGCGAATGCTGGGTCGCGCCCTCTTCATTCGCGGAGCGGTGCAGCAAGCGCGCGACGCGTTCCGCGCGGCGGTGAGCAGCGCGCTCCCCAGCGACAAACCGGAGGCCGCCCGGGCTCTGCTCGACGAAGCGTTCGTCTCCTGGCCGACGGGAGGTCCCGCGCTCGCCACCCCGTTACTCCTGCAGGCCCGCGAACTGGCCTCGTACGGGTCGCCATCGCTCCGCCTGCGAGCCAACACGGCCTGGGCCTTCAGCACGTTCGTCAGCGGCGACCCGGCCGGCATCGCCGTCCTCGATGCCGCGGTCGGAGAGGCGCTGGCGAATCCGGAGGCCGATACGACCGACTTCTCCTGGAGCTGGGGAACGCTCGGCACCTACGCAAACCTGGCGAAGTGGACCGAACGATTCGCGGAGGCGACCACCGCCTATGAGATCGGCATGCAGGCCGCCGAGCGGATGCGGCTCCCGGTGGCCATCGCGGCCGTGGCCGTCATGCATGGCGACACCTGTCTTCGGATGGGTAAGCTCCGCGAGGCGCTCGAGCTCGCCGATCGGGCGACGCTGCTGGCGGACCTCGCGCCTGAGCGGGCATTCTGGGCGGCCATCGTCCATGCCTACGCCTTGAACGAAATCGGGCAAATAGAGGAATGCGCCGAATGGTTCCGGCGGTCGTGCGCACTAGCCGATCCCGATGAGAACTGGGCGGGACGCGTCTGGCTGCTCCACATCGAAGCCGTGCTGGCGATGCATGACCGACGGACGGTCGACGCCTGCGCCTTGTTCGACCGACTGCGGGTGCTCGCGACCCGGCTGCAAATCTTGGAGCCGTGCATCGTCCCCTGGGCTGGCGATGCGATCACCGCCTATCTGTATGGCAGGCGGATGGACGACGCCATGGCGGTGCTTACCTCGCTGGAATCGATGTCTGAGCGTTTGCCCTGCCGCTTTCCGCGGATCGTCGTCGCCGGGAGCCGCGCCGCCCTCAAACAGCTCGAGGGTGACCTCGAGGCGGTGCGGCGCCTGCTCGAGGAGGCCATCGACCTGGCCTCGACGAGCGGCATGCTATTGCTCGAGGCCCGACTCCGCCATCGGCTCGGCGCGCTCTTGCGTCGGTCGGGCGAGGATCGTGCCGCCCGGCCCTTCCTGAGTCAAGCCCTCGAGCTGGCACGGACGTGTGGCGCCGAAGGCCTTTCGAAAAAAGCGGGCGACGAACTCAAGCTGGCGCATGGCCGGCAGCGGCGCCAGTATGTCGATCCCGACGCGCTGACCGACGGGGAACTGCGGGTACGCCGCCTCGCCGAGCGTGGGGTCAAGCCCCAGCAGATCGCCGACCAGCTGATCAGGAGCCTCAACACGATTGAGACGCATCTCCAGCACATCTATCGGAAACTGGGGATCAACTCACAGCGAGAGCTGATCGCACTGGCGCGCCACCCTGAGTAGGACTCAGTTGGGAGCGGAGCCGCCCCACCGCGCGGTAGATGAGCAACTTCACGGCCGCATCCGACTTTCCCATCACCCTGGCAGCGTCGTGAGCGCTCAGATCGTCGCGGAACCGGAGCGTCATGGCCCGGCGCTGCTGCGGTGGAAGCTGATCGACGAGGTGCCAGACCGACTCGATCTCGAGGTGGCGAAGGGCGACCACCTCAACCGGCAGCGCGCCATCGGGCATCGCGTCGGTCAGCTCCCGGTTCTCAGGCTCGTGCCGGAAATGGGAGGCGATGGCGTTGCTCGCGATCCGGTAGAGCCAGCAGGAGAAGGGCCGACCGCGGTCCTGGTAGCGGCCGATGGCCCGGAGCGCGTTGATGAAAACCTCGGCCGTTACGTCTTCGGCCGCCGCCGCGTTACCCACCCGTGCGTAGACGAAGCGGTAGATGCCCGCGACCTGCCGATCGTAGAGAAGTCCGAATGCCTCGGGATCGGACCTGGCTCGCTCGATGAGACCCCGTTCGTGTTCGTCCATGCGCGCAGCCTA
Source organism: Chloroflexota bacterium (assembly GCA_005880875.1). GTDB lineage: Bacteria > Chloroflexota > Dormibacteria > CF-121 > CF-121 > CF-13. The sequence continues at coordinate 5,371 of VBJI01000023.1, forward strand.
TGGGCGATCGGGAACGGGGTCATCACGGAATTTAATGACTGTTAGTGAGGGAAACCATGCAAGCCGTTCTCGATACCGCTAGTACCGACTCGTTCTCGGAGGGACGCGGGGGGTCTGTGGCGGCGACCACGCAATTCGAGTGGACCGTGGTGGTGCTATGCACCTGGCTGATGAGCGGCGCGTACCTCGATGCCTGGGCGCACCGGCACCTGGCGCGGCTGGAGACCTTCTTCACGCCCTGGCACGCGGTGCTGTACTCGGGAATGTTCGCGGTCTGGCCTTCCTCGCGATCAACGCTCTTCGCAACCAGGCGAAGGGAAAAGCCCTGAGCGACGTCTTGCCGGCGGGCTACGGTCTGTCGCTGATCGGTTGCGTGCTGTTCGGGATCGGCGGTGTGATCGACATGTTCTGGCATCTCCGGTTCGGGATCGAGGTCAGCCTGGCGGCGCTGGTCAGCCCCCCGCACCTGCTGCTGATGTTCTCGCTGGGATTGATCGTGACCGGGCCCCTGCGCGCCGCGTGGCGCCGCCCCGGGATCCGAGCTCCGCTGACCGCTATCGTCTCGGCCAGCCTCCTGCTCTCGATGTTCACCTTCTTCGACCAGTTCGACCAGCCGCTGGTCAACCCATGGGCCGCCGCGCAGGCGTCGTCGCCGTCCACGCTTGCCTACGTGCAGCAGCTGGGCATCCTCGGCATCATGGTGCAGACCGCCCTGCTGATGGGCGTCATCCTTTACTTACTCAGTCGCTTCACCCTGCCGTTCGGCAGCCTGACCCTGCTCGTGGGCCTGAACGGCGTCATGCTGGGGTCGCTGGAGCAGCATTTCGAGCTGATCGCCGTCGCGGTCGTAGGCGGCCTGCTGGCCGACCTGGCGGTGCTCTGGCTCAGGCCAGGACCTGAGCGTGTGATCGCCCTCCGCGTCGCCTCATTCGTCGGCCCGGTTGCGGTCTCGTCGCTCTATTTGCTGGTCATCGAGCTCACGCGCGGGATCGGCTGGCCCGTCACCCTCTGGCTGGGCTCGATTCTCGTATCCGGGGCGATTGGCTTCTTGCTGAGCTGCCTGACCGTGCACCCGCAACCTCCAGCCTTAATCGAGATCGCAAGAGCGGCTGAAGGCGGCCGTTCTGTTTAGCCGCCGTAGAAGAAGCGGGTGACGTGAAAGAAGATCGGCGCGGCGAAGGTGAGCGAGTCGACGCGATCCAGGATGCCGCCGTGGCCGGCGATGATGGTGCCGAAGTCCTTGACGCCCCGGTCCCGCTTGACGGCTGACATGACGAGGCCGCCGGCGAAGCCGGTGAGGGCGATGATCAGGGCCTGCAGGCCAGCCTGCCAGATCGCGAACGGCGTTGCCCACCACAGGAGCGCGCCGAGCAGGGTGGCGGCGGCGACGCCACCAACAAATCCTTCCACCGTCTTGTTGGGGCTCAGGTGCGGCGCGATCTTCCGCCGGCCGAAGAGCTTGCCGAAGATGTACTGGAGTACGTCGCTCCCCTGGACGACGATCACCAGGAAGAGCAGCAGCGTCGGGCCCGGCGTGCCGTGGCCGCGGATGCCGAGGCCGAGCAGCGCCGGAGCATAGCTGAGGCTGTAGACGCAGATCATCAGCGCCCATTGGATCGCCGAGACCCGCTCCAGGAAATTCGTGGGGTCCCCCGACATCGCGATCCGCAGCGCCAGGAAGAGAAAGGCATAGACCGGGATGAGGATGCTGAAGAGCCCGTACCAGTGAATGGCGACCAGCCAGTACTGCAGCGGCGTGATCAGGAAGAAGCTCCACAGCAGGGCCCGATGATCGGCCGGCCGAGTGGGCACCAGGGTGATGAACTCCCGGAGCGCCAGGAAGGAGATCAGGCCGAAGAGAATCACCGCCCCGATCGGGCCGATCAACACGCTGATGGCAAAGATCACGCACATCACCCACCAGGCGTTGATCCGGGCGTTCAAATTGCGGACCGTCGCCAGCGCCCGCTCGTCCCTGGCGCGTCGCGCGACCAGGCGGCCCACCACCGTGGCGACGACCAGGAGAATGATCAGCCCGCCGAAGAGCCGCTGGAGCGCGGCGTCGTGCAGGAGACTCACGCAGCCTCCCTGAGCGTCCGAACGGACTGGCGAGCCCGCTCCAGGAAGGCGTCCTTCGTTTCGTCCGGTTGCAGCCGAAGCGGGGTGCCAAAGGTAATGCGGCTCAGCATCGGGACGGGCAACAGGTGGCCCTTGGGCAGGATGCGGTTCAGGTTCTCGAGATAGACGGGAACGACCTCGACCTCCGGCTTGGCGCGGCACACGTGAAACAGGCCACTGCGAAACGACGCGAGGTCCTCGCCGGCGCCCCGCGTCCCCTCCGGAAACAGGATCAGCGACTGTTGAGCGCTGAGCGCCTCAACCATCTGATCAACGGCTTGCCGGCCGAGCTGGCCAGGCGGGGTGCCTGGGGCAGCGGTCCGGTCGATGAGCAGGGCGTTGAAGACGTGGGCCGCCAGATATCGCCGAAGCCTGTCCCGCTCCCAGTAGTCGCGAGCTGCGACCGGCCGGGTGCGGCGGCGCAGCCACGGCGGCAGGTGTGACCAGAGGACGATGAAGTCCAGATGGCTGCTGTGGTTGGCGATGTAGATGCGCTGCTCCTCGGTGGGCGCACAGCCGGCCCAACGGACCGTGCTGCCGGCGACGATCCGCGCGGTGGTGGCCAGGATCGAGGCGATCACCGCCGCCCGCGGTCCTGTAGCTGACGGGTGATCAATTGCAGCCGGCGGAGGAGGGTCAGCGCGGCGCCCAACCCGATCACGAGCAAGCCAAGAAAGAGGATGCGACCCTGGAACCCGGCGACGAGGACCTCGACGACGGACAACAGGCAGGCAACCGTCAGGGTGGCCATCCGGTGCTGCTTCGCCATCGGTCCCGCAAAACTCTGGACGAAGCCGAGCGACCCGCCGAATACCCGGACGTAGGCGGTGAGGACGGCGAGCAGCGCGACCAGCCAGCCGAGCGTGATGCCGGCGGAGCCCAGCCACACGATGGCGTATCCGGCCGGCGCCAGGATGAGGACGTCCGCGATCCGATCGGGCACTTCGTTGAAGAGGTCCCCGGTAAGCGTGCGGCCCCCGCCCTCGACCGCCACCAACCCGTCGAGCATGTTGGCGAGGAGGCGTAGCTGGATGCTGCCCGCGGCAACGATCAATAGGGCGACCTGGAGCAGGGGCGCCGCGTCGGGGAGAAGGAGGAAGCAGAGTCCTGCGGCGGCGGCAGGGACCAGGCTCGATAGCGAGATGGCGTTGGGCTGAACCCGGCGAGCGGCGAGCCAGGCCGCCAACCCATGGGCCCAGGCGCGGCCACGGGTCTTGAGCGGCCGCCGCGCGGCTCGGGTCGACGGATCCGGCTGCATCCTTTCTATAACGCCGCCGATGGCAATACCACTCGGAGGGCTTACGCTTTCGGACATGCGGGTTGGTCCATTGCTTCGCAACAGTGGAATGCCGTCTCGCGAGAACATGTTCGCGGTCGCCCGGTCGGCGGAGCAACTCGGCTACGACTCGCTCTGGGCAACCACCCATACGGCGATCCCGGTGCGGTTCGAGAGCCGTTATCCGTACGATCCAAGCGGACGCCCCGCCTGGGACGCGACTACGCCGTGGGGGGACGCGTTGCTCAGCCTCGCCTTCGCCGCCGCGATTACCGAGCGGGTCCGGCTGGGGCCTTCGGTGATCCCTTTGATCACGACGGATCCGCTGACGCTGGCCAAGCACGCGGCCACGCTGGACGTTTACTCCGGCGGGCGCCTTGAACTGGGCATCGGCGCCGGCTGGCTGGTAGAGGAAGGACAGGCGCTGGGTCGCCCGACCGACCACCGTTCGGCCAGGCTCGAGGAGGCGCTCGAGATCCTGCGGCTGGCATGGAGCCGAGAGACCTTTTCATACGACGGCCGGTTCTGGAACATCCCCGAGGTCGGGATCAATCCCAAGCCGCCGCAGGGTGATCGATTGCCGATCTGGATCGGTGGCCAGGGGCAGCGCGCGATCGCGATCGCGGCGGAGCATGGGTGCGGCCTGATGTTGTGGTTCGCCGAACCCAATGCGGTTCGAGACTACATCGCCCGGTTTCGGGCGGCCGGTGGCCACGGTCCCGTTGCCGCGGCGATGCCGCTGGCGCCCAACGCTGGCCACTGGCTCGATTTGAGCCGGCAGTACGCGGAAGCCGGGACCGACCTGCTGATTCTTACGTCGTATGGACAAGCGTCCAGCGTGACTGCGGTCCTGGAGGAATTCGCGGCGCAGGTCCTCCCCGAGGTGCGTTGAAGCCGAGGCCGTCATTCCAGGACGCGGTGACCGCCGTCATCCGAGACCTGCGCCGAGGAGAAGTCCTCACGTATGGAGAGGTCGCGCGACGGGCAGGATACCCTCGAGCAGCCCGGGCCGTCGGGAACGTGCTCGCGACCAGGCTGGGACTTCCCTGGTGGCGGGTGGTTCGTGCCAATGGCGAGCTGGCCGCCCACAGCCGGGATGAGCAGGCCCGGCGTCTGCGGCGTGAGGGCGTAACGGTCCGTGATGGCCGGTGGCGGTCGCGCGCGGACTCAAAAAAGCGGACATCAAAGGGGTTGCCTTAACAGCGGTTAACGGAACGTTGACCAGCCGCCGAAATCCCGCTACGCTAGTCGAGCTCAGCCACAGCAGAGGAGGATGACGGGCGGCAGGCGGTGTAACCCGCTGCCGTATTCGACGAACGAGCGGGAACCGGGCGAAACGTTCAACCACAACTCAGGAGGGAAGCGTGTTCAGACATAGGCTGGTGACGTCGTCTGCAGTCTGTGCGGTCCTGGCGACCGCGATCACGGTGGCGCCCGCGGCGGTTTCAGCCGCCACCGGTGCTGCGACCCGACACATTTCGGCATACGGGGTGACCTCGTTTACCCCAACCTCGACTGGAACGGGAAGTGGCGTCCAGCAGCCGGAGCTCGCGCCAAGCGTTGGAGACAGCACCGGCAGCGCCGCGTCGTCGCACAGTAACGGCGTCA
>VBJI01000180.1:0-17403 GCA_005880875.1 Chloroflexota bacterium
CGTTTAAGGGTAAGGCCGATCATCCCGTGGGCGGGCTTGGGATCGCTGAAAACTTTTGTCGACGGATCGGCATCGGAGGTTTTGGAAGTGTCCCACAGCCGGTTCTGCGCTTCGAAGCTGACCTCAGCCATTGCGGTGAAGCGTGCCAGCAGCCGCGTTCCCATCTCGTGGACCAGATGCTGAATGGACATGCTGACAAAATCGTCGAAGGTCGCGATCACCGCCTCGCGGACCGCCTGTGATTCGATTCGCGCCGCGCCATCGTTCACCCCATCCCCCATGTGGCGATAGCGCCAGTGCACATCGAGGTGGATGAAGAGTGGCCGGTCGGCGCGCTCGGGCAGCGTCGTATAAGCATCACGAGCGAAGTCTCTGAACGCGCTTCCAGTGAGCTTGACCAGGCGCAGGTTGCGGCGGCCGCAGCGCAGAGCGCGGAGGCCTTCGCGGCCGACCTCGATCTCGACGCTGCCGTAATCATCGTCGAGCGGGCTCAGCAGTTTCATGCTGTGCTGGGCAAATGGAATCTCGCGCAACGCGAGGCGGAGCCATTGCATCTGCGGGTAGGTGTCGAGGAACCGCCGACCCAGGAAGGCGGCGAATCCTTCATGGCTGGCACCGGGATACTCCAGCGCCATGGCGTAGACGAAGTTCTTCATTGTGTCGGTGGCGACCACCTCGCGGTTGTCCCCCTCGGTGTACGCGGGGAGGAAATTGTCGCCGAAGACGTCGATGCTGACCCGGCCGCCGAGCAGGCCGAGGCTGGGATGGGTCCGGTAGAAGGAGACCTCGTGCTTGCCATACCGGATCTCGGCTTTCACGACTCGAGCCGGTCCGCGGCGATATCGACGATGGCTTGCAGTCCCTCCTCCATCTCCTGCTGGCGCGATCGGCGCAGCCGCCGGCGGAGGACCTCGACGATCTCGCCCTTCGGGCGCCGGTTGACGAACACGACGAAGCGGAAGCCAAAGCGCCGCTCGTATTGGCTGTTGAGGCGCTCGAGTTCCGGGAGGGTCTCCTTACCCTGTTCGTTCAGGGAGCGCGCCGAGAGTCGCCGGGGGTCCTCACCGATTCGCGGATGGGCATTGAGGGTCGCGACCTTCTCCTCCTCGCTCAGCGTGGGTAGTACCGCCCGCATCTGATCGACCAGCTCCTTCGCCGACCGATAGGGGCCGCCGGCGCGGACTCTGGTGGCCAGCGGCGTCGAGCCTTCGAGTGCTTCCTCGATGGTCGTCATAGCTTATCGAGGGTGCGGATTCTTCCGCATCTCACGTGCCGCGATAGGTCGAGCAGGCGTAGGGGGCGATCAGCAGCGGCACGTGGTAGTGACGGCCCTCGGCGAGCCGGAGCTCCAGGGCCAGGGTCTCGAAGAGATGCGGAGTGCCGCCGAAGTACGCGCCGACCTCGAACAGCAATCGGTACGAACCGGGGTTGACCCCGCCTTCACTCAGGTCGGCGATCCGGCCCTGGGCGTCGGTGGTCAGGGTGCGGGTACCAAGCGTGACGCGAACGCCGGCCGCCGGTCTGCCGGCGGCGACGTCGAGGACGTGGGTGGAAACGGTCGCCAGCGGGCTCACAGCCCCACCAGGTCGTCGGGCCTGACAGGGGCGCGTGGCAGTTCCCGACCGGTGGCGTGGCGCAGGGCGGCGACCACCGCCGCGGGCACCACGACGGTCGACGGCTCGCCAACGCCCTTCGCCCCGTAAGGCAGGCCGGGCTCGGGCTCCTCGACCAACACGCAAACAACCGGCGGCATGTCGAGGATGGTCGGCAGCAGGTAGTCGGTGAATGACGCGTTCTTGACCTGGCCGTCGACCAGGGCAACCTCCTCCATCAGCGCCAGGCCAAGGCCCTGGGCGCTGCCGCCCTCGATCTGGCCCGTGACGCTCTGCGGATTGAGCGCGCGGCCGACATCCTGGGTGACGGCAATCTGGACGACGCGGACCAGGCCGAGACCGGTGTCCACTTCGACGACCGCGCGGGCGGCCCCGAAAGCAAAGCTGACGTGGGGGTCGCCCTGACCATTGGCATCAAGTTTCCCAGTCGGGCGGTGATGGAAGACACGGCTCGCCTCGATGGGCCGGCGCACCTGCTGCATCCCGCCCTGAGCGTCGATCTCGGCGCGGACCGCTTGACACGCGAGCTGGACCGCCCCGCCGGTCATCATGGTCTGTCGCGAGGCGGAGCTGGAGCCAGCCGATCCGATGGTCGTATCCGGCGGCCGGATCAGCACGCGGTCGATGCCCAGCTCGGTGCGAACGATCTGGGTCACGATAGTGTCGATTCCCTGGCCGACGTCTACCGCCGCGGTCTTCACCTCGGCGACGGGACCGTGGCCATCGACGGAGACTCGGACCCATGCCTCGGATGAGTCATCGAAGCCTTCGCTGTAGGCAAGGTTCTTGTAGCCGACCGCCACTCCCACGCCGCGTTTCAGCGTCTCTCCGTGGCCCACGTTGCCGGCCCCGCCCGGGAGCAACATCGGATCACGGTCGAGCGCCGGCTCGTCCGCTGGCAGGGGCAGGCCGCGCAGGCCTTCGAGGCATTCGCGAACCGGAGCCGCACCGACGATGGGCTGGCCGGTCGGCAGCACGGAGCCGGTCTTCAGCGCGTTCTTCAGCCGCAACTCGATTGGGTCCAGACCGAGCGCGGCCGCCAGCTTGTCCATCTGCGCCTCATAGGCGAAGCACGCCTGCACCGCGCCGAAGCCGCGCATCGCGCCGCATGGGGGATTGTTGGTGAAGACCGCCGTCCCGGACAGTCGGGCGTTGGGAACCTCGTACGGCCCGGCGGCGAACGTCGTGGCGTTGCCGATTACGGCCGGCGAGGTCGATGTGTAGGCGCCGCCGTCGACGAGCAGTCGAGCCTGGACACTGACGAGCGTCCCGTCGCGCCGCGCGCCGTGGCGCATCCACACGCGCGACGGGTGCCGATGCACGTGACCATAGAAGGATTCCTGCCGGCCATAACTCATCTTGACTGGTCGCCCAGTGCGGAGGGCGAGCAGGCAGGCGTGGATCTGCATGCTGACGTCCTCCCGAGCCCCGAAAGCCCCACCCACGCCCGAAAGGTGAAGCCGCACCTTTTCCGGCGGCAGCCCCAGGCAGGGCGCGAGCTGTTCATGATCGGCGTGGAGCCACTGGGTCGCAATGAATAGGTCGACCCCGCCGTCGGCGGCCGGAACGGCGAGGCCGGCCTCGGGACCCAGCGGCGCCTGATCCTGCATGCCGGTTTCGTACCTCCCTTCGACCCAGACGTCGGCAGGGGCGTTCGGATCCCCATGGATGACCTGGAGCGTTCGAACGATGTTGCCCTGCGGGTGGACGGATGGTGAGGACGGCTCGAGCGCTCGTTCCATGTCGGTGACCGGCGTGTGCACCTCATAGTTGACGGTGATCTTCTTCAGCGCCGCCCGTGCCACTTCAGGATCCTCGGCGGCGACGATGGCCACAGGCTCACCCGCATAGCGCACCACATCGACCGCAAGCACGGGCTGGTCCTGGACGTCGAGCCCGAAGGTTTTCTTGCCAGGCACATCGGCGTGCGTCAGAACCGCCTGCACGCCGGGAGCGGCCGCAGCGGCGGCAGCGTCGATGGACGCGATCCGGGCGTGTGGATGCGGGCTACGAAGCGTGGCCCCGTAGAGCATCCCGTCCCGGCGCAGGTCGCTCGCGTACTCGAAATCACCCTTCACCTTGGGTATGCCATCGACTCGGCGGACTGATTCGCCGACGCCGCCTTTACGACGGATGTCAATGCTCATTGGCTAGGGCCCCCTCTCTAAGGTTCACGAGCTGGCCATCGCGGACAACCGGCTTCCCTTCGACGAAGAGATGTCGCACCGGTCCCGGATCGCAAAACACCAGGGCGGCCACCGGGTCCGCCTCCGCGCCGCGGTGGGCGAGGTCGTCGACGGCAAAGAGCGCGATGTCCGCGCGCTTGCCCACCTCAATCGAGCCGATGTCGTCTCGACCCAGGCACGCGGCGCCGCCCCGGGTCGCCACGTGGAGCGCCTCGCGCGCCGTCATGGCGGCGGCACCCTTGCGTGCCCTGGTCGTGAGCAGAGCCTGACGGATCTCGGCCGAAAGGTTGCCGCTGTCGTTTGACGCCGAGCCATCGACGGCGAGGCCGACCGTGACGCCGGCGTCGATCATTTCGCGGGCCGGGGCGAATCCGGAGCCGAGCCGCATGTTCGAAGTGGGACACCAGGCAACTGCGGTGCGCGTCTCCGCCATTCGTCGTATGTCCGCCGGGCCGAGGTGGACGCAGTGGGCGAGCCAGACATCCGGGCCGAGGAAGTGGAGGTCCTCGAGCAGCTCCAGTGGCCTGCGATTGAAGGTCTTCAGGCAGTACGCCTCCTCATCGAGGGTCTCCGCGATGTGCGTATGCAGTCGCACCTGGTGCCGTCGGGCCAGCGCGGCCGACTCGCGCATCAACTCCGGCGAGGCGGAGAAGGGCGAGCAGGGGCCCACGGCGATTCGCAGCATGGATCCCGGCGTCGGGTCGTGGAAGCGATTGATCGCCTGGTCGGTGTTAGCGAGGATGGTGTCGATGTCTTCGACCACGCCGTCGGGCGGCAGGCCGCCGCGCGATTGCCCCAGATCCATGGATCCGCGACAGGGGTGGAAGCGGATGCCGAGTTGGGCCGCCGACTCGATCTCGGCCTCCAGCAGGCCGCCGGCTCCCGCAGGAAAGACGTAGTGATGGTCCGTTGTCGTGGAGCAGCCGCTCAACGCCAGCTCGGCCAGACCGGCTTCGGCGGCATTCCGCTCCCACTCGGCATCGATCCTCGCCCAGGCCGGGTAGAGCTCGCGCAACCAGTCGAACAGACCTCCCTGCTGAGCGCGGACCCGCGTAAGCGTCTGGTAGAGGTGATGGTGGGTGTTGACCAACCCCGGGATCGCGACCAGGCCGTGCCCATCGACGACCTCCGGCTGTTCACGAACCGGCGCCCGGCCGCTTCCTACCCACCGAACCACCCCCCCATCGATAAGGATCGAGGCGTCGACCAGCTCGCTACCGGAGTCGTCCATGGTCGCCACGGTGCGACAGCCCTCGAGGAGGATCACGTTCCGCCTCGCAGCCGAGTTGCCGCGAGCTCGACCGCGTCCACGATCTTCTGGTAGCCGGTGCAGCGACAGATGTTTCCACTGAGCGCCTCACGTATGGTCGCCGGGCTGGGATGGGGATCCTTCTCGAGCAGATCGGCCACGGCGACAACGAATCCTGGCGTGCAGAATCCGCACTGAACGGCGCCCGCTTCGACGAACGCTTCCTGGATCGGATGCAGCCGGCCGGCATCGGACAGGCCCTCGATGGTGCGCACCTCACGGTCTTGCGCCTGCGCGGCGAGTACCAGGCAGCTGCAGACGAGTGCGCCATCGAGCCAGACCGAGCAGGAGCCGCACTCACCTTGCTCGCAGGCGTTCTTCGACCCGTACAGGCCGAGCTGCTCCCGGAGGAAGGTCAGGAGGCTGGCACCCGGCCAGACCTCGGCTTCGTGCCGGTCGCCGTTGACGCGCGTCCTCACAACCACGTCGGCAACCTTCGCTCGTTGAGCGACCAGGTCAGGGCCCGGCGGGCTAGCACGCGACAGCCATGCCGGCGATAGGCCGCCGTTCCGCGCACGTCATCGAGCGGTCTCGCCGCCGACGCCACCAGCTCCGCGAACTCATCGATGGCCTGATCAGGGACGGTCGTCGACGGATCCTGCCAGGCGCCCGAGCTGCCCATGACCGATGCGATCTGCGCTTCGGCCTGCGAGGCGCGGATGATGGTGGGCCCAACCGATCCGAGCGCCACGTTCACCCGCCGACCGTCCTCGTCGACGACCAGGCACAGCCCGGCCACGGCGATCACCATGGCGTTGCGGGTGCCGATCTTAGAGAAACTTCCCGGCCCGCGGAGTCGCTTCCAGCGCGTCCCGAGGATCAGCTCATCAGCGGCGAGAGCGGTCTTCTTGGGTCCCCGCAGAAAAGCGTGCCAGGGGAGCGAGCGCTCGCCGCGTGCCTGGCTCCGCAGCACGACGTCGGCGTCGTACGCGGCCAGCACCGGGAGCGCGTCTCCGGCGGGTGACGCCGTGCCGAGGTTGCCGCCCACCGTTCCGCGATGGCGGATCTGGGGCGATCCGACGGAGCGCGACGCCTGGACGAGCGGCTTGAAGTCGGGTAGCTCCTTGACGATCGCCGCGTAGGTCAAGCCCGCGCCAAGGAAGACGTCGCCATTTTCCTGGTGATGCGTGGCCAGTTGCGAAACGCGCGTCAGGTCGATGATGGCCGCTGGACGCAGCCGTCCGAAGTTGAGTTCGACCATGAGATCCGTTCCGCCGGCGAGGGGGATCGCTTCCGGCCGCTCGGCTTTGAGGGCCAGAGCCTCCTCGAGCGAGCGAGGCAGGAGCACATCCATGGCTGACTGATTACTTTATCTGCGCGGCACTACGTTCGATCGCCCGCAGCAGCGCACGTGCGCCCAGGACGAGGTGCTCGTCGGAGGTCGTCTCCCGGGGGGAATGACTGAGGCCGCCGATGCTGGGCACGAACAGCATCGCGGTTGGAACATGGCGCGAGAGGACGGCGGCGTCGTGGCCCGCGCCGCTCCACAGCCGGCCGGGTTCGCGACCAAGCTCGCGGCAGGCCTGGTCCAGTTTGTCGATCTGCGCTCGGTCCATCGGCGCCGGCGGCACCCAGGAGAGGAGCTCGGCGTTGGCTCGGCACCCCTCCTCCCCGCAGATTTTCTGGAGCGCTTCGGCAAACGCGTCGACGATGCGTCGAACGATCGTCTCGTCCAGATGGCGGACCTCGAGGGTGAAGCTGGCGCGACCGGGAATGACGTTGACGCCACCGGGCTCGAACTGCATGAAGCCGATGTTCGCGACCGCATCGGCGTCGATGGCCTGCACCAGCTCGTACAGACCCGCGGTGGCGCGGGCAGCGGCCCGGCCGGCGTCGTGACGGCGAGGGATCGGTGTCGTACCCGCGTGGTTCTGCTCGCCCACCAGCTGGATGCGCTGCCGATGGACCCCGACGATGCCCGTCACCAGCGCAAGGTCGATGCCCTGCGCCTCCATGCGCGGCCCTTGCTCGATGTGCAGCTCAATAAAGGCAGCGATCGCGGCGAGGTGCTGGTGCGCGTCGACCAGGCGATCAACCTCTCGGCCCGCCGCGGCGAGCACCTGCCTGGTGGGCACGCCCCGCCAATCCAGCGTCTCTCGGAGTCGGGCGACGTCGAGTTCGCCGGTAAGCGCCAGGCTCCCGATCAGTCCGGCGGCGAAGCGAACGCCTTCCTCATCCGAGAAGCCGACCACCTCGACGCGCGGCGCGATTGGATTCCCCGACTCGACCAGCGTTCGGAGCACTTCAAGGGCCGCGACGGCGCCGTAGGCTCCGTCGAGCCGGCCACCATCCGGCACGCTGTCCAGGTGGGAACCGGTCAGCAGGTAGGGGCCGGTCGTGCCCGGCAGGCGACCGAAGACGTTGAGGGCAGCGTCGAGACGTGCCTCGAGTCCGGCTTCCTGGATCCGTTTCGCGAACCAGCGCCGCCCGGCGAGATCGGCATCCGACCAGGCCAGCCGGTCGACGCCGCCATTCGCGAGCCCGCCGATGGCCGACAAGGTCCGCAGGTCCTGGAGCAGACGCTCCGCATTGATGTCGCTCATAGCCAGGCGGCCGCCGGGTCGAAAGGCTGGCAATGCTGGAAACGACCGAAGTCGGGTTTGCCGACCACCTCGCCCTCCTGGTAAACGACCTGCCCGCGGACGATCGTGGTCTTGACGCGACCGGTGAGGGTCAATCCCTCGTAGGGCGAGAAACCGGCGCGGCTATGCAGTTCCGCCGCCGCGAGCACCCGTTCTGGGCGCGGATCGAAGAGGACGACGTCGGCGTCGAAGCCCGGTGCCAGGTCGCCCTTGCGCGGCCAGAGCCCGAAAATCTTGGCGGGGTTCGTGCTGAGCAGCCGAACCACGTCCGGCAGGGTGAGCCGGCGGGCCACCACACCGAAGGAATAGAGGAGCAGGAGCGAGGTTTCCACTCCCGGGATTCCGGGGCTCACCCGGGTGAAGTCATCGATCCCTTCTCGGTCAGCCAGCGCGAAGCCGCAGTGGTCGCTGCCGATACTCTGGACATCCCCGCGCTGGAGCCGCTCCCAGAGTTGCGCCTGGCTCGCCGCATCCCGCAGTGGCGGGGTCATGACGTAACGCGCGGCATCCGGCTGACCGTAGCGCGAGTCGTCCAGAACGAGGTAGTGGGGGCAGGTCTCCGCGATGGCCGCCACCCCATGCTGTCGCGCCTCGCCGACGAGGTCAATCGCTAACGGGGTCGAGAGGTGGACGAAGTAGACCGGGCTCCCGGTGACCCGGCTGAACAGGAGTCCGCGGGCGACCGCCTCCGCCTCGGCGACCCCCGGGCGAGCTGCGCTGTGATATCGGAGCGACCGCTTGCCCTCGTCGATGAGCAGGCGCCCCATGCCCTCGACGATGTCGTCGTTTTCGGCATGCACCTGCACCAGCAGCCCCGCAGCGCCGGAGCGCTGCATCAGCCGATACCAGGTCCAGTCATCGGCATAAAAGATGGTGTCGCGATACGTCGTGTAGATCTTGGCGCTCGTCACCCCAGCCTCGACCAGCGCATCGAGGTCTCGCTCCCAGCTCGGTGGGAGATTGGTGATGTTGAGATGGAGGCCGTAGTCCACGTAGGACTGGCCGTCGATCAGCCGGCGGCGCGCCTGCAGCGCTTCGGCGAAGGTCTGGCTGCGTAGCTGGGGTGCGAAGTCGAGATAAGTCGTGACGCCGCCCGCCGCGGCGGACGCCGAGCCGCTTGAGAAGTCGTCGGCGGTGCGGGCCGTCCCGGTGTCGAGTAGCAGATGCGTATGCGGGTCGACGATGCCCGGCAGGACGAGCAGGCCGCTGGCGTCGACAACCGGGCCGTCGGCATGGACGTCCGGCCCAACCTCGACGATCTTGTCGCCCTCCACCAGCACGTCGGCGGTTCGCTCGCCACCGGCGGTCACCACCCGGCCGCCGCGAAGCAGCATCTAATGTGCCACGCCGGCGAGCCAGGCGGCGATCGTTCGGCCCACCAGGTCGCCCTGGTCCTCCTGGAGGTAGTGTCCGGCATCACGGATCACGGTGAGCTCATCCGCCATCGCCAGCACGCGTTGCATCTGTCGGCCGAACGGCTCGAGCGGGAGCACCGGGTCAGCGTCCGCCCAGAGGAGGAGCGCCGGCCGGCGGTCCCGGATCAGGCGCTGCAGCACCTCCCGTCCCGTCGCCGCCCCCGGCCCATCAGGTGTCAATGGAATCAACTCGGGAAAACGGCGAACGCCTGCCTTCGAGGCCTCGGTCGGAAATGGTGCTTCGTAGGCCGCCAGCACCTCCGGTGCCAGCGGCTTCTTAGACCCGCCTCGAATCAACGGCGGGATGGGGACGTCGGGATGCGCGGCGACGAAAGCGCGGAACCGCAGCCACTCCTCGCTCATCGTTTGCTCACCGGTGAAGATGCCCGTGTCCATCAGGACGAGACGGCTGACCCGATCGGGCCGTTCGATGGTGGCCAGTCGTAACCCGATCGGGCCTCCCCAGTCGTGCATGACCAGGGTCACGTCGGATAGATCCAGATCATCGAGCAGCGACGCGATCGACGCGGTGTGGTTGTCGAACGAATACCAGGCCGGGTCGAGCGGCTTGTCGGACCGGCCGAAACCGGGAAGATCGGGCGCGACGCACCGAAAGCCGGCCTCCAGTAGCGGCGGAATGACTTTCCGCCAGAGATACGACCAGGTGGGCTCGCCGTGAAGCAACAGGACAACCGGTCCTTCGCCGACATCGATGTGCGCGAGCCGCATGCCCTGCCAGTCGCGGAACACGGGGTCGAAAGGGAAGTCTACGAAGGCCACGGAAGCCGGCGAGCGCGCTGGCAGGCCGGGGCCGCTCAGGCCCCGATCTCGTAGATATTTCCGGGATCGAGGTCGAGGCCGTTGACCACCTGCCAGAGGGCGGCCACCGCTTTGAGGGCGTTGCGCCGTTCGAACGGTGCGAGCTCCTTGCTGTCTTTCAACACCCGAACCAGCCCCTGGTAGCACTCGACCAGGGTTCGTTCGGATTCACTCAGCTCGACGCCCATCACGTTCTTCATGCGGTCACCCTCCGCTCACCAGCGGTGCCGATCACGATCCGATCGTCCTGCAGCCGTTTGGCCTTGAGCTCGAACCGCGGCAGGCTGCCGTTCTCCGCTTTCTTGACGCCGAACCGCAGGCCCTCGTGAGCCTCCGCAAGCGACTTGGCGAGTTGGGCGAGGATCCGTTCAGCCTCGTCGCCCTCGCGGCCGGGAATCTCGACCAAAACCTCGATCTCGTCCTGGCGGCCATCGGCGGTATACAGACGGATGCGGAATTCGTCGATTTCTTTGTACTCCCGCACGATCGATTCGACGGCGCGTGGGTAGACGTTGGTGCCACGCACCAGCTTCATGTCGTCCACCCGGCCCCGGATGCCGCCCTCGTAGAGATCGAAGGTCCGGCCGCAGGTGCAGGTGTTGGCGGGTACCCGAACGACCAGGTCGCGGGTGCGATAGCGCAGCACCGGAATGAACCCGCGACCGAACGACGTGATGAGCCGCTCACCCAGCTCACCGTACCCGACCGGGTCGCCGGTCTCGGGATCCACCACCTCTTCGATGTAATGGTCTTCGATGATGTGGGTGCCGCCGGGTTGCTTCTCGCACTCGAAGATCATGATGGTGCCCACCTCGGTCATGCCGGCAGTATCGGCCGCCTTCGCGCCCCACTCTTCCTCGATCAGGCGTTTTGTCGCGGGGATCGACCCAGCCGGCTCGCCGGACAGGATCAGGCGTTTGACAGCGCTACCGGCCAGGTCGACGCCCATCGTCTTGGCCTCCTGCGCCATCCGCAACGCGTAGGTTGGGGTCGAGCAAACGACGGTTGCCTTCATGTTGAGGATCTGCTTGACACGAGCGTCGGTCGTCATGTTGCCGCCGGGCAGGACCAGGCAGCCGATCTTTTCGCTGGCGTAATGCGCTCCCCAGAAGCCCACGAACGTGCCGTAGCTAAACGCAAAAAACACGATATCCGGCGGCCGGACGCCGAATCCCCAGAAGCCATAGCACCACATCTCGGCGATCCACTCCCAGTCCTTCATGCTGTCCAGCACCTGGAGGGGAATCCGGCCGGTGGTGCCAGAGGTCAGGTGGTACCGGATCGCGGACTCCTGGGGGGCAGCGAGCAGCGGACCAAAGGGCGGGTCTTCCAGTTGCGCCTGCATCCACTCGTCGCGGGTCATCATCGGGATGCGGCGAAGATCATTCAGGCTTTTGATCGACTCCGGGGTGAGGCCGGCGGCCTTCAGCCGCGTCGCCTGCCAGGGGACCCGTGCTTCAGTCCAGGCGACGAGGTTTTTCAGCTTGCGAATCTGAAGCGCGTCGATCTGGTCGCGCGGCATGGTTTCGTGCCGGGGATTCCAGTAGGGTGACTCCTTCACGCATCCCCTCCTTTGCTCGCACTCGTTGTAGCACTTTTCCGCGCTAAGCTGAGCCCAGCTTGGCTGCCACGAAAAACCTGCACCAGGGTGAGGGCACCCCCTACCGCCTCGGCGGAATGGGCTATCAGGATGCCTCCGGCCGCCGGCTGAGCTACGGCAGCTATCTCCATATCCCCGAGCTGCTGGCCCTTCAGGCCGGCCTGACCGAGGCGCACGACGAGCTGCTCTTCATCGTTGTCCACCAGGTCTACGAACTCTGGTTCAAAGTGTTGATCCACGAGCTGGAAGCCGTGCGATCGGCGATCGAGGCGGATGAGCTGCGCGCGGCCCGGCATTTTCTGGCGCGGGTCAAGGTCATCGAGGCGTTGCTGGTGGAGCAGGTCGGCGTGCTGGAGACGATGGCGCCCCAGGATTTTCTGACGTTTCGATCGGAGCTCGCCCCGGCCAGCGGATTTCAGTCCGCCCAGTTCCGCGAGATCGAGTTCCTGTCAGGCTTGAAGGATGCGGGCTATATCAAGGCGCTCGACGGCGACGCGGAGGCCCGCGCTCGGCTGCAGCAGCGCCTCGCCGAGCCGACTCTGCTCGATGTCTTCACGCGGTTGCTCGAGCGTCGCGGCGTCACCGTCAGCGATCTCTATCGGCAGGGCGATCGCCACTCGGAGTTGCTGGAACTCGCTGAAGCGCTGCTCGACCACGACGAGGGCTTTCGACTCTGGCGGCTCCGCCACGTGGAAATGGTCGAGCGGCAGATCGGCGATAAGCCCGGCACTGGCGGCTCGACCGGAGTGCGTTATCTCCAATCTACGCTCGGCAAGCGGTTCTTCCCCGAGCTCTGGGAGGTCCGTTCTCAACTGTAGTTCACCGGCTGTTCGCGAAGAGGCGGCTGAAGTAGGTGATGCCGATGGGGACGAGCAGCGCGGCCAGCGCCGTAAGCACCGAGAGCGTATCCGGCAGGTGGCTCGGATTGCCCATCCCGATATAGGTGAAGATCGCGGCGCCAATCGATGTGGCAAGGACGACGGTCGTAGCGACCACCGTCGCCCATTCCTGATGTTGCAGATAGATGGAGATCGACCGCCGCCCGGCCAGGCGAAGCAACCATGAGGCCGTCAGGCCGTTCAAGACCAGCGAGCTGATCAAGGCGCATACGGCAATGCCGATTCGGAACTGCTGGAGATTTCGCATCACGAAGGCTGCCGCGTTAACGACGAGGATGCCGACCGGTGTGATGATGCCGATCACGAGCAGGAGCACGCGGCTACTCAAGTAGCCGCGGAGCAGCCGATCGCCTTGCCGGCTCTCCATCAGGTCACGGTGAGCCGGGTGGCATACTCCGGCCGCTGCCAGGCCCGGGTGATGAGGACCTCCCGAAGGCAGCTGATCGCATCGAAGATGTCGACATAGCGGGTGTAGAGGGAAGCAAAGCCAAAGCGCATCAGGTCGGGGGTTCGAAAATCGCCGATCACGCCGCGATCGATCAGGGCCCGCATCACCCGGTACGCCTGTTTGTGCCGGAGCGAGACCTGCGACCCGCGAATCTGCGCCTCCCGCGGCGAGGCGACCTCGACGGCCAGGTCGCGCAGGGTCTCGTCGACGAGCTTGATGAAGAGATCTCCCAGGGCCATGGATTTCCGGCGCGCTTCCTGCTGATTCACCGTCAGCCAGAGATCGACGGCAACTTCCAGCGCGAGCATGCTGAGAATCGGCGGCGAGCCGGCGAGCTGCCGGGCGATGCCCTGGGCAGGGCGGTAGTCGGGCTCGAACGCGAACGGTGCCGCGTGACCCATCCAGCCGGACAGCGGCGACCGCATCGCCTCCTGCAGCGCCGACGCGATGAACAGATAGGCGGGCGCGCCCGGACCGCCGTTCAGGTACTTATAGCCACAGCCAATCGCCAGGTCAACCTGGCTCGCGTTGAGGTCAACGGGGACGGCGCCCGCACTGTGCGATAAGTCCCAGAGCGTAAGCGTGCCGTGTTTGCGAGCCGCGCTCGTCAGCCGGCGCATGTCGTGAATCTCGCCGCTCCCGTAGTCCACGTGGGTGAGCATCAAGATCGCCACGCTGCCATCGAGCGCGCGCTCCAGCTCGGCGCGTTCCACGACGCGCAAGGCGTGGTTGCCTTCGAGTAGCTCGATCAAGCCCTGGGCGATGTAGAGATCGGTCGGGAAGTTGGCGGCCTCCGTGAGGATGAAGTGCCGGCCCGGCTGCAGCCGGAGCCCGCCCGCCAGCAGCTTGAAGAGGTTTACCGAGGTGCTGTCGGCGACGATGACTTCACCCGCCCTCGCCCCGATCAGGCGGGCGATCTTGTCGCCGAGGCGCGCCGGTGCGTCTATCCAGTGGGCGTTGTTCCAGCTGCGGATCAATCCGGCACCCCACTCCTCGGTTATGACCTGGTCGATCCGCTGAACGGTCTGCCGCGGTAGGGCGCCCAACGAATTGCCATCGAGATAGATGACACCGTCCGGAATGGCGAACGCTTCACGCATCGCGGCGAGCGGATCCTGCCGATCGAATGACAGGCAGGTCTCGCGGTCCACGCTCGGATTATCGTCGCTAGCCTGCGACTAGAAATGACTGGGGCACCAGGGCGCCCGGTCGGTCGCGAACATGGCATCGGCGCGCGCCACCGCACCGGGCTGGACCTCCCTGATCAGTCCAGCCCGATGCAAGGTGCCAAAGCGATTGCCACCCAGATACAGCGCGCCGAGGGCGGCCGCATCGAGCTCCAGATCCGGGCTCGCCGTCGTGCGGCGCGCTTCGGCGGCCGTCGGACCCCCGCGCAGCTCGAACCGGCCGACGTTCCAGGGACAGAACCCGTCGCGGACACCGAGCACGAGTTGGCCCTCCACCGCATAGCGTCGGCCGGCGAGGGCCGCGAGCACATCCACGAGCCGCAGCCAGATGCCGTCTTCCACCCGGGTCCTGGGCTGCCGCGAGTCGGCCAGCAGGAAACGAAGCGGCTCCTCGACCGGCCGCATCTCGGCGGTTATTCGGGTCATCAGGTCCACGTCCAGCACGTGGCGCCAGAGCGACGCATAGGCCTCAGTCGTTGCCGCGATCAGCATCCCGAGGCGGACGGTGCCGTTCGGGCCAGAAGCATCCCAATCCATCTTGATCCGGTAAATGGCAAAGCCGGCCGGGTCATCGCCCAGCTGGTAGAGCACGCGATAGTGTGGGCTGGCGCCATCGCGGTGGAGCTCCAGGTCGGTGAGCTGGTTGCGGATCCAGCGCTCATCCAATCCGAGCATGCCCGGCTGGCTCTGCCGAGCCTGCTCCCAGACGCGAGTGAATGCAGGCACCGCGGTCGGCAGGTCGACCATCGTCAGTCGTCCGTTCCCGCTCAGCGTTTGGGCAAAGGTGCCGTGCGGCCGGTCGATCTCCAGCGCCGTTTGGTAGGTTGCCAGGCCGTAACCAAAGCGCCCGTAGATCGGCGCTTCCGAGGCGTAGAGGGCGGCCAGCGGTTCGCCCCGTTCGTGCACGTCAGCGAGCTGGCGGCGCATCATCGCGGTCAGGAGTCCCCGTCGGCGATGCGTGCTGAGCACAGCGACCCGGGTGACACCGGCGCACCGCAAGCGACCTCCCGGCACCGTCATCTCGTAGGAGAAGATGCCTGCGGTAGCGACGACGTCCGGGCCGTCGAAAAACGCCAGCGTCCGATCGAACTCCGTGATCTCCCTCGAGATCGCCAGCTCCTCGTCGGTGGGAAGCGATGCCCCAAAGGCACGCCGCATCAGCGTCGAGTAGGCCCGCTGTTCCTCAGGCCGGATCGGCCGGAGCTCGAGGCCAGCCGGCGAGCCTATCGCTGGACCAGCGCCAGGGCGCGGCAGGGACTGCCAGAGCCTTTGACCAGCTTCAGCGGCGCCACCACCAGCACCGCGCCGGTCGGCGGCAGCGTGGCCAGGTTGGCCAGCTGGGTCAGGCCGTACTTGTTGGCGCCGAGCAGGAACTGGTGACAGGGAAACGGCGGGTTGAACGAGTGCGCCGTACCAGCGTCCGTCCCCACGGTCTCGACACCAACGCCCACAAACGGACTCTCGTTGGCCAGCCACTGCGCCAGCTCGATGTCGATGCCGGGCGTATGCGGGCCGGTCTCGTTCGCATTCAGGAACGCCTTCTGGTCATTGGCGCGGGCATCCCACCCCGTTCGGTAGAGCAGCCAGGAGTCCTTCGATTTGTCGATCACCACGGCCGGGCCAATCAGACGCGTGACGGGGACCTGGGAGACGTCGTCCTTGTCCTTGCCGGTGACCCAGTGGATCGGCGCGTCGAAATGGGTGCCGGCGTGCTCGCCGCCCTCGAACCAGTTCCAGTACCAGGCCGGTCCCCGCTCGTCGTACCGGCTGATCTCGTGGCTTTTCCAGTTCGGGGTGTTGGCGAACGGCGGCGGAAGCTGGATCATCGGGGTCCGCTCCGACAAGGGTTGCGTGAGATCGATCACCTCGATTGAACCGGAGACCAGGCCATCGACGAAAGACGCCAGGGTGTCCACTCTCGTACTCACGTCACTCCTCCAGAGATTTCATTGCCGGGATCGTCGTTGGCTGCTCTTTCGCAATGCGAGTCGGGCGGCGCAGAGCCCGCTGGTTGCTGGGCGGTTGCTGCAGCGCTCGAGGAAACTCGAAGCGGTTCTCGAGCATGTGGACATCCATCAGGAAGCTCTTGGGCATCTCGGCTTCGACTTTGGCCACGACACAGCTGAGCTCGTTGCTGTCGAGCGCGTCGAGCGCCGCTCTCTCAAAATCGCCGAGCTCGCGCACGGTCTTCGCCTGCGGAAATCCGGCGGCCATGGCGATCCCCGCCAGATCGGCGCCGGTTGAGGTCGCCGTCGTGAACCACTTGTAGCCGCCGGGCGCTCCCCCGCCCACCGACAGCAGCGTCTCGTTGTCGAAGATCACATGGACCAGGTTTTTGGGCCGGGAGCGGGCCAGCGTGGTCAACCCGCCGAGGTTCATCAGGACCGAGCCATCGCCGTCGATGACGACGACTTTGCGCTCGGGTTGCGCCAACGCGATGCCGAGACCGACGGACGACGCCAGGCCCATCGCATGCTCGAGGTAGAAGAAGTTGGCGCGATGGCCCAGCGAGTAGAGCTCAGCCGCGACCGCTCCCATGATGGTAACGACGGCGCAGTCCTCGAGCTCGGGGTAGACCGCCCTGAGGCAATCAAGGCGCTTCACCTGGGCTCCTCCCACATCAGGTCGCGATTCAGCAGCAGCGCCACCGGCGACAGCGAGCTCTGCGCCAGCGTCATCGCCTTTGCCATCTTTGGCTCGACGTCCTCGGGGCGGGTCAGGTCGTCGTGAGCCACGTGCAGTGCGTCCAGGACCGGCCGGGTGTACTTGCCGCCCTCGGTTTGCCAGGGATCCTTCTCGCCGAAGCCGCCGCGGTCGGTGATCAGCATCAAGAGGGGGATCTTGTACAGGAGCGACACCCCGACGATGCCGTTGATCGCTTGCAGGAAGCCGTGGTTCTGCATCAGCATCGCCGACCTGGCGCCGGCGAAGTGCGCGCCCGCCGAGATGCCGACGCCCTCCTCCTCTTTCGCGAGCCGGACCAGCGTCATCTGGGGGTCCTCGTCCGCCATCCGGATCAGGTGCACCAGCCAGGTTTCCGGCAGAGCACTGACCAGCGTGACACCCACGCCCTTCATGGCGTCGTAGACGACCTGCGAATTCGCCACGGACACCGGCACGGTAAGCACCCCTCCTAAGGTTCGACGCGATTCTAGGGGAATTACAGCCCGTATCATGGTGGCCGTGCAGGTCCTGGGCAACATCCTGGAGGCCGTCGGGCACACGCCGCTGGTGCGGCTTCATCGAATCACCGCCGGCGTTCGCCCCACCGTCCTGGCCAAGCTGGAGACGCTGAATCCAGGCGGGAGTGTGAAGGATCGCATCGGCCTGCGGATGATCGAGGAC
>VBJI01000180.1:17520-24353 GCA_005880875.1 Chloroflexota bacterium
CGCCCGAAAGCTATTACTCCGTTGCGGAGCGGCTCAGCCACGAGATTCCGGGCGCCTATCAACCGAACCAGTATTTCAATCAGGCGAATCCGCGCGCGCACTACGAGACGACTGGGCCTGAAATCTGGACACAGACTGACGGGAAGGTCGACGTCGTGGTCGGCGGTCTCGGGACGGGCGGCACGATGACGGGCATTGGCCGTTTCCTCAAGGAGAAAAAGCCGTCGCTGATGATCGTCGGTGCCGACCCGGAGGGGTCGCTCTATTCGGGCGACACCGTCAAGCCCTACAAGGTGGAAGGGATCGGCGAAGATTTCATCCCGGGGACGATCGATCTGAAGCTGATCGACCGGATCGTCCGCGTTTCGGATCGAGACTCCTTCCTGACCGCCCGGCGGATCACCCGAGAGGAGGGCATCCTGGTCGGCGGCTCGGCGGGCACCGCGATGAAGGCGGCGCTCGAGGTGGCCCGCGACCTCGACGAGAGCAAGCTGATCGTCGTCATCCTGCCGGACACCGGCCGCAACAACATGAGCAAGATCTACAACGATGAGTGGATGCGGCAAAACGGGTTTCTCGAGCGTTTTCCACGCCAGCTGGTGCACGACGTCGTGGTCTCGCGGGAGCGCGAAATGCCGGAGCTGATCACGGTGTCATCGAAGGAGAAGGTGGGGCGGGCCATCGATCTGCTCCAGGAGTACGGCATTTCGCAGATGCCGGTGACCGAAGACGGCAGCGGCGCCGCGAAGCGGCTGGTGGGCAGCATCCAGGAACGGACCCTGCTCGATCGTGTCTACCGCGATCCAGGGTTGATCGAAACCACCGTCGGCGCCGCGATGGACGGACCATTTCCCACCATCACCGCCGGGGCCCACGTGGATGAGGCCTTCAACGCGCTGCTCGGCGGCGCGACGGCGCTCGTCGTCCTCGATGCCGAGCGACCGGTCGGCATCATCACCCGGCTCGACCTGCTCGAGTTCATGGCGCACACCCGCGCCTCCCGATGAGCACCGAGGCGACGCCCGGTTTCGCCACCCGGGCGATTCATGCCGGACAACCGCCTGACGAGGCGACCGGCGCGGTCGTGGTTCCGATCTACCAGACGTCCACCTTTGCCCAGGCGGCCGTGGGCAAGCATCGCGGCTACGAGTACTCGCGAACCGGGAACCCGACGCGGGCGGCGCTGGAGCAATGCATCGCGGCCCTGGAGGGCGGCAAGCATGGGCTGGCGTTCGGTTCCGGAATGGCGGCCGAGGCCACCATCATGCAGGTACTCAAACCGGGTGACCACACGGTGGCGGTCGATGACCTGTACGGCGGCACCTATCGCCTATTCCGACGGGTCCTCGAGCCGATGGGCCTCAGCTTCTCCTTCGTCGACGGCTCAGATCTGAAGGCCGTCGAGAAGGCAGTTACCGAGCGCACCCGGCTGGTCTGGCTCGAGTCGCCGACCAATCCGCTGCTCAAGCTGGTCGACATCCAGGCGGTGAGCGCCCTGGCGCACGCGCGCCAGGCGGTGGTCGTCGTGGACAACACTTTCATGAGTCCCTACTTTCAACGTCCGCTCTCACTCGGCGCCGACATCGTGGTGCATAGCGCGACCAAATATCTCGGCGGCCACAGCGACCTGATCGGCGGCACGCTGGTCGTGAACCGGGAGGATCTGTTCGAGCAGCTGGCGTTTCTGCAAAACGCGATTGGCGGCATTCCCGGTCCGATGGACGCCTGGCTGGTGCTCCGCGGGCTCAAGACGCTGGCGATCCGGATGCGCGAGCACGACCGCAACGCCCGGCAGGTGTCCGCATTCCTGGTCGAGCACAAGAAAGTCGAGCGGGTCTTCTATCCCGGGCTACCGAACCATCCGCAGCGCGAGCTCGCCGCGCGTCAGATGTCGAGCTTCCGGCCGCCATGACACATGCCTCGATCCCGGCAGAAACCCGCCGCGTCCACGGCGTGGCTGACGGGCTGGTGCGGATCTCGGTTGGCATCGAGGACGTTGCCGACCTGATCTCAGACCTTGACCGGGCGCTGGCCGAGGCATGAAGCTCAGCAATATCCATCACGGTTGCGGGAAGCGCGCAAGTAAGGAGACGGTTGCATGAAAGTCATCGTGAATTTCGCGAATATCCTGGTCGCCATCATCCTGCTGCTACTCGGCCTTTCGGTCTTCACCCGTCATCGGATCGCGTCGTACGTCGTCGGCGGCTTCATCATGGTGCTCGCCGCGCTCAGCATCCTGGCCTTCCTCAAAATCCTCAACGTCCAGGGAGGCCCCATCACGATTGGATAGGGAGCGGCCGCCGCAGCCGGAACCGGTCGAGCCGGTACCCGGGACCCAGGCGCCCCCGGTGCCACCAACCCCGGAACGCCCGCCGCCGGCGCCGAAACCTGTGACGTCCTCGTAGCCGGTTCGGCCGGTTCGGGCCTCAAAAGCCCGGGTACACTCGAATCGATGGACGTCCTCAAGATCACGCCTCGTGGCTACTGCCACGGCGTCGTCGAGGCGATCCGCGCCGCCAAGCAGACCGCGAAAGCGCGGCCCGGCGAGAAGATCCGGATGCTGGGCTACCTCGTCCACAACACCCATGTCACCGACGAACTGCAGCAAAGCGGTATCGAGCTGGTCGATCGCGACAACCGGCTGGAGGGGTTGGAGACGATCGGCGAAGGGACGGTGATTTTCACCGCTCACGGGGTGTCGCCGGCGGTCAAGCAACGAGCGGTGGAGCGAGGCCTCAACCTCGTCGATGCCACCTGCTCCGATGTCGTCGTCACCCACGACCTGGTGCGCGATCTGGCCGAGCGCGGCTACGACATTGTCTATGTAGGGCGGCGGGGGCATCCCGAGCCCGAGGGCGTGATGGGGGAAGCCCCAGGCAAAGTGCATCTCGTGCAGGAGCCGGAGGACATCGACGCCCTCGACATCAGGAATGACAAGATCGCGGTCACCTGCCAGACCACGCTGAGCATCTGGGACACGGCGGCCATGATCAAGCGGGTGCGGGAGAGGTACCCGCAGGCCGAGGCTTACAACGAGATCTGCCGGGCCACCCAGGACCGCCAGGAGGCCGCCGTCGAAGCGGCGAAGGATTGCGACCTCGTAATCGTCGTCGGCAGCGAGCGCAGCTCGAACTCGAAGCGGCTGGTGCAGGTGGTCCAGGAGCTGGCCAACAAGCCGGCCTATCTGGTCGACACCGTAAGCGATATCAAGCCGGAGTGGCTACAGGGCAAGCAGCGGGTCGGCGTGACGTCGGGCGCCTCCACCCCGACGCAGCTCACCCGGGAAGTGATCGAGTACCTGGAAAGGCTGTAGGAGTCGTCGAAAGCGCGCTAGACTCCGGGCCGAAGTAGCGTTCTAGCACCAGTACTTCAAGGGGTGAACTCATGCGCCTGTACCCCGATCTTTACGGTCGCCGCTTCGCCTGGATGCTCGCCGACCTGCTGACGGCGGTCTGGATCTACCTCTGCGTCCAGGCCGGGCTGTGGGTCAACAACCTGGTCTTGCAGCTCGATGCGCTCGCGCAGGGAGTGATCAACGCCGGGAAGACGTTCGACAGCTGGATCCTGTCGTTCGAGCAGGGAATACCCAATGGGGTGCCGTATCTCTCGGATTTCCTGCATCGAACGGCCGAGGCTCTCAAGACCCACTCGGGCGACTCCCTGATCTCCGCCGGGCGCGCTGGCTCACATGGCATTCATCTGTTGGCGCTGATCCTCGGGATCATGGTGGCGGCCATCCCGATCGTGTTCGCGCTGGTCATCTTTCTGCCCCGCCGGCTGCGGCTGATTGCCGACATGCGGGGGATCCACGTGACCCTCCGGCGGGCGCTGGCGCAGCCCGAGCTCACTCCGCAGATGCTCGAAATCCTGGCCGGCCGCGCGATCTATACCCTGCCCTACAGCCGGCTGCTCGCCTACTCGCGCAACCCGGCCGAAGACTGGTATCTGCGCCGGTTCGAGCCGCTGGCGCGAGCCGAGCTGGAGCGGCACGGGCTGACGGTCGAGCGGTATTTTGGGGCTCGGCCCGCGCTCAAAGCCTGATTCAAGCCAGCAAGAAACTCCGCTGAGCACAGGTTGCTCTGGGAGAGCCGCCCAGATGCGGCCCGTTGCCTATGGCCATACAGCCACCACCACAAGCCACCGCCCCGGAGTTCTTCCCGCTGGCACCGGCCCGCACCGAGGATTCTGGACTCCCCGTGGCGAGGCTGGCGGATCTCCTCCTCAAGCACATCTACTTCAAGTCGCCGCTGTCGGCCAAGGACTGGGCGGCGGCGCTCTGCCTGCCCTATCAGACGGTCACCCCGGCGATCCAGAGCCTGGTGGAGCAGGGCTGGGCCCAGACCATCGGCCGGATGGCCGGGCCCCAGACGAGTCACGACTTCGGCGAGTCGCTCGGCTACCTGATCACCGATCCGGGGCGGGTGCGAGCCCGCGACGTCCTCGCCCGCGACCACTACATCGGTCCGACGCCGGTCCCGTTCGCGCAATACGAAGAGTCGGTTCGGGCGCAGGTGAGCCAGGCCGACGTCACCGCCGCCTGGCTGACCCGAGCCCTCCAGCATCTGACCCTGAGCCCGGACCTGATGGTGCAGCTCGGCCCGCCGGTCAACGCGCGAGCGCCCCTCTTCCTTTACGGCGCACCCGGGAACGGGAAGACCACGATCGCGGAAGCCTGTGCCGAGCTCCTGGGCGAGCCGATCTACATCCCCTACGCGATCGACATCGAAGGCCAGGTGATGCGCCTCTACGATCCGCTTCACCACCAGCGGGTGCAGCGCCAGCTCCCGATGAATTTTGACTCGCGCTGGGTGCTGGTCAAGCGGCCGTTCGTCAAGGCCGGCGGCGAGCTCACGACCGCGCAGCTCTCACCCTCCTTCGACCCACTGATGCGCTACTACGAGGCGCCGATCCACCTCAAGGCAAACGGCGGTATCTTCCTGCTCGACGACTTCGGCCGCCAAGATTCCTCGCCTCGCGCCTTGCTCAACCGCCTGATCGTGGCGCTCGAGCGGCGCATCGACTACCTGACGCTGGCCGGTGCCGGGATGGCGGTGGGCGCCCCTTTCGAGGCGATGGTGGTTTTCAGCACCAACCTCGAGCCGGGGTCACTGGTTGACGAGGCATTTCTCCGGCGCGTCCGCTACAAGATCCATGTCCCGGACCCGACCCCGGTTGAATTCCGTCAGATTTTCGAGCGGGCCTGCAAAGAGTTCGAGATCGTCTTCAACGAGGCGGGATACAACTACGTGCTCGACCGCTATTACAAGCCCTTCAAGCGGCCGTTCCGCGGCTGCCAGCCACGCGATATCCTGAACCAGCTGGATGAGGTCGCCTACTTCCTCAGCCGTCCACCGCGGCTGGAGCCGGACTTGATCGACCTGGCCTGCCGTTCCTACTTCGTCCAGGCCTAATAGGCCACGATCACTCGCCAAAGCCAGTTGCGCGAGGCATTGCTCGGCCTGGTCGACCGGAAATCGGGCCATTTTCAGCTGGAATCCGGCCACCACGCGGAAACCTGGATGGAACTGGATCAGCTGTTCACCCATCCCGCGGCCCTCGAGCCATTCGTCGAGGAGCTCGGCAGAAGAATCGCTCGGCATCGGATCGACGCCGTCTACGGCCCCCTCACGGGTGGCGCCTTTTTGGCTCAGGCGATCGCGGCCGATCAGGGCCTCGACTTCGGTTTTCTCGAACGAATCTCGACGGATCGGCCGGGTCTTTTTCCGGTCGACTACCGCCTGGCGCCGGCGCTGCGCGGTGCCCCAAGCGGCAGGCGGGTGGCGGTCGTCGATGACGCCATCAGCGCCGGATCGGCGGTCCAGGCCTCGCTATCCGATATCGAGTCATGTGGTGCGATCCCCGTCGCGCTCGGCGCGCTGATCGTCATCGGTCCACGCGCCGGGGCGCTTGCCGCGGAACGGGGTCTGGCTCTCGAGTGGCTGGTGGAGCTCCCAAACGCGATGTATGTCCCGACCGATTGCCCGATGTGCGCGCAAGGCACGCCGCTGACGAAACCTTAGCCGCGGATCTGGTTATAGAACTCCATCTGCCAGCGCCACTCTTTCCGGTCGTCGGCGTTCCACCAGGCTTTCAGGATGCCAGCCTCGCCGCCCGGAAGGATGACCAACCGGCCGAGATCCTCATCGGTCGGCCAGCCGTCCTCAAGGGTGATCCCGGCACCGCGCCGCACCAGGTAGCTCATCGGTCCGGGCTGGTGCCGCTCGAGGCTCTCGCCCTTTGCGACCACGCCGCCGGCGTCATCCCGAACGGTCACGTTGAGCTTTTGCGGGGCGGCGTGAACGAGCACTCGGCCCCGGGCATCCTTGGGGTTGATGCGCGAGCGGGCAAATGGGAGCCCGGTGGCGCCCGGCCCCGGGAGCCAGAGGTCCCAGGTTTCGGTCGGCTCAGCCATGCACAGGTTTTACCTCATCCGAACAATCTGGCCCAGACGCAATGACACCCGGGATTGCTCCCGGGCGTCACTGCAGGAGGCGAGGCGGTCGCGGTTACAAGCGCGTCAGGTGCGGACCTGCTTGATCAAACGGTCCTGCGCCTCGAAGATGATGTCCTGGATGTCGAGCGCACTGGGTCCAGATTGGTCCATGCGGTAGGCGAGCTGGGAGTCGACGGCTTCGACGATCTGCCGCAAGCGCGCCTGCATTTCGAGAGGGACTTCCATCATGTCGCTTTCCAGCAGGCGTTCCACCTGTTCGAGCGCCTGGTAGAGCGAGTACCGAAGCGTGCGGCGGGCCGACTCTTCGCGCCGCAACTGGTTGAACCACTGATCCTGCTGGTTGATCATCCTGAGCGTGTTCCTGAGCATGGTCTCCCCC
>VBJI01000024.1 GCA_005880875.1 Chloroflexota bacterium
TCGCCACCGCGAAGACGCCGTCGCTGAAGGCCTCGACGCGCCCTTTGCTCATGGCGCTTCGAGGATAACGCGGAAGCTAGCGGGAGAGGACGCGGAAGCGGCCGCCTTCCATCCAGGCAACAGCGATCCCCAGCGGCACGAGCAGCAGCTCGACCGGAATCGCGGTCGTCAGTGCCCGGCCTGGCATAACGGTGGGAAGCTGTTCGCCCATCATCAGCGCGATCGACAGCGCGAGCCCGGCGGCGGCAAGGCCGGCGAGAGCCGCAATGGCGGCAACCGGTGCTTCGTAGCCATGCTGCGCCGCGATCGGCCCGCCGAGCCGTCGGCGCCCGACCTCGATCGCGCCCAGGAGCAGGACGATGCCGAGGACGAGCTCGGTGTATTTGGTGACCGAGGCGAAAAGCGTGATATTCGGCAGCACCAGCTGCTGGATGAGCGACGAGAGCAGTCCGTTGTAAGTTCCTGGGCTGGCACGAACAAACGCGTTGAAGTGGTTGACGAAATTTGGATCGGCGAACTTATTGAGTCCGGAAAGCAAGAACTCGATCCCGAGCGCTGCCTGGATCAAGGCCGAGGCTGCGAGCGCCGCATTTCCGCTCGCTGGAATTCGACGAGCGCGAGTCACGGGCGACACCTTGAGGGTGGTGCGTTCAAGTGTGTTCATCACTCTTATTCATGCCCATTTCGGCGGCGCCGGCGACCCTAAAAGTGGTACGGGAGCACCCGAGGGTCGAGCGAAAGGAATAGGGTAAGTGCGATTCGGGCATGAGATCAACGATTCGCTTGGGAAAGGTCTTCGGCATCGAGATCGGATTCAACTGGAGCCTGATCTTCGTCTTTGCCCTGGTTTCCTGGAGCCTGGCCGTTACCGTGCTCCCGCAAGGCGTCCCGAATCAATCTCCGACGGCGTACTGGATTACGGCGGTGATCGGCGCTGTCGTGTTCTACGGATGCTTGCTCGCGCACGAGCTGTCGCACTCGGTGGTGGCTCGGCGGAACGGGGTCCAGGTATCCGAGATTACCTTGTGGCTGTTCGGCGGCGTCTCGAAGCTGGCCGGCGAACCGCGGAGTGCGCGGGTCGAGGCGTTGATCACGATCGTTGGGCCGCTGGCCAGCATCCTGGTCGCGGTGGTTGCGTTTGGACTTGCCGTCGTGGTATCGGCGGCCGGGGCCTCGGCGCTGGTTTCGGACTTGCTCGTCTGGCTCGCCGTTTTGAACCTCAGCCTCGGGGTCTTCAACCTAATTCCGGCGTTCCCGTTGGACGGCGGACGTCTCCTGAGCTCGTTTTTCTGGTGGCGATCCGGCACGCGGCAACGCGGCGTCCACGTCGCCGTCCAGGTGGGCCGGATTTTCGCCTTCCTGATGATCGGAGTAGGCGCCCTCGAGCTGTTTCGTGCCGATGGATTCAACGGCATCTGGCTCGCCTTCCTCGGCTGGTTCCTGCTTTCGGCCGGCTCGGCTGAGGAGTCATCCACCGTGACGAAGGCGCTGCTCGAGTCGGTGCCGGTAGCGGCCGCCATGAGCGCTCCGGTCGTAACCGTGTCCGATGGGCTGACGGTCGACGAGTTCCTCGCGTCGGAGGCCGTGCACCACCACTTCACGACCTATCCGCTCCGGGATGCCGCCGGTGAGCTATCCGGCGTGGTTCGTCTGAATCAAATCGTGCGGGAGGCCAGCAGCGGCGGACACGACCGGAAGCTACGCGATCTGGCCGTCCCCATGTCGCAGATCCCAACCACGCAGCCGCAGGAAGACCTCGAGACGCTGCTCGAGCGACTCGAGACCGGGCTCGACCGTCGGGTCCTCGTACTGGACGGCGGCAAGCTGGTGGGCATTCTCTCGCCAACCGACGTCGCCCGGATCGTCACGGTGCGGCAGGCCCTCGGAACGCGGGCGGGCGCCGCCGTCTAAGGAACGGTTTCGTGCTCGCCTCGGCGGCTGCGAAAGGCGACGTAGAGCGTCCCGTCGTAGATCAGCTTGAGGCCGCCGGCGAGGTAAAAGGGCAGCCCGAGTGCCGCGCCCTGGATGGCCGCGCCGGATAGCAGTGGGCCCGCCGCCTGCCCGAGCCCGCGGACCAGCCCGGTGAATGCGACGGCGCCGGCCCGTTCCGCTGGCGGGACGATCGACACCACGAAGGCCTGCCGGGCAGGCACGTCCATCTGCGAGAGGCTGAAGCGGGCGAGCAGCACGGCGATGGCCCAGGGCAACGATGGGCTCAGCGGCACGAGCAGGAGGAAGAGATTGCTCGGCACGTGCGTGACGACCATGGTGCGAATCAAACCGATCCGGTTGGCCAGCCGGCCGGACACTTCATAGGAGGCCGCTTGCAGCAGGGCGATGCCGGCGAAGGCCGGGCCGAGCACGCTGGCCCCCGCCCCGAATCGGACATGGAGCCAGTACGCGATCACGGCATTGGCGACCAGACCGCCGCCGAGCGCGTCGATGGCGAAGAGCGCCGATAGCGGCGTCAGCGCCCGCAGTTGCGCACTGGAGAGCGCGACACTCTTGATCGGCGCCTCGGCCCGAGGCGAGAGCCGGAGCGCGAGCGCAGCCGTGATCAAACCGATCGCGGCATACCCGGCGAACAGCATGCGACCGCGATCGAGGTTGCTTGCCGTGCCGGCCACGAGCGCGCCCGCAGCCCCTGCCAGTCCGCCGGTCAGCGAGTAGCGAGCAAAGGCGAGGTTGCGCCGGCGCGGTTCAGTCGATTCAGCCAGGACGGCCTGCTCGATAGAGGCATAGGCTCCGAAATCGACGTTGGCGGCGCCGAGCATCCCTGTCAATGCCGCCAGCCCGAGGACGATGGGCGAGGTGGCGAGGGACAGGTCGGCTCCGGCGATCGCCATCAACAGCCCGGCACCAGCAAGCGTCCAGCGGCGCCCGATCCGCGAGGCGAGCGCGGCGGCGATCACGCCACCGATCGCGGCGGAAAGCAGGCCGAGCGTCAGGACGAGACCGATCGCACCCGGATTCAATCCGCGCTCCTCCAGCAGCAGGCCGATCAGCACGGCCGACATGCCGAAGCCGAAGGCGCGCAGGAGGCGAGCCGCGAGGATGAGCGCGAAGTCGCGGTCGATCAGCGCAGCGATGCTACCCGGCTCTGGCACCAGGCGTAGAGCGCGTCGTACATCGGGCTTTCCAGTTGGATCTTGTCGTGGTCGTTGGCACCATGGACCAGCGCGAAGCCATGCGCGATGGCCTTCAGGCCCGCCGACTCCGGCGTGATCCCAACATCCGAACTCACATCGGCGCCGTGGACGATGCGCGCCAGTCCGGCGAGAGCGGGGTCGGTCAGCTGGTATTTCCGCACGATCGCCTCGAAGCTACAGCGTCCGTCGACGTGCCCCAGCTCGACATTCGGGACGTCATAGGGGATGGCCTGTTCACGCTCGGCGGTCGCCATCACGTCCGCAGCCGGCACGAACAGGAATTCCGCATCGGGGTCGACGAAGCGCTTGATCAGCCACGGGCAGGCGATCCGGTCGACATTGGCATTCTCGCGGGTGACCCATTTCATGTTGCCATTATTAATTGATACGACCGCAGGCGTGCCCGGTACTAAGATTGGCAACCGAGGAGGTGAGGTTGGCACAGAGCTACGCCGTCGAGACCAGCGGTCTGACCAAGCGATACTCCACCGGCGTGCTGGCGGTCAGCGACCTCAACCTTCGGGTGCGCTCGGGTGAGGTCTACGGATTCCTCGGCCCCAACGGCGCCGGAAAGACGACCACCTTGCGGATGCTATCGGGGTTGCTGCGCCCAACCTCCGGCAGCGCGGTCGTCGCCGGTGGCGCTCCCGGCAGTCCAGCCAGCCTGGCGCAGCTGGGCGCCATGGTCGAGACACCCGCCTTCTACCCATATCTGTCGGGACGTGACAACCTGCGAGTGATGGCGCGCTACTCGGACGCTTCAAAATCGCGCATCGAGCCGGTGCTCAAACAGGTGGACATGACCGACCGGGCGCGGCACAAGTTCAAGACCTACTCGACCGGAATGAAGCAACGTCTCGGCGTTGCATCGGCGCTGCTGAAGGACCCGCAGCTGTTGATCCTCGATGAGCCAACCAGCGGGCTGGATCCGCAGGGCACCGTCGAGATGCGGGAACTGATCAAAGACCTTCGCCATGGAGGGCGCACCGTGTTGCTCTCCAGCCACTTGCTCAACGAGGTGGAGCTGACCTGTGATCGGGTGGGCGTCATCGCCAAAGGGAAGCTCGTCGCGGAAGGTACGGTCGATGAATTGCGCGCACGAGGCGGCGGGCAGGCGTTGCTCGTCACAGCCAGCCCGATCGACCAGGCCCGGCGGCTGCTCGAGTCGCTGCTCAAGCCGGAGCAGGTTCAGCTCCGCGACGGCATCTTTTCCCTCACTGTCGATCCGTCGCAGGCGGCGGCCATCAATCGGCGATTGGTGGCGGATGGCCTCGACGTCAGTGAGCTGCGCGTGTCCGAGCAGTCGCTCGAAGATGTGTTCCTGCAGTTGACCGAGAAACAGCCATGATTGCCAGCCTGCGCGCCGACGGGTTGAAGATGCGCAAGCGGTGGGCCAACTGGATCATGGTCGGGATTTTGCTGGCATGGCTGGTTCTGCTCGTGTACCTGCTGCTCTTCTACCTCGTGAAGACGCAACCGGCGAGCCTGCGGGGGAGTGCGGTGCCGGCGTCACTCCTCAAGCGCCAGATCTTTCCGGAGAATCTCATTCCCACGGTGCTCAGCACCGCGTCGAGCATCGGCGCGGCGATCATGATCATCTATGGCGCCTTGAGCACCGCCAGCGAGTACGGCTGGTCGACGATTCAGACCATCCTGATCCAAAAGCCCGGTCGCCTTGCCGTACTTGCCGGCAAGCTGATGGCCCTCGCCGTCGCGACGGTCCTGATCAGCCTCGCCGCGATGGCGGTCGCCGCCCTCTGTGCGTACGTGGTCGTCAGCGTCGATGGCAGCTCGAGCTCCTGGCCGGCAGCCACCGAGATCCTGAAGGGTCTCGGTGCCCTGGTCCTGCAGCTCGCCGTCTGGGCCGCGTTTGGCGCGTTCCTCGGCGTTGCCTTCCGCAGCACGGCCGCAGCGATCGGCGGCGGCCTCGTCTATCTGTTTGTCGGCGAGACGCTTCTCGGTGGTCTGTTTCGCGGGGCGGCTGTGATCAAGGAGATCCTGAAATACCTCCCCGGAATCAATGCCGATGCGGTCAACTCGGCGTTTCACCTGAGTTATCGAAACCCGAGCGTGCAAGCGGCGCTGGTCGACGCCACCCATGGGGTGATCACCTTGCTGGCCTACCTAACGGTGTTTACCGTCCTGTCGTTTCTGATCTTCCGCCGACGGGACGTGGGCGGCGGCTAGGCGGCTTTGGGCGGCCGGTTCAAAAGCAGCCAGTACATCCCGAGCGTGCGGGCCGACTCCTTGAACTGATCGAAGTCG
>VBJI01000025.1 GCA_005880875.1 Chloroflexota bacterium
AGCTGGTTCAGCGTCTGTTCGCGTTCGTCGTTACCGCCGCCCAGGCCGGCGCCGCGCTGGCGGCCGACCGCGTCGAGCTCGTCGACGAAGATCACCGACGGCGCGTGCTTCTTGGCATCTTCGAAGAGGCTGCGCACCCGCGAGGCGCCCACGCCGACGAACATCTCGACGAACTCGGATGCCGAGATACTGAAGAACGGGACGCCGGCCTCGCCGGCGATGGCGCGGGCCAGCAGGGTCTTCCCGGTGCCCGGCGGGCCAATCAACAGCACACCCTTCGGCATCCGGCCACCGAGTTTCTGGAATTTCTGGGGATCGCGTAGGAAGTCGACCATCTCCTGCAGCTCGAACTGCGCCTGCTCCACGCCGGCCACATCATGAAAGGTTGTCTTTGGCGTGCCGGGCTCCTGCATCCGCGCTCGGCTTCGGCCAAAAGAAAAGATCCCCTGCGCCGCCTGGCCGCTGCGGCGCATGAACCACATCCAGAAGGCGATCAGGGCCACAAAGGGAAGCAGGTAGAGCAGTAGGCTGCCGATGCCACCGGTATCCGTCTTGACCGTCGTGTCGACCTTGTTGCTTTTGAGGAGCGGAAAGAAGTTCGGATCGGTCAGTCCGACGTTGTCCGGCACGGTGGCGGAGAACTGGGTGTTCGTGACCCCGTTGCTGGTGACGGCGCTCTTCAGGTCACCCTGCGCCGACTGACCCTGGATGGTGATGTCGGAGACGTTGCCGTTGTCGACCTGGGTGACAAGCTGGGAATAGCTGAGGTCGACCCTGGCCGGGCCACCCAGCCGGGCGAGGAAGGGGAAGAAGAGAATCGCCAGATACAGGGCCAGTCCGCCGAGCAGCGCCAGGCGCAGCCAGGAACCCGGCTGCCGCGGACTTTTGGGGTTTTGTGGCGGTGGGGTCTGATCCGGCCGGAACTGGGCCATAGGCTTAGTCTATGCGCGCCCCATGAGAATCAAACAAGCTAGATCGGGCAAAGCCTTCGCCTGGACCGCCTGGGCGGCGCTCGGGGTCGTATTCACGTCTGCCTGCGGGCGCGCCTCGGCCGGCGTCGGCCCCATCTGGCTCGATCGCCACCCCGGTCGGGCACCAGCTCCAACTTCTAGCCGATCTATAATCCCGTCCCGGGGCGATAGCTCAGCTGGCAGAGCACTGCGTTCGCATCGCAGGGGTCGAGGGTTCGAGTCCCTTTCGCTCCACCAACCTTCCCACAATGCGAAGCCTATCGGCTTGATGGCGTAGCTTTGCATCGTGAGCCGGGAAGTCGAGGACCTGAACCGGCGCCTATTGCGCGCCCGCGACGCCATGGACCGCTCCTACGCCGAGCCGCTCGACGTCCCCGCTGTGGCCGCGGTGGCCCACCTCTCCGAGGCGCACTTCATCCGCAGCTTCCGCGCCGCCTTCGGGGAGACGCCGCACCGTTACCTGCAGCGGCGACGGGTGGAGCGCTCGATGTTCCTGCTGCGCGAGACCGACCGCAGCATCATCGACATTTGCTTCGACGTCGGCTTCACGAGCCGGGGGACCTTCAGCCGCACGTTCCGGCAAATCGTCGGCGAGACGCCGTCGGGCTATCGCGTGGGAAATGGACCGATGGTGGCCCCCAACTGCTACCAGATGTGGGCGACGCGGCCGGTGGTGGCGGCGGGGCTGGCGCGGCGATCGAGCAGTTTTGGAGACGCGGCGGCAGCGACGGCCTCCTAGCATGAGGGTCATCCCGATCAACTCTCGCAAAGGAGAAAGCAGCGATGATCACCAAACTCAACGTCGCCTCCATCATGGTCCTCAACAAGGACGAGGCGCTTGACTTCTACGTCAACAAGCTCGGGCTGGAGAAGGGCCAGGACGTCAAACAGGGTTCCTACCGCTGGCTGACGGTGCGCGTCCCTGGCGACGTCACCGAGATCTCCCTCGAGGAGCCCGGCCCGCCGGTCCATGACGACGCCACCGCGGCGCAGCTCCGCGAGCTGATCGCGAAGGGCGCGCTGGGCGGGCTCGTGTTCAAGGCGGACGACATCCGGGGTCTGTACGAGACCCTCAAGTCGCGCGGCGTTACCGACTTTACCCAGGAGCCCACCGACCACTTCTATGGCACCGACATGGGCGTCCGCGACCCCTTCGGCAACGCCATCCGGATCCTCCAGCAGGGGAAGGTCGCCCAGAAGGCAAGAGCCTGATGGTCCGGCTGCCTTCGGTTTATCCAGACTAGTGGCAGTGGTACTTGTGGCCGTGCAGGACGGCCGTGCCGCCGCCCGGGCAGGTGTAGGGAGCGGTGTCACCGGGATCGTCGGGGCTGGTGACCGCTTCCTGGATATCGGTGAAGGTGAGCGCGAGCTGGTTGCCGGTGACCGTAATGACGGTGATGCAGACCACGGCGATCAGCACCAGGATCAGGGCGAACTCGACCATGGACTGTCCCTTTCGCTGCATCCGCTCGCGAAGCCACTGGTTCATGTTTTCTCCGCAGAGCCGTCTTTTTGGCCCTACACCTTCTAGAACGCATCCACCCGTTACGACCCGCGTAAACACGAAGGGCGGCGAATTCGACCTCCCCTCACACTGTGACCGACCCGTTACTTCGAGCTCACGCCGCCGCCGGCAGCGCCCGACTGTCCCCCTCGGCGAGCGCGACGGCCTGCGGGATGCGGGCAAACGCCGCCCAGATCAGGATCGGCGCCGCACCCGCGATGACGACCACGACGCGCGCCAGCAGCAGGAAGCACCCGATACTCAGGACCCGGCCGATCCCCAGGCAGAGCTCCTGGTGGACGATGTAGTCGTAGCGCATCGCGCGCGGGGTCGGGTCGCGATCGATCACCTGCAAGGCCACCGGCGCCAGGGCGTTGCCGTGCAACGGACCGCCGATGGCCCGCAGCAAGCCGAAGGCGATCAGGGCCCACCCGGTGAGGTACAGCGGGAGCAGCAGCGTGGACAGCACTAGCATCGTCCCCCCGATCAGGGCACACAGGGTTCGATGACGCGGCTTCATAAAGGTCGCTAGCCCGAAGCTGATCCCGACTCCGAGCAGCCCCATCACACCGTTGAAATTCCCAACCTGCTGCTCGTTCTTGAGGAGGAGGTAGGTCAGCACCGTCAGCACCAGCCCCATCAGGCTGCCGGTGAACCCATCGGCCAGCCGGGCGCGAGTGACCCACTGCCAGTCGGGATTGCGCCGGACCAGGGTCAACACCCGGCGGACCGACAGCCGCTCGCGGTTCGCTGACGGCAGCCGTCCCGCGAGCACCATGGCGGCCATCAGCAGCACCGCGGCCAGCCCGAAGACGAGCTCGTAGCCACGGTAGGAACGGCTTGCGCCGCCCCCCACCACGATGATGGCGCCGGCCGCCGGTGGGAGGGCGGCCGTCAGGAGCCAGGTGGCGGTCGCCTGGACGCCGAAATAGCGGTCCCGGTCC
Source organism: Chloroflexota bacterium (assembly GCA_005880875.1). Classification (GTDB taxonomy): domain Bacteria; phylum Chloroflexota; class Dormibacteria; order CF-121; family CF-121; genus CF-13. The sequence goes on from VBJI01000025.1 coordinate 3,420, forward strand.
CGATCGGAGGTGGTGTCGTAGCTCACCAGGTGGAACCCGGACCAGTAAAAGCCTTCCGCGACGCCCTTGAGCAGACCGAGCGGGACGACCCACAGGGGCGCCTGGTTTCCAAGCAGCAAGACCAGCAGGTAGACGATCCCGTTGCCGCCCAGGCCCAGCCGGATCGATGCACCGGCGCCCATTCCGCGCCAGAGGACGCCGTTGGCCACGAACGCCAGGGGGATCATCACGGCGCTCAGGCCGCTGTAGAGGGCGATCGGTGTCAGATCGTGGCTCGCCCGCCAGAGGAAGATCGACATGAACATCCCCGCCAGCAGGTTGGCGGCCGTGTAGGCGCCATGAATGAGCACCAAGAAACTGGCGCGCCTGTCCAGCCCCGACACCGAAACACCGTCCCTCTTTTCGAGCCCGTCCCACCGGCCCGTACCCGGACAACGGCCGGCCGGCGGTCCGCTTTCCTCGGTCATCAGCCTGTGACGGGTCGCACGATCCCGTGACAGGCAGCTGAAATGTCCCCCGAAAGGGGACGGCAGTAGCCTCCCGGTAGGCGCGCAGCGCAGCCGCCTGCCAAGGGGGCAAAACCACGGAAATCAACGACGTCCACTACACCAGCCGCGGCGTCCTGCCCCGGCCGGACGACGTACCGCTGCCGGCGGCCGCTCGCCGCCTGCTCGCCTCGCTCCAACAGGGGGCGATCACGCCGGCCGCCTACGATACGGCCTTCGTCTCCCGCCTCCGTCTGCCGGAGGATCCGAAGGCGCTCGCGTATCCGCAGACCCTGGGCTGGCTGCTTCGCAGCCAGAATGCTGACGGCAGCTTCGGGACCAGCCTTCCGATTCCTAAGGAGAAGCTGATCTCGACGCTGAGCGCGCTGGTGGCACTGGCCGATCTGCCCGAGCACCTCCAGGACGGGCTGGCGCACCGGGCCCGAGCCAAAGCGCTCCGCTTCCTTTACGAAGACACCGGCAACTGGCAGACCGGCCACGACACGGCCGGATTCGAGCTCCTGCTGCCCGCCCTGCTCGACGAGGGCAAGGCCCGGGAGTTGCCTCTGCCATACGAGCGTTTCATGGGCATCGCCGCCCAGCGCGACGCCAAGATCGGCCACATCCCGCCGCGGCTGATCTACAACGTCTCCACTCCGCTGCTGCACTCGCTGGAGTACCTCGGCAACCGGCTCGACGTGGAGGCGGCCCGGGCGCAGCTCTCCCCCAACGGCTCGTTCGCGAACTCGCCCTCGGCGACCGCCTACTTTCTGCTGAGGACCCGGGACGAGCAGGCGAACGAATACCTGGCGATGCTGCTCCGCAACCGGGGCGACGGCAGCCTACCCACCGTCGAACCGTTCGAGGTGTTCGAGATCGCCTGGGTGCTCTACAACCTGGCCCGGGCGGATCAGCGACCGGCCGAGACCCAGCCGCTGCTGCGCTACCTGGCGCAAGCGCTGACCGACGACGGCGTCGGCGTCTCCAGGGAGGGGCTGCGGCCCGACTCCGACGACACGGCGCTGACCCTCAGCGTGCTGCATCGCTATGGCTACCCGATCTCGGCGGGGCCGCTGCGGCCCTTCGAGGGCATCGACTACTTCTTTACCTTCCCACTCGAGCGGGATGCCTCGGTCACCGCCAATGCCCACGTCCTCGAGGTGTTGCAGGTGGCACCGCCCTTTCCTCGGCAGCAGGTGATCCAGCAGAAAGTCATCAAGTACCTGCGCGACGCGCGCGTAGACGGCGATCACTGGGTCGACAAGTGGCATGGTTCCCCCTTCTATGCCACCGCCCACGCCGTCTTCGCGCTCATCACGTCGGCACCCGAGGTCTGCCGGCCGGCATTCACCTGGTTCAAGAACAGCCAGCTTGCAGACGGTTCCTGGGGCTGGTTTGGCAAAGGCACGCCGGAGGAGACCGCCTACGCGGTCCAGGCCCTGGACCTGGCCCCGGCCGAATTCCGGGCCGGGATGGACGAGGCGCTCCG
>VBJI01000026.1 GCA_005880875.1 Chloroflexota bacterium
CATGGTCCAGTTGGGCGTTACCAGGCAGAAGCTGTCCCATCGGCTGCGCCACGCCTGACCGACTTTCTTGCGCTCGAGCACCACATGGTCGACGCCGGCGCTTACGAGTTCACGGCTGACCGCCAGCCCCGCCTGGCCCGCGCCGACAACGACCACCTGGGGGTCGCTCATTTGGGGTCTTTGGTCGGATCGCCCGGAGTCTTGTGCTGTTCCTGTCGCGCCTTCTCAAAGCACGAGCGGCAGAGCTGAGCTAACGTCAGTGGCCCTCGTTCGGCGAACACCCGGCGGCCGCAGTGGCGGCAGACGTATTGCTGCTTCGGCATGGCCTAGCCGGTCGCCCCGAGCTGCTTCACGAACCGTCGCTGCCTGACATGGCGCAATTGCTGAGGCCGGTTGGTCAGGTAGGCAATGAACATCTCGTGATCGAGCTCGTGCTCACGGCCGCCCTGACGCAGGAGAACCTGGTCGCCGTCGAGCCTGGCGTCGACCCGCTCGCCTTCCTCCTCAGCGGCGAACAGGCCGAAGGCCACCCGCCAGCGAAGCTGCGCCCGGCGCTCCGCGGCCGGCATCGGCACCTCGATGTCGTCGGCGTGGATCGCGTACTCGCGCGCCAGGTGCCACACCTGCAGGCGCAGCGGGTACCGCCCGACGCTCGTCCGAATGGTCCCGTTCACGCCGATCTTGCCCCAGGCCCTGCGGACCCGCTCCTGGCGCGCCTCCCACTCTTGCAGGGTCTCCAATGGGCTGAACCCGCGCCGGATGCGCACCCCGCGCCCGTTCCAACCCCCGAGCCCGCCGGAAAACGGCAGCTCGTCGATCGTCCCGTCGAGGCCGGCCTGGTTGTAGACCTCGTCGGTGGATAAATGAGCGACCACGTCTTTGACGCTCCAGCCTCGACAATGGCTTCGCGACGACCAGCCGCGGTCGTTCAAGCTGCGAAGGAAGGCGCGCAACCGCCGGATTTCGAGGTCGTAGACGGGAAAGGGATTAGCGCGTCTTGGGTCGAGGACGCTTGCGCTTGGCGGCCGGCTTGGCCTGCCCTTTTGCTTTGGCATCGTGTGGACCTTCGATGGCGGCCAGCGCGGCGAGGGCGACGTTGGTCTCGGCCGAACTGGTCTCGGTGGCCATCTCGGCGCCTTCCAGGAATCGCGACTCGATTTCCTCCGCGACGCGTTGGACCACGTTCTCGTGATGTGGCGCCTTCGCCGTGGGGGATTTGGACTTCTTTGACGCAGGTTTTTTCGCCATCCAACCAATTCTATGATCAGCGCGTGCGACCACAGGTCCTCCTGCTCGATATCGATGGCACGCTCGTCGACAACACCGCCCAGCACATCGCCGCCTGGCGTGAGGTTTTCTCCAGGCTCGGCCTCAGCGTCGACGATGAATCCCTGCGCCGGCAGATCGGCAAAGGCGGCGACCTCTTTGTCAAGGCGGTAGCGGGGGAGGATTGGGACCGCCGGCACGGTGACGAGGCAGGTGAGCGGCATGGCGCCGCCTACAAGCGCCGGCTCGGCGAGGTTCGACCGGTGCTGGGTGCCAACGAGTTACTCGCCGGACTGGAAAGGCTTCAGGTTCGTCCGGTGCTGGCCAGCTCGTCGAAACCCGATGAAGTCGAGGCAAATCTCAAGATTCTTGGTAAGCAACCCGAGGACTTTCTGATCATCGATCGGGACGACATTCAGACCTCCAAACCGGCGCCGGATGTTTTCGGCGTCGGCCTGAAGCGCAGCGGAGTTGGCCCTCAGCAGGCCGCGGCGGTGGGGGATACGCGTTGGGACGGCGAAGCGGCGAACAAGATCGGCGTCCGTTTCTGGGGCGTCCGCACCGGCGCCGGAACGGAAGCGGAGCTGCGGGCTGGCGGCGCCGAAGAGACGTTCCCCGGCCTGCCAGATCTCCTCGAGTTCCTTCGGAGAACCTGAGACTTATTTCGTGGGCGCGCTGGAGGCGCTGGGTGCGGTCGAGCCGCTGGCGCTGGCGCTCGGGCTGGCGCTTGGCGTCAAGCCGCTCGGAACGATCGACGGGACGATCGATATCGAGGGCAACGGCGAGGGGGAGGGGCTGGGAGACGGCGATGGGGTTGCGGCCGCGGCGCATTCGGTTCCCGGAAGGTAGAGCTCCTTCTCCGAGCCCACGTTCGCCCCCGCCCTCGGCGAGGCGGATGCTGACGCGGACCCCGAAGGCGCGACGTTGGCGTTGTTCTGGCAGGGCGGCCCATCGACCAGGCCGCTGGGGCGCTGGAAGGTCTCGACCTTGAAATTCGCCTGGCTGAGCCCGTTGTTGATGAAGTCGCGGAGCACCGAGCTGCCGACCATCGTGCCGAAGACACCATTCATGTTCTGGTTGCCGGGTCCGGTGTGGCCGACCCAGGCGCCGATCACCAGGTTCGGCGAGTAGGCCATCATCCAGGCGTCACGGAAGTCATTCGTCGTCCCTGACTTGCTGGCGAACGGCTTGTTCCATCCAAGATTCCACTGACTGGAATAGTCCTTGAGGATGTAGGTGATCAGATACGCCTCCTGCGCGCTGATCACCTGCTTGGCCTGGGGCGGATTCGGCTTATCGAGGGTATTGCCCTGGGTGTCTTTGATCTCGAGCACCGAAACCGGGTCGTGCCGGGTGCCGCCGGTGGCAAAGACCCCGTAGCCGACCGCATGGTCCAGCATCCGGACCTCGCTCGAGCCGATCGCGGTGGTGACCTCACTTTTGAGTGGGGTTGTGATCCCCATGTCGTGCGCAAACTGGGTGACGTTGTCGACCCCGGCGGTTTGCATCGTCTCCAGCGCGGGGATGTTGCGCGATAGCAGCAGCGCCTTGTGCGCCGTGATGATGCCCATGTCGCGGTTGTCGAAGTCGTGAAACTGTCCATTGGCAAAATGCCGCGAGGTATCGTCCAGCAGGTTGCCCATGGTCAGCTTGTGCGACCGGAACGCCTGCTCGTAGGCATACGGCTTGAAGGATGATCCAGGCTGCCGGAGCCCGGTCACGACGTTGAACTGCCCCTTGATGTCGTTGTTGAAGAAGTCGGCCGAGCCGACCATGGCGAGGCGTCAGATCGAGCGTGGTCGTCACCACGAAGCCACCGCGGTTCACCACGCTTGGACCGTACAGGTTCTCGAGCTGCTCGAAGACGAAGTCCACGAAGTGCGGCGCCTGGCTGCTGCGGTTCTCCTTGAAGACAAAGGTCAGCGGCGCATCCTTTGCCTCATCGGCCTGCGCCTGGCTGATCATCTGCTGGCTTAACATGGCGTCGAGGACGACGGCCTGGCGGGCCTTGGCCCGATCCCGGTGAAGCAGCGGATCGTAGTAGCTCGGGGCGTTGGGTAGGCCGGCGAGCATCGAGGCTTCGGCCAGGTTGAGCTCGCTGGCGTGCTTACCGAAGTACACCTGCGAGGCCGCCTCGATCCCGGTGGCGTGGTGCCCGTAGAAGATCGTGTTCAGATACATCTCCAGGATCTGATTCTTGGTGTAGCGTGACTCCAGCGACGTGGCCACCATCGCCTCGCGCAGTTTGATCAGGATCGATTTCTTCGGTGACTGCAGGACGGCGATTTTGGCCAACTGCTCGGTGATGGTGCTGGCCCCCTGCTCGGGGCGGCGGGCAAGGGTGTCGATGATGCCCGCTTTGATCACCCGTCCCCAATCGATGCCGTGGTGCTGATAGAAGTGCTTGTCCTCGACCGCGACGGTGGCGTTGCGCAGCGTCGTACTGATGTCGGCGAGCCTGACCGGATCGACGCGAGCGCCCTGTGCGTTTCGCTCTTCGATGAGCGCGCCGCTGCGATCCTTGATGATAACGGTGCCCGCCGCGAGGTCGAGCTTGCTGGGATCGGGCAGCGTGGCGTAGGCATAGGCGAAGGTGCCCAGCATGAGGAGCAGGATCAGCCCCCCGACGACGGCCGCGACTTTCCACCCGTTCTGCCGCCCGTTGGTCCACCAATCCGAGATGCTCCAACCGGCGCCCTTCGCCGCGGAGGCGCGCTTTCGCGGCGGAGCTTCCGCCATGGAAGGGCGTGTGTCAGTAAACGGATGCCTGGGTGGAGTCGGGCCGCTGGTACTTATTTCTTCTTTGAGACGGCCGCGCGTTCCCGCTGGGGCGGGCTACCGGCGCCGCTGACCAGCCGGCGAGCGTAGCCGGTAGCCAGCGCCGTGAGGGCGGCCTCCGCGGCGCTGACCAGCAGACGCCGCGCGATGCTCTCCTTGGATTGGACTTCGACCTTGGTCTTGCCATCGGCCTTGACGATCCGTTTCTGCGCCGATGCCCAGGCTTTGGCGTCGTCGCGGAAGTCGTTCAATCGTTCGCGCAAGTCGTTCAACTTCAGCTTACGGACGAGCTGTTCGGCGGGGGACTGCCGGCGCCGCGCCCGGTAGCCTAAGACGGCGAACCCGGTCACGAGCAGGACGAGACCCCCGATCGCGAACTGCAGAGCCCGGTTGGTCTGCAGCTGGGTCTTGACGTCGAGGTTGCGCCGGGCGCGCAGCTGCAGAGCCTCCAGCGTTTCGCCGAGGTGGGCGCGGGTTTGCTCTACTTCCCGTTTCGCTTCAGTACTTGTTTGGCCCACTCAGCATCCTCCTTCAACGTGGTCATGGTCTTCGGCGGCGGTCCGATCTTCAGCATGCTCTTGCCGACGAGCGCGAGGATCAGGAGCAGCACCAGGAAGACGGCGGTTTCGATGCCGGCGACCAACGCGTGCGCCGGGATCACCAGCGCCACGGTGACCAGGAGCATCACCAGGAAGAACAGGGCGCACACGGCGGCGAGCGCGAGGATGACGGCGGCCTTGATGTTGCTCCGCAACATCTCCTGGATCTCGACCTTCGCCAGCTGGATCTCCTGCTGCACCAGCCGGATCGTGTCTTCGACCGCCAGCCGGGCCAGGTCGATGACGCCCCGCCGGCTATTTCCGTTCGTCGCGGTTGCTCGAGCCGAGTCCGGGGCCGAAGCCCGTGGAGCCGAATCCATAAACGCCCTCCTTCCCTCCGCTTGCCCCTCGCGTATTGATATTAGGACGTAAACATTATACCGATTCTGTCACCTTTAAGTTAAACTGGCGCTATGCAACGCACGCCCGACGAGCCAGGCCTTCCTCGCACGCCGGATCCGGTCATCCCGAATCCGGGACTTCCCAAGATCGGCGAACCCCCGGGTCCGGAGCTGCCGCCCCAGGCACCGCAACCTGAGATCACCGAGCCACCGCCGGCGCCGGTCGAGGTCCCCCAGCCCGGGATCAACCGACCAGAATAGGGGCGCCGCGAAGACATCGCCTGGCCGGGATCGCTGACGGCCGCCGCTTGACTTTCCAACCGTGGGATGTCTAGCGCGGGTTCACCTGAACATGTGAGGCCCCGCCCGCCCGGGCGGGGCCTCGGCCGACCGGAAAGCCAATAATGCGCATGTGATCCAGCGAATCCCTGGCGTCCGGGGCGCGCAGGCATATCTGGTTCAGAGCAGCGATGGTTTCGCGGTCATCGATCCCGGTTACACGGGCAGCTACCGGGCGGTACTTCAGTTCATCATCCAGCAGGGTCTCCAACCCACGGAGCTCCGATGGGTGATCCTGACCCACCACCACATCGATCATGCCGGCACGGCGTTGGCGCTCTGTGAGGCGACCGGCGCGCGGCTGGCGATGCACCGCGCGGATGCACCGTACATGCGGGCCGTCAGGCCGCGCGATCGGATGACGTTCTGGGGACTGGCCGACTACTTGCCGGCGCGGGTGGCCCGCTATCTCGTGAGTTGCGCCGAGTGCGATGTCCGCCTGCTCGAGGACGGGGAGACGGTCGCCGGCCTGACGGTGGTGCACGGTCCTGGACACACACCGGGCAGCATCTGTCTGTGGTCGGAGTCGGAATCCGCGCTGTTCGTGGGAGACGTGCTGAACAATGAGCGTGGTTTGCGAACGCCGCCCTGGACCGTGAACCACCGGCACGCGATGGCGAAACTGGCGCCGCGGCGCCTCAGCGAGCTTCGATATCAGCAAGCCTTTTTCGGGCACGGGCCAGCGATCCTCGCGGATGCGGACCAGCAGGTTCGTGAGTTTGTCGAGCAGCGGACAGGCCCCCACCCTGCCCTCCCCCGCGAGCGGGGGAGGGAAATCTGATGGAAGCTTGAGTGCTCCCGGGTGCGTTTCGGCAGGCTCTCGAGGGCACCGAGGAGTTGATCGTGACGTCGCGCGAGAACGGGCGGGAGGGTTCTGTTCGGACCTGGTTCGCGGTCAGCGCCGCCGCTGACCTTTACCTGTTCAATTACGCCTTCGCGACCCGAGTGCAGCGTTGGCGACGTGATCCGTGGGTCAGGCTGACGATTCCCGGCAGCAAACAGTCGGTTGAGGGGACGGTGCACGTGATCGATCCCGCGACCGAACTGGGTCCCGAAGTCACCGACCTGGTCGTGGAACGCTGGGGACAATGGGGTGCGACCACCCCCCAGGGACTACGCCAAATGCTTGAAGTTGGCTCTCACGTCCTGGTTCGAGTCGAGCTGCCTGAAACGCGACGACGGGCGTAGCGACGCGTCACCAGGAGCGAAAGCCCGAGGAGCACGAGCACCACACCAATCGGTAGCACAGGACCGCCGCCGCTCGGAGCCAGCGACCGAGCTGGGGGACTCGTGGCGGCCGGGCTGGCACTGGCCGCGGAGACGATGACGGTTCCGGTCATGCCGCTGTGGAAGCTGCAGTGATAGGCGAACGTTCCCGGAGTCTTGAACGTAATGGCGGCACTGGTCTGGCCGCTCGCGATGCTGCCCGTGTCCCACGCGCCGGTGTTGGAGGTCGCCGTGTGTGTGGGCGCTGTCGTATTGGTCCAGGTCACCGTCGATCCGACCGTGATGCGGATCGGGTTCGGGCTGAAACACCATGGCGTCGTCGCCGTGCAGTTCACGATTTGTGCGGCTGAATTCGACGCGCTGACGCTGATGCCGGTCGCCAGCGATACCGGGAGCAGTGCCGCAACGGCGAGCAGGATTTTGCGCATTCCCAACCTCCGCTTAACGATGTTGCAGGCGACTACGTGCCCGGGTTACGCGTGGAGGCGTTGAAGGATCAGTTCGTGCAAGACGCCGTTCGTGGCGACCGCGTTGCCGCCGGCGTAGGTTGGACGGCCGGTCAGGTCGGTCAGGCGCCCGCCTGCCTCCTGCACGATGATCAGCGGGGCAGCCAGGTCCCAGGAGTAGAGTTCCGGCTCGATCATCGCTTCGCCCGCGCCTTCCGCGACCAGCATGTATCCCCAGAAGTCACCGAACCCACGGTCGCGCCAGGTGGCGTCGACGACGGCGTCGAAGCCGCGCTCTCTGCCGACGGCCTTGAAGGCGGTACGCGAGGCATAGAAAATCTGCGCATCTTCGAGTCGCGCGACCTCCGATACGCGGAGCCGCCGCTTGCCTGACCAGGCGCCCCCGCCGCGGACGGCGTGCCAGCGTTCGTGCATCGCCGGCGCCGAGATGACGCCAAGCTCCATCACTCCGCCGCGTTCCAGCGCGAGGAGGGTGGCGAACACCGGAATGCCACGCATGTAGCTATGCGTCGCATCGATCGGATCGATGATCCAGCGGGTGTCCTGGTTCGCCGTCCGGTCGCCGAATTCTTCGGCGAGCACGCCGTGGCCCGGATAGCGGCGCTGGATCGCGTCGCGCACCATCTTTTCAATCTCCGTGTCCGCCTGCGTCACATACGTGCGATCGGGCTTGCGGTCGATCCGAAGGTCGCGCCGAAAGTGGCGCATCGCGATCCGGTCCGCCTGGTCAGCCAGCTCCATCGCGAAGGCGAGGAGGTCTTCGCGCTCGCTCAGGCGCGGATCCTCTCGCCGGTCGGGTCATAGAGCGGCTCGCTGGCAACCGCGGCCGGCACCCAGCGGTTGAAGACCTGGACCTCGACCGAGCTGCCGGGTTTGCAGGCCGGGGGCAGATACGCGTAGGCGATGCTTCGCTCGATGGTGTAGCCATAGCCCCCGCTCGTCACGCGGCCAGCCACCCGGCCATCGACCCTCACCGGCTCGCCGCCGAACACGATCGCCTCCCCGTCCTCGAGCAGCAGCGGGCGAAGCCGGCGGCGGATGCCGTCGTTCTTTGCGCTCACCAGCGCGGGTTTGCCGATGAAATCCACGGACTTGTTCAGGCGCACGGCGAACCCGAGGCCGGCTTCGTAGGGGTTGTCTTCGGGCGTGATGTCGCTGCTCCACACCCGATAGCCTTTTTCCAGGCGCATCGATTCGATGGCCCGGTAGCCACCGGCGACCAGACCGAGCGGCGCACCCGCTTCCCAGAGGGTGTCCCAGAGGCGAAGCCCGTATTCCGTCGGACAGTAGAGCTCCCAACCCAGCTCCCCGACGTAGGTCACCCGCAACGCCAGGCAGGGTACGGTTCCTACCGCGATC
>VBJI01000181.1 GCA_005880875.1 Chloroflexota bacterium
ACCATTGTGGCGCTGTTGATCCTCTACGTGGCGACCGCCCTGACCTACATCACTGTCTTGCGGCGCCGGGCGCCCCAAATGCGGGTAGCGGCCTGATGGCGGGCATCTGGTCGTGGATCGTCGCCTTCGGTCGATTCTGGTACAGCTTCATCGTCGGCGATGATTGGACCGTGGCGCTGGCAGTTTTGATCGGGCTGGCCGTGACGGGCATCCTCAATGCCAACCACATCGTTGGCTGGTGGCTGATGCCGATCATCGTGGTCGTCATGACCGGTGTCAGCGTGCAGCGAACGAGCGCTCGGCGATGAGCGTGATCGCTGTCGTCGGGCTGGCCACCATGGGCATGAACCTGGCCCGCAACCTGGCCCGAAATGGATTTGGCGTCTCCATCTACAACCGCACCACCTCGCGTGTCGACGACTTCATGAAGCAGTACGGGGCGGAAGGCGCCTTCACACCCGCCCACACGCCGCAGGACCTGGTGGCGCAACTGGACAAACCGCGCCGGATCCTGATGATGGTGAAGGCCGGGCCGCCGGTCGACGAGACAATCGACCATCTCGCGCCGCACCTGGAGGCCGGCGACATCCTGATCGACGGCGGCAACTCCTACTTCCTCGACACCGTGCGGCGCGGCAAGGCGCTGGAGGCGCGCGGCCTTCGCTTTATCGGCACCGGCGTGTCCGGCGGCGAAGAGGGCGCGCTGCTCGGGCCCAGCATCATGCCGGGCGGCGACCGCGATGCGTACCAGCAAGTGGAGCCCATGCTGACGATGATCAGCGCCCACGTCGACGGTGATCCCTGCTGTACCTACATCGGCCCGGGTGGGGCGGGCCACTACGTGAAGATGGTCCACAACGGCATCGAGTACGCCGATATCCAGCTGATCGCCGAGGCCTATGACCTGCTGACGCACGCGCTCAACCTCGGCGCGGAGGACCTGTCGCGCATCTTTTCCGAATGGAACAAGGGCGACCTCGAGTCGTATCTGATTCAGATCACGTCCGAGGTGCTCGCCAAGCGTGACCGGGCGACCGGCCGGCCGCTGGTCGATGTCATCGTCGACGAGGCGGAACAGAAGGGAACCGGAAAGTGGGCGTCGCAGTCCGCACTGGACCTCGGGATCCCGGTCACGGCGATCACCGAGGCCGTCTTCGCCCGATCGCTTTCGGCGCTGAAGGCTGATCGGCAGCTGGCGGCGCGCACGCTGATCGGCCCCAACGGTGGCGGGAAGGCACCGGCGCCGGCGTCGCTGGTCGATGACGTTCGCAGCGCCCTCTATGCCTCGAAAATCGTTGCCTACGCGCAGGGATTCGAGGAAATGCAGGCGGCTTCCAACGAGAATGGTTGGGACCTGCAGCTTGGAGCGATCGCCAGGATCTGGCGTGGCGGCTGTATCATCCGCGCCCGGTTCCTGAATCGGATCACCGACGCGTACGCGGCCGAGGGCGGCATCAAGAACTTGCTGCTCGTGCCGTACTTTCGCGACGCCATCGCCTCGACGCAGGACGCCTGGCGGCGCGTCATCGGCGTGGCGGTCGAGCGCGGCATTCCGGTGCCGGCCTTCAGCTCGTCCCTGGCCTATTACGACGCCTACCGGCGGGAGCGGCTGCCCGCCAACCTGGTGCAGGGATTACGGGACTACTTCGGCGCGCACACTTACCGGCGGATCGACCGAGCCGGCTCTTTCCACACGCGCTGGGCGCAAGATGGCGAGGAAGTGCCGGTCCGGTAGCCTCTAGCCGCGCTCGGAATTCAGCGGGCTTCGCGCAGGGCTGGCAGGAGCGGCGAGCCGAGCAGCGCATCGGCGGTGGCGCTGTTGGTGGCGAGCGGCACATTGCAGACGTTGCAGATCCGCAGCAAGGTCTGAATGTCGGGTTCGTGCGGGTGCTTGTCCAGCGGATCGACCATGAACACGACCGCGTCGATGTCGCCCTGGACGATCCGGTTCGCGATCTGGACATCGCCGCCGACCGGGCCGGACTCGAGACATTCAACCTCGAGCCCGACTTTAGTTCCGAGCAGCTTGCCGGTCGAGCTCGTGGCGACGAGTTGGCATTGGGCCAGCTGATCGCGATTGAACGCGGCGAATGCCACCAGGTCAGCCTTCTTGCCGTCGTGGGCGATGATCGCGAGTCGAGGAATGCGTGACATGGGCGTGCAGTCTAGCGGCCTCGGATTAAAGGCGGGTTAACGCGTCGTGCCAGACTAGGCGAAGTGGCTGATCGAGCCCCGGCGTTGCTCTTCGACCTCGACGGAACACTGGTCGATAGCGTGTATCAGCATGTGCTTGCCTGGCACGAGGTGCTCGGTGAGGCCGGCATGGAGCTGTCGGTCTGGCGGATCCACCGGCGGATCGGAATGAGCGGCGGACTGTTCGTCAACGCGTTATTGCGCGAGACCGGCAAGCAGCTCAGTCCCGAGGAAGCCAGCGCGCTGCGCGCCCGGCATGCTGAGGCCTTCGTCCGGCGGATGAGCGAGGTGCGTCCCCTGCCGGGCGCTCGGGATCTGCTGAGCCGGCTGACGCAGCAGAAGGTACCGTGGGCAATCGCCACCAGCGGCAGCGTGAGGACAGCCGGGCCGTCCATCGCCATGTTGGGCGTCGAGCCGAAGGTGGTGATTACGCGGGAGGATGTTGCGCATGCCAAGCCGGACCCGGACCTCTTCCTGGCCGCCGCCGAGCGACTGGGCGTGGATATCGTGCATTCGATAGTCGTCGGCGACAGCGTCTGGGACCTGCTGGCGGCGCAGCGAGCACCCGCACTGGGGGTCGGACTCCTGTCGGGCGGCTACGGTCGTGAAGAACTGCAGCAAGCGGGTGCTTACCGCGTCTACGAGGATCCGCGTGATCTGCTGCAGCACCTCGACGAAATCGGCGTGCGAGACACGCCCAGCTGACCGTCGCTGTTTCCGGGGGAGCGCCGGAGGTCCGGACACCGTGGCCTCTCTACCTCGGTCCCTTTGCCACCATGGCGGATCGCTTTTCGGTCGCGCCTATGCTGCTCCCGATCGCGGCCAGCTTCGGGGTCTCGCTCACCGCCGCCTCGGCCGCGGCCAGCCTCTATTACCTCGCGTACGGGCTGATGCCACTGCTCTATGGCCTGCTCGCGGACCGCTTCGGCCGGGTGCGCATCATCCGGGCCGCGCTGGTGGGCACCGCAATGGCGGACCTGCTCTCCGTCCTCTCGCCCAGCCTGACGTTTCTACTCGTAGCCCGCTTTGTCACAGGTGGCATCGCCTGCGGCGTCTTTCCGACGACGCTGGTCTACCTCGGTGATCGCTACGCCTTCAACGTCCGCCAGCAGGCGATTGCCGGCGTGCTGGTCTTCGTTGCGCTCGGCACTGCCACCGGTACCATCCTCGGTGGCCTGGTCGCGCATCTGTGGAACTGGCGGGCGTTCTTCCTGATCCCTGCCGCGATCGCGATAGTAGTCGCGATCGCGTTGAACCGGATTCCGGAGTCGCTGACCGCGCGCTCGAATCAGCATCCCGTCGGGCAGGTGGCCACGGTGCTCCGCAATCGCTGGGCGGTCTGGCTGCTGGCGCTTTCCTTGTTGCAGGGCGCCGTGATGTTCGGATTCGTTACGTACTTTGCGCCGGCGCTCGAAGCCGGCGGTCACAGCCCGGCAATCGCGGGCGCGGTGGTGGCCGGCTACGGAGTCGCGGTGCTGGTCTGCACCCGTGCCTTTGGTCATGTGGCACGTCTTGTGCCGGCCGCGCTGCTGCTGGCCGGCGGCGCCACCATGTTGACGGTGGGGTTCGTGATCGCGGCGATCAGCCAGTCCGTGCCGGCTATCCTGGCCGCGAGTGTGCTCGCCGGGGGTGCCTACGCGTTCATGCAGTCAACCTTCCAGGCCTGGTTCACCGACGTGGTCCCGGCGGCGCGTGGAACCGCCACGGCCCTGTTCGCGACCGCGATCTTCGGCGGCGCGGCCCTGGCGACCTCAGCAGCGGCGGGCATGGCCGACGCGCACGCCTATGGGACGCTCTTTATCGTCGCGGCCATCCTAACGGTGCCACTGCTGGTTGGCGGCAGCCTGGGCCGCTGGCGCTACCGGGGGTCGGACCTGGTCGGTGAGGATCAGCGCGGCAACCAGATCGGCTGATGACGCTGCACGTCGATTGCCCATTGCAGCGTCTGGACCACCTGGCTCAAGTGCTGGCGCATGGCGGCCTCGCTCGCGTCAGGATCGCGGGACGCCAGGGCTTCGACGATCTGTTCGTGCTCCTGGAGCGAGCGCTCCGTTCGGCCGGGCCGCAGGATGGTGCGGAACTGAAAGCGAATGCTCTGTGACTTCAAGTTGGCGAGCAACCGGCCGGCGGTCCCATGGTCCGCGATGGTCCAGATCCGCTGGTGAAACTCCGCATTGAGCTCGGAGTACCCGAGCGGGTTGCCTTGGCGCAGTCGTTCCCGCATCTCACTTAGCGATCGGCGAAGATCGCGCAGGTCGGCCGCGGTCACCCGCAGCGCGGCGTGACGAATGATCATCTGCTCGAGAATGACGCGCACCTCCTCGATCTCGAGGGCTTCACGATCTGAGACCAGTCGGACGCGGGCCCCGCGGTTTGGTTCCAGCACCACCAGTCCTTCCTGATCGAGGCGCACGAGCGCGGCCCGGATGGCATTACGGCCGGCGCCCAGCAGGCGGGCGAGGTCGGCCTCGACCAGCCGCTCGTTGGGGTGAAATCGACCGCTGACGATCTCGTTTCGGAGCTTCAGGTAGGCCTCGGCTCCGCGCTCAGCGGTGCCATCCGGCTTGGGCGCCGGGCCCGCGGTCGTCTGCCGAACGGGCGGTGCGCCGGCTGAAGTTTTCATTCGTCCCCTTCGTATGCGATTATGCCTAATATTGTCGACAATCGGATAAACAATCGAGCCATGGAGGGGAAGAATCATGGCAAACGGGCGGTTGCGTCGGTTTCTCGTTCTGCCTTCGGCGGCTATGGCTCTTGTGCTGACGGCTTGCGGCACCAGCGGTGGCTCGACCGGCGGTGGGCTTGGTTCGGGGGATCTTCTCGTGGGTGTGCTCGCACCCTTTAGCGGCGCGGACGCAAACCTGGGCCCCGCCTACTACGCGGCCTGCCTGGCGGCGGCGCCCGCGATCAATAACAATGGGGGCGTCGGCGGCCGCCATGTCACGTGTCAGAAGTTCGATACGCGGGGCGAGCCGGCAGATGCGGCGCCGGCGGCCAATCAGATGGTGGCCAGCAACTCCAACTTGATGGCAGTCGTCGGCTGCACGTCGGACGAGGCCTCTGCCGTGGCGCCGATCGTCGACAAAGCGCACATCCCGATGTTCTGCATGACCGGGCAGTCCGAGTTCAATAAGACCAAACTGCCGTACTTCCACCGACTGGTGCCGGCGGATATCTTTGACGCGTACGCCATGGTCGGCTGGGTGATCTACGGTCCCAGCCACCCGGCGTGGAACAAGGTGGCGCTCGTTTTCGGCGACGACATCGGTTCGCAGGCCTTCGTCCAGCCCGCGACTAACGCCCTGCAGCACCTCGGCAAAACGGTCAAGAACTTCCCGATCCATCTGGGCGCGTCATCCTTCCGGACCGAGGTACAGAGCATGCTGGCCTTCCAGCCAGACGTGATCCTCACCGAGGCGCTCGGCTCAGCCGGCACCTACCTGGGGGAAGTGAAAGAACTGAATAGCGGGCAGACCATTCCCTTCATCGGGACCTCGGCGACGATTGACCCCGCCTGGTTCAAAGATGTGACGTCGACCATCAGCGTAAACGACGTTGTGCAGTTTTACCGGGGCGTCGACCTTGGCTACACGTTCTCCGGTACCGCGTACGACGAGTTCAAGGCCAACCTGCAGGTCGCGGCGTCGACGTTTGCCGACGCGCCGAAGTACGGCCAGCGCGGATCGACGCTGCACCTGTACGACGGCATTATCATGACCGCGCTGGCCATGGTCGCGACTAACAGCAAGGATCCGACTGTCTACAACCCAAAGATCAAGGAGATCGCCAACGGCACCTCCGGTTCGACAGACGTTCACACGTATAAGGAAGGGCTCGACGCGCTTCACGCGGGCAAGTCGATTCGCTATATCGGCGCGGCGGGACAGAACAATTTCGACCAGTACAACAACTCGCAGTCGGGTTATATCCTGGTCAAGTACGACGCGCAGGGCGGCGAGGTCAAGGTCGCGTCGTTGACGCCGGAGCAGACCAAGAAACTGAGTGACGCGGGCGGTCTCTAGAGCCGGAACCTTCTACAGGCAAGGAGGCCGGATGCCGTGAGCCTACTGGTCGCGGCGTTCGGCTTCGGCCTCGTCAGCATGTCGGTGATCGCCCTGGCCGCGGTTGGGTTCACGATGCAGTTCGGGATCACCAACATGATCAATCTCGCCTACGGCGAGGTGATGATCACGTCGGCATATCTCGCCTACTACGTGAACCAGGCGGGCGTCAGCATCTGGATCGCGATGCTGGGCGGCGCAGCCTTCGGGGCGGTGTTCTCTTTCTTGATCAACCGGTTCGTCTACGCGCCGTTTCAACGCAAGGGCACCGCACTGTTGGGCATGGTCATCGTGTCACTCGCTGTGTCTTTGATGATCTCCAACGCCATGCTGCCGATCGTTGGATACTTCAGCGCGGCCTACCGCGAGAGGTTCAGCCGCCTGCTGCACTTCGGTAGCCTCGCGTTGACCGTCAATCAGATCGCCATCATCGTCCTCGCCATCGGGGTGATGCTGGCGGTTCACGCCCTGCTGCGCTACACGCGGCTGGGCAAGGCCATGCGCGCCACCGCCGCGAACCCTACGCTGGCCCGCAACTGCGGCATCCCAACCCAGCGGGTGATCGATGTCGTGTGGCTGATCACCGGAGCACTATGCGGTCTGGCCGGCGTCGTCGCGGCGCTTGACTCCGACTCCTTCACGATCGCCAATGGCGCCGGTTTTCTGATCACCGCGCTGGCCGCGGCCGTGCTCGGAGGCGCCGGCCAGCCGTACGGGGCGATGATCGGCGCGGTGGTCATCGGCCTGATCACCGAGCTCAGCGCCGCGGTGTGGGCACCTGACTACAAGCAGGTGGTTGCCTTCGGCATCCTGGTTGCGGTCATGCTCCTGCGGCCGCAGGGGCTACTCGCCAAGCGTGGGGCGCTGGCGGCGGCTGGATGAACACCTATTACGCGGCAAATTTGCTGATTTTCGCCGGCGTCGATATCATCGCCTGCCTGGCGCTGAACCTGCAGTTCGGCGTGTCGGGCATCGTCAACTTCAGCTTCATCGTCTTCCAGGCGGCGGGCGCCTACACCGCGGCGATTCTGTCGATGCCACCGGATACGGCGCCTGACTACACCTTCCAGATTTACTTCGGCGGCTACCAGCTTCCCTTTCCCATCCCGTGGATCGGCGGCGCGGTCGCTGGCGGGCTGCTGGCCCTCCCGATTGGCCTGGTGGTACTGCGCAGGCTGCGTGCCGACTACCAGGCCATCGCGCTGCTGGTGACGTCGATCATCGCCAACACGGTGATCAACAACGCGCGACCGTGGCTGAACGGCGCGGCCGGCGTCGCATTGGTCCCGCAGCCGCTGCAGGAGCAGCTCAACGCGGACACCCACACGTATCAGTACCTCTATATCGGCCTGACGGCGATTTGCGTCGCCATCGTCTGGTTCATCGCCGCGCGGATCGTCAACTCGCCATACGGTAGGTCCCTTCGGGCGATGCGGGAGAACGAGGTCGCGGCCACGGCGCTGGGGAAGAATCCGACCGCCTTGAAGATGACGATCTTCATCGTCGGCGGCGCGATCGCCGGGCTCTCGGGAGCGATTCTGGTCGGCTTCCTGACGGTCTGGGCGCCGTCGACCTGGCTGTATCCCGAGACCATCATCCTGTTCGCCGCGGTCATCGTCGGTGGCCGAGGCAACAACGTCGGCGCCATCCTCGGCGCCCTTCTCGTGCCGGTCGGGTTCGAGGAGGTGACGCGGTTATTGGGGGGGCTGAACATCGGTCCGCCGCAGCTGATCCCCGCGCTGGAATGGGTTTGCATCGGCCTTTTCATCCTCGGCTTCCTGTGGTTCCGGCCCAGGGGCGTAGCACCCGAGCCTCGACACGTTTTTCCCGGCGCGCCGATTCGAGAGGACACGCGCTGGGTGGAGGGAACCCCTGCCTCTTAACGAGCCGATGCTGGCCGCCCGCGACATCCACCGGCATTTCGAGGGCATGCACGCCGTCGACGGCGTGTCGATCGAGGTGATGCCGGAGCGCATCACCGGCCTGATCGGGCCGAACGGCGCCGGCAAGTCGACCCTGTTAGCCGTGCTCGCGGGAACCCTGCCGGCGTCATCGGGCACGATCGTCTTCCAGGGCGAGGACATCACTCGACTGCCCGCCTATCAGCGCGCCCGCCGCGGATTGGTGCGGACCTTCCAGCTGCCGTCAGAGTTCGCCCAGCTGACGGTGCTCGAGAACCTGATGGTCGCCGCGCCGGACAATCGGGGTGAATCGCTGCTGGGCGCGCTGCTGGGCAAACGCTACTGGATGCCCGATGAGACGCGGCTGGTCGCCCAGGCCCGTGGATTGCTGAAACGCTTCGGCATGAACGCCAAGGAATCGGATTACGCCGGCACCTTGAGTGGCGGCCAGAAGCGGCTGGTCGAGATCATGCGGGCGCTGATGCTGCGGCCAAAGCTGCTGCTGCTCGATGAGCCGATGTCCGGGGTGCATCCCTCGATCGTCGACGAGATCGCAGGCTACCTGGAGACGCTACGGGATGAGGGTCTGACCATCCTGATGGTGGAACACGAGTTGCACATGGTAGACCGCCTCTGCGATCCCGTGGTCGTGATGGCCCAGGGGAAGGTGATCGGCCAGGGCGGCATGGCCGCGCTTCGCAAGCAACCCGAGATCGTGGAGGCGTACCTTGTCGGCTGATCACACGGTCGCAAATGGCCGGCCGGCGCCGCTCCTGCGCGCCGACGGCGTGACCTCGGGCTACGGCGGCGAACCGGTGGTGCGCGACGTCTCGATCTCGGTCGGCCGTGGTGAGATCGTGGCGATCATTGGGCCCAATGGGGCCGGCAAGAGCACCCTGCTCAAGACGTTGGTCGGTATCCTGCGCGCCCGCAACGGTCGGGTCTTTATTGGATCGGAGGACGTCACCAACCATGCGCCGGAGGACCTCGCCCGGCGCGGTGTCGGCTACGTCCCCCAGGTCAACGATATTTTCGAACCGCTCACCGTGCAGGAGAACCTCGAGATGGGCGGCTACCTGCTGGCTGCCGACCGGATCCGGGAACGGGTCGATGAGGTGATCCGGGTCTTTCCGGCGCTGGCGCCGATGCTGAAGCGGCGGGCGGACAAGCTGAGCGGGGGCGAGCGCAAGATGCTGGCCATCGCCCGGGTGCTGATGCTGGACCCCGCCGTCCTCATCCTCGATGAGCCCACTGCGAACCTGTCACCGAAACTCGCCGACAGTCTGCTGCGGGATCATATTCGACGCTTGGCCAATCTCGACAAAGCGGTGTTGCTGGTGGAACAGCGGGCGCGCGCAGCCCTCGAGGTGGCGGCCTGGACCCTCGTCCTGGTGTCCGGCGCGACCCGGCTGGAAGGGCGTCCCGGCGAACTCCTCGGGCGCCAGGACTTCGAGGAACTGTTTTTGGGAGCCGGAACCGGACCGACCCGACCGGCCCCCACCCTGCCCTCCCCCGCAACCGGGGGAGGGAAACCTGAGGAGGAGGAGAACGCATGAGGTTGTTGATGTTCCGGTACGGTGATGAGCGTCGGTTGGGCGTGCTCACAGGCGCCGAGCTCGATCAAGTCGTGGATCTCGTTGAGCTGGCGCAGTCCGAGAGCGCGGCACCGGCGGACCTGCTGAGCCTGATCGACCTCGGTGGGACGGGCCTGAATCACGTCAGGCAGCTGCTGGCCTCACCGAAGGCGACCAGCGGCCCACCATTCACTCGCAGCCTGTCCGATCTCACCATCCTGCCGCCCCTTGACCCGCCGCGCGGTGACGTCCTCGCCATCGGCCGAAAACAAGATCGATTGGGAAGCGGAGCTCGGGGTCGTGATCGGCCGCGCCGGCGCCAACATCCAGGCGGCTGACGCGATGTCGCACGTGTTTGGCTACACGATCATCAACGATGTTTCAGCTCGCGACATCCAGAATGGCTGGGGCGGACAGTTCTTCAAAGGCAAGAGCCTCGACGGGTCTTCACCGGTTGGTCCCTGGGTGGTGACCGCCGATGAGATCCCCGATCCGCAGCAGCTGGCCGTCAGCCTGCGGGTCAACGGCGAGCTCAAGCAGGATGGCAACACCCACGACATGATCTATCCAGTCGCCCAGCTCATCGTCTGGTTGTCGATCGGCATGACCTTGCGGCCCGGCACCCTGATCGCCACGGGAACGCCTGACGGCGTCGGCTTCGCTCGCACGCCCCCCGAGTTTCTCAAGCCGGGCGACGTGATCGAGACCGAAGTCGGATCGATCGGACGGCTGCGCAACCGAATGGTCTCCGCAGCCGTCCCGGCGACCCGCTGAATTTCATCACCGGCAACCTGAATGACCTGCTGGCCACCTACGGGTATCTGGCGGTCCTGGTCCTCGTTGGCACGGAGAGTATCGGCATCCCGCTCCCGGGCGAGACGATGCTGATCACGGCCGCGGTCTACGCCGGAACGACGCACCGGTTATCGATCGCGCTGATAGTGATCGCCGCGGCGATCGGTGCCATTGTCGGCGACAACCTTGGCTACGCGATCGGCCGGCTCGGCGGTTATCCACTCTTGCATCGCTACGGCCGTTACGTCCGCCTCGACGAGCGCCGGCTCACGCTGGGCCAGTACCTGTTTCGTCGGCACGGCAGCAAACTGGTCTTCTTCGGCCGGTTCGTCGCCATTCTCCGAGCGTTTGCCGCGTTTCTCTCCGGTGCCAACCTGATGCCCTGGCGCCGATTTCTATTCTTCAACGCCCTGGGCGGCATCGTCTGGTCGACCACCTTCGGATTGGGCGGCTACCTGCTTGGGCAGCAGCTCGTCCGCCTCTCCCGGCCGATCGACAGCGCGCTGGTGGCCGCGGGGCTCGCCGTCCTGGCTGCCTTCTTCGTGTTTTTGCGACGGAACGAAGACCGCCTCATCGAAGAAGCCGAACGGGCGATCGCTCTGAGGTCGTGCGACTCGCGCCGCTAACGAGGCCGCTTCGGGCTGTCGAAGACCTTGCCCAGGAGATCGAGCAGCTGCAGCTGCTCCGCGGGCGTAAGCCGGTTCAGGAACGCCGGCGGCTGGGCCAGCCGATCCTCCAGCGATGACCGCAGCCGCTCACCCTCCGTGGTCAGGGCCAGCAGGCGGAACCGTCGGTCGGAGGCATCGGAACGGCGCTCGAGCAAACCGCGCGCCTCGAGTGAGTCCGCCAGCGCGGTGATGTTCGACGGGTCGTAGTGCAGCCGCCGGGCGAGCTCGCGCTGCGACTGCGGGCGGGCCAGCTCGCGGAGCAGCTTGCCCTGGGAGAGCGACAGGGCGCACTCGGATACCCGGCTGGTGAAGTCGTCCCGCAGGCTGGTGAAGGCGTTGTCGCGCAGCAACGCCCAGAGGGCTTCCGCCGGCTGTCGCTCGATCTTCGTGCTCACCAATGGAATATACCCGCCCGGCCGATGGTTTACTCAGTCAGTGAATGGTTCAATGAGCTCGACAACCATTGGAGGAGAAACCATGGATGCACGTCCTTACCGGATCGACCCCGCCGCGGCCCGGCACAGCATCGAGGCCGGCGACGCGGTCGTCATCGACCTCACGTCGCCACTGATCGGCTCCGCCGTCAGAGGGCGGATTCCGGGAGCCCTGTGGCTATCGCCGAAGGAGATTCTCGACCGCAATCGGCACGCCGCCGACCTGCTCGGCGATCTCCCCGACCTGCCGCGCGACAAGACCATCATCGCCTACTGCACCTGCCCGGATGAGGAGGCCAGCGCCCGGCTCACTCGCGTTCTGCGCGGGCAAGGCTACGACGCATGGATGCTGGTCGGCGGCCTTCCGGCCTGGCGCGCGGCGGGCTTTCCGATGGAGGCGAACCAGGCGGCCCAGGCGAACGTGGCGGCCTAGCTCGGAGCGCTCAGTAAACCTGGCCGATCCCCAGCAGGTTTCCTTCGCTGTCCCTGAACCACGCCGCCTTCGCATAGCCGACGTCCGCCACGCCATCCACTGCGCAGGCCGGGGCCGTCGTACTCCTGGAAGCGGACGCCGCGAGACTTCAGCTGCGTCACCAACGGTGCGATGTCGTCCACCATAAACGCCATCTGGGTGAACGCGGCCGCGGAGGTGCCCGAGCTTTTGAAGAGCCGGAACCGAGTCCCGTCCGCCAGCTGATAGCGGATGCCGATCCGCCCTTCGCTGGTCGGCGTCAGCCCGAGCTTCTCGGCGTAGAACGCCCGAGCGCGCTCCAGGTCCTGCACCGGAATCGTCGCTTCGATCCGCGCATCGCCTAACCCCGGGATGGGCGTCAGGCGGTGCGGCCGGCCGGAACCCGCGCCGGCTGGACGATGTTCAGCAAGTTGCCCTCGCTGTCCTTGAACCAGGCCACCCTGGCGTCGCCACCTTCGGCGATGCCATCCTTTGTCTTGAGCCCGGGGAAGTCGTATTCCTCGAACGTCACGCCCCTGGACTTGAGCTCCTTCACCTCGCCGACGATGTCTTCCACGATGAAGGCCATCTGGGTATGCGTCCCGGACGGCGCGCCCATCGTCCGGAAGACGTTGAACTCGTTGCCGCCAGCCACCCGAAACCGGACGTTGCCGGCATCTTCGTCGAACGGCTCGAGCCCCAGCTTGTCTCGGTAGAACGCCTTTGCCCGGTCGAGATCCTGGGCTGGAAGAGCCGTCTGCGCGCGCGCACCTTTGAGCATCGCTGCCACCTCCTCGATCTGCTCCCCATGCTACGCCGATCGGCGCGATAATTCGAGCAGGATGCCGCGGGCAGTCTGGACGGGGACGATCAGCTTCGGCCTGGTCAGCGTGCCGGTTCGTTTGTACCCGGCGACCCGGCGCAAAGACGTGCGCTTCCACGAGCTCGACCGGTTGAGCGGGCAGCGAATCCGCCATCAAAAGGTCATCGAGCCCGCGCCCTGGCGCACTCCGCTGGAAACGGCACGCCCGGCGCCGGGCCCGTCCCCGGATCAGCCAGTTCCGCGGATCGCGGCGGCCGAGCCTCAAGGACGCCAGTGGTCCAAGGCCGACGAAGCCCAGCCGGCGCATCCCGTGCCGGCGGCGGACGTGGTCAAGGGCTACGAAGTCACCAGAGACCGCTATGTGACCGTCGGCCGCGAGGAGCTCGCTGAGCTCGCCCCCGAGCGGAGCCGGACGATCGACGTCGAACAATTCGTCGATGCCGCCGCCATCGACCCCATCTACTACGAGACCAGCTATTACGCCGTCCCGGAGGGCGATCATGAGCGCGCCTTCGGCCTGCTCGTCGATGCGATGCGAGAAACGAAGCGGATGGCGATTTGCTGGTTCGTGCTCCGCCGCAAGCGCTACCTGGCGGCGCTTCGGCCGCACGGCCGGGTGATGGTGCTCGCCACAATGTTTTACGCGGACGAGATCCTGCCCGCAGCCGAGCTGGAACCGGCGGCGCCACACGACCTGCGCAAGAAGGAGCGGGAGATGGCGGCCCTCCTGATCAACACGCTGGCGGGGCCGTTCGAGCCTGAGCGCTACCCGGATGCGTACCGGCAGCGGCTGACCGCGCTGATCGAGGGCCGGGCCGCCTCCGCCCGGCCGGCGGCGCCGGAGGTGCTCACCGGCAGCGGCGTTCCGGACCTGATGGCCGCGCTGCAGGCGAGCGTCGAACAGGCGCGCCGGACTTCGAAACATCGGGCCAAGCCGGCACACCGGCGAAAGCGAAAGAGCGCCTAGGAGCGGCTCCCGGGAACGCGGCTGTACGAGACCCAGGGGCCGCGCCGGCCGCCGTGCCGCTCGTAGAACCGCTGGGCGTCGTGATTGTCGGCCGCGGTGACCCAGTCGAGGCGCGCGTAACCATGTTCCGTAGCGTATGCCAGGCTGGCGTCGAATAGCGCCGCGCCAATGCCACCATTACGAGCGCCGGGTTCCACGAAGAGGTCGTTCATCACCAGGATGCGGTCGGCCACCAGCGTGTCCAAGCAGGCATAGAGCGAGGCAAAACCCTGCAGCCGCCCGTCCGCGTCCGCGACCAGCTGCACGCCGCGATCGGAATCGCGTTCGAGCGCATCGAGCAGGGCCTCGAGCTTCGCGCCGGGAACGGGGGTCCGATAGAAGGCAAAGTAGCCTCTGAGCAACGTCATGAGCTGCGGACGATCTTCGTGCTTGGCCGGGCGGACGACCATGCGGCCAGCCTAGCATCAGCTTGATGGCGATCCAGCCCGCTCCCGGGATCCAGGCTCGGATCACGACCATCGCCACCTCCGTTCCTGCCATCACCGCAACGTCTGATGAGGTTTGGGATGCGGTGGGCAAGGTGCGTGGCCGCCGGATGCCTCGGCCTGCCGGTCTCGAGGGAGCCCGAACCCGATATTTTGCGGAACCGTTGAGCTCGCTGATGACGCCGCGCAGCCAGAGCCGGCAGACCGATGCCTACCTCGAGCATGGCCGGGTGCTGGCCCGGCGGGTTTGCTGCGAAGCCCTCGACCGCGGTGGAGTCGATCGATCGGACATCGGGCTGGTGATCGGGGTGTCGTGCACCGGCGTCGTGCTCCCGTCGCTCGACGCCGAGCTGATTCCAATCCTCGGCCTCGATCCGGTCGTCGCCCGCCTTCCCATTACCGAGCTCGGCTGCGGCGGCGGGATCGCCGGCCTGGCGCGCGCGCTCGACTACGTGCGGGCCTACCCCGATCGGGCCGTCCTCCTGTTCGCCGTCGAGCTGCCCTCGCTGACGTTTCAGGCCGACGACCATTCCGTCGACAACCTGGTCGCGGCCATGGTCTTTGGCGACGGCGCCGGGGCGGCGGTCGTGCGGGCCGCCGAAGCACCGGCCGGCTGCCTCGTCGACGAGTGCGGCACGGCGCTCGTTCCCGGTGGCGCCCGACATCTCGGTTACGAGCTCCGCGACGGAGGACTCCGGGTGGTGTTGAGCCGCGAGCTGCCGCGGGTGGTCGAGCAACACCTCGGCCGGGCCGTCGGGTCGTTTCTCAGCCGCGCCGGGCTGACGCTGGCGGACGTCGACCTGGTCGCGGCCCATCCCGGCGGACCGCGCATCTTCGACGCCGTCGAGCGCGCGCTCGGCCTGCGGCCTGAGGCACTGCGCACCTCACGGCAGGTCTTCGACGACTATGGGAATGCGTCGAGTGCCGGCATCTTCTTCGTGCTCGACGCGCTGCGGCGCCGCGAGGCGACCGGTCGCGTGCTGGCCATCGCGTTTGGACCGGGGCTGTCGATCGAGCTCGCGCTGCTGCGGCTCAGCCCGTGACCGCCCTCGGGTACGCCGGCGTCCTGATGGTGTTTGCGACCCAGCGCCTGATCGAGCTGCTCTACTCCGAGCGCAACGAGCGGATCATTCATCAGCGCCAGCCGGACGCGCCACAGGCTGGCCGGTCCGTCTGGCCGGGGATCGCCGCTGTCAATCTTGCCCTGTTCACGCTGCCCGCTCTCGAACGCTGGCGCCGGCGGCGCCCGCCGCCGCGCCTCGTCGCCTCACTTGGATGGGTCACCGCGCTCGGTGCGGTTGCGCTCCGGTTGAGCGTGCTGGGGACGCTCCGCGAGGCGTGGAACGCGCGGGCCGTGGTGCCGAGCGACCTGCAGGTGGTCGACCGCGGGCCATATCGCTGGATCCGTCATCCGAACTACGTCGCGCTCGGCCTCGAATTCCTCGGACTGCCGCTGATCGGCGGCGCCTATGCCAGTGCGATCGTGCTCGGCAGCGCGAATGCGTGGCTGCTGGGCCGGCGGATCGTCGAAGAGGAGGCCCTGCTGATGTCGATCCCGGGATACCGGGAGCGGATGGGGGAGAAGCCGCGCTTCATTCCCCGGGCGCTCAACGGCCGGTGAACAGCCGGATCCACTCGCGCGGCGTAATGCGGTTGAAGCCCCAGTAGCCGAAGCCGATCCCGAGCAGCGTCGACAGGGTTTGCGGGGCGCGCTCGTGGGAGCGGATCCCGCGGGCCACCAGCGCCGGCGTGCGGCTCAGCCGCAGTAGTAAGGATGCGACGCGGCGCGGGTCCTTCGTCAGGCGCCGGTGCGCCTCCCGGTAAACGCGCTCCGGCGTCGGCGAATCCAACGCGTCCACCACGGCTCTCGCCTGGCGCAGACCGGCGGCGATGCCTTCGCCGGTGATCGGGTCGGTAAAGCCGGCGGCATCGCCCACCAGGAAGACACCGTGCGCGGCCACCGTCGACGCCCGATACCAGAATGGCCCGACGGCGTAGACCGGGCCGACCCGCTCCGCGTGCCGCAGCCCCGGACGGATCGCCTCCACGATCTCGCGGTAGCGAGCCTCCAGTCGCCCGCCGAATTCACGCATCCGCGCCTGGTAGCAGAGCAGGGCGACCATACGCTGGCGGCCGGCGACCGGACCCTCGTAGACCTCCAGCCCATCGGCGAAGGTGATGCGCACCCAGGGGTCGAGCGGACCGTCGACCTGCCAGTGGGCGACGATGCCGTAGCGATGCGGCGGACGGGGCCCGACGGTCCAGCCCAGCCGATGTCGGAGCGATGAGCGCAGTCCATCGGCGATCACCACCCGACCGGCGCGGAGTTCGCCGTCTGAGGTGACCACGGTTGGTCCGCCGGTTGGCGCGTAGCTGACGGCACGCACCTCGGTTCGCGGGTGGAACCGGATGCGCGGCTCACGGTCGAGCGCGCTCACCAGCCGGGCGTCGAAGTCGAGACGGCGGATGCCAAGCCCCGAGCGCTCGCCGCCATGCTCCGGAAAGGCGACCACGGCCGGCGGCGCGTGCGGGAGGCCAAACTGAATCCCATTGAGGGGCGGCGCCTCTCGCGTGAGGCCGGCCACATCGAGCGCGCGCAGCGTCCCGAGCCCGTTAGGCATCAGGCCTTCGCCGCACGGTTTGTCGCGTGGAAAGCTTTCCTTATCGAGAATCACGACTCGGTGGCCGCGCCGGGCGGCAAAGAGGGCGGTGGCGGCCCCGGCGGGGCCCGCGCCAATCACGGCGATGTCGGCGTCGACGCCGTCCAGCCTAGCGCATGAACATGCGAAACTGAGCGCCATGTGCCGAAGCATCAAGACATTGCGCCGACGTGAGGGGACGCCGACCGAGCAGGAAATCCATGACGCCGCGCTGCAGTTCGTCCGGAAGATCAGCGGCTACCGGGTCCCGTCCCGGGTGAACACGCCTGCGTTCGACGCCGCCGTGCACGAGGTCAGTGCGAGCTCGCGCCGGCTGCTCCAGACCCTCGCCTAACCGGCGGGGAGTCGCAGCACGAACGTCGAGCCCTCCCCGGGCTGGCTCGCCGCCAGCATCAACGACCCGCCCATCTGCTCGGCGAGGCCGCGACTGAGGTAGAGACCGAGGCCCGTTCCCGGCTTCTCCAGCACCCGCCGGTCCGTACCGCGCGCGAACCTGGCGAAGATCCGACCCTGGTCCAGCGCAGAAACCCCAATGCCGTTGTCGTTGACCGAAACCGCGACCTGGTCAGCTTCGCGGCGCACCTCGATGGAGACCGCCGGTGGATGTTCGCTGTAGGCCAGCGCGTTGTTCAGCAGGTTGTCCACGATCTTGCCGACCATGCTTCGGTCGGCCAGGACGCGAAGGTCCGTACCGGCCTCGAACCTGATCGTTCCCTTGACCAGCTCCGCGCGCGGCCGGGCCCGCGCCACCGCTTCGTGCAGCGCATCGGACAGCGAAAACGACTCCGACCTGGCCGTCAGGACGCGACCTTCGAGCCGCGCCACGGTGAGCAGCTCGTCGGCCAGGGTCTTTGCTTCTGCCGTCTTGCGCAGGGCGATGCTCAGG
Source organism: Chloroflexota bacterium (assembly GCA_005880875.1). Classification (GTDB taxonomy): domain Bacteria; phylum Chloroflexota; class Dormibacteria; order CF-121; family CF-121; genus CF-13. The sequence goes on from VBJI01000181.1 coordinate 17,899, forward strand.
ATCTCCGTCAATCCCTTCGGCAACTCCCCGAATCCGCCCTCGAGCGCCATCTCGAGGTAGCCGCCGGTCACGGTCAACGGCGCGCGCAACTCATGGACGGCGATGCTCATGAACTCACTCTTGGCTCGCTCCGCGTCCTGGGTCTGCGCCATCAGACGGGCATTACGCAACAGCAGGGCGCCCAGGGTGGAAAGCTGCTGCAGCGATTGCACCGCCACCGGATCGAAGGGCTCGTCCAGGTGACGACCCAGAGCGAGCAAGCCGATCGTCTCGCCCCCAATGGCCAGCGGCGCCACCAGGAAGCGGCGGAATGGCTGGACGATGGTTTCCAGGCCTTCCGGGGCGCCCGTATATTCGCTGGCCGAGAGCTGGACGGCTTTGCCTTTTTTGGCGTCGGCCAGCACCTTCGGCATGAGGGCCCAGCGGGTACCAACCCCTTCGCCGCTGGTGGTGGATTCGAGCACCATCGTCGATCCGTCGAGTCGGGCGACCGAGCCGCCATCTGCACCGACGGACTCGACGGCCCGTCGCAGCAGACGCCCCAGCACCTGGTCGAGGTGCACCTGGCCGGCCACGTCCTCTGCCGCATCCACCGCCGCCTTCAACCTGGCCGCCGTCTCGTCCGCGCGTTTGCGGGCGGCCTCGCCTTCTTCGTAGAGGCGCGCATTGCGCAGGGCCAGCCCGGAGATGGCGCCGAGGAGCGTGAGCGCCTGCACCTCGTGCCCTGTGAATGGACGGTCCTGGTACCGGCTCAAGACCAGCATCCCGATGGCCTTGCCGCCATGCACCAGCGGGAGTACGGCGACATGCTGCACGTCCGCCAGCGCCTGCCGGAACTCGGGGGCCGCCTGGTCGATGGCCAGCCGCCCGCCGAAGGTCGGTTTCAACGTCTCGATGGCCTTTTTGACCAGCGGCTGGCCGGCGAAATAGTCGAGCGAGTAGCGCTGGCCGACCCAGGTCAGGGCGCCGGCCCGGCCGTAGGTCGCCTCGATCACCACGTGCTTGTCGACCAGGCTGGACAGGGTGGCGCGGTCGGCATGGAGCGCGTGCAGCCCCCGTTCCAGGATGCGGGCGATCACCTCCCGCGGTTGGAGCGAGCCGACGACGTCGAGGGCGATCTCGATAAGTTCGCTGAAGTCGCCGTCCGGATCCGCCGGCCGCGGCGTCCGGGCTACCGCCACGGCTCGCCCCTGAACCAAGACGGCACCATACAGCCGCCAAGATTACCGCAGGTGGCGCGGGGTTGTGTTACGTCAAGAACGCTAGCCGGCAACCTGATAAGGTCGGTCCCACGTTGATGGATGCCGGCGCGCCGGTCGGGGCGGAGCTCGGGCGCCTGGGTCGGGCGCTGAAGGCCAGGGATCTGACGGTGGCGGTCGCCGAGTCGATGACCGGCGGCCTGTTGGCCGCCGCGCTGGCGGACCTGCCCGAAGCGTCCACCCGGTTTCTGGGTGGCGTGGTCAGCTACCGGACGGATAAGAAGATGGATCTCCTGGGCGTGCCCGAAGACGTGATCCGCCGGGATGGGGTGATCAGCGAGACGACCGCCCGCCTGATGGCCCAGGCCGCGCTCCGGCTCTTTGGCGCCGGCCTGGCGATCAGCGTCACCGGCATCGCCGGTCCACAGAGCCAGGAAGGAAAACCCGTCGGTCTCACTTACATCGGGGTGGCCGTCGATGGCCGCACCGAGGTCCGCGAGTTTCGCTGGCCGGGCGGGCGGGCCGCCAACCGCGTGGCCAGCGTCGAGGCCGCGATCGGCCTCGCCGCTGACCTCCTGGAGTGACGCTATCGGGTGGCGAAGGCGAAGAGCGGATTCGGCTTGCCGCTCTCCGCGTATTGCTTCAACCGCTCGACGACCAAGCCCCACGTGTAGTTGATCGAGCCGAGGTCATCCTGCGAGACCGTGGCCGGCCAGTCGGCGTGCCGGAAGGTGACGCTGGTCTCGCCCTTCTCGGCGGCCGCGATATCCCAGCTGACCGTGGTCTTGTCCCAGTTCGGAAAATCGTTGAGGCCGGTCCACTTCACCCGTTTGCCGGGGACCAGCTCATCGATCCGCATCCGCTGGGTCGGGCCGCCGAATCCGAAGCTCGCGATGGAGCCGACTTTCGGCTCGGCTTTGCTGTCTGAGGTCCAGAAGGCCTGCAGGCCACCGGCCGTCGAGATGGCTCTGTAGATCGTTTCCGGCGTCGCCTTGACGTTCACCTGGTGCACGAGCGGAGCGGCCATGTTAGCATCCTCCTAAAGGAAAGGCTTAATTAATCAATAGCTTAAATAGTCAAGCTCGGTAATGCAAGTGCGAACTCAACATCGCCCGGTCGCCCTCGAGAATGCCATGGAGGCGATCGCCAACCCCCGGCGGCGCCAGATCCTGCGCCTGGTCTGGGAAGCGGAACGGTCGGCGGGCGACATCGCGGCCGCCTCCGACGTCAGCTGGCCCGCGGTCTCCCAGAACTTACGAGTCTTGAAGAACTCGGGGCTGCTGGTCGAGCGTCGCGAAGGGACTCACCGCTACTACCGGGTGGACCGCCGCGCTCTGGGCCCGCTCGAGGTCATCCTGCGACAGATGTGGACCAGAGACCTGGGCCGCTTGAAGCAGGCGGCGGAACAGGAAGCGCGCACCCGAAGGCGGCGAAATGATTGAGGACGTCACCGGCGCCATCGAGATCACTCAGCGGATCGAGGCCCCGCCGGAGATCGTCTTTGCCTACCTCACCGACAGCGCGCGGTTCACCCGGTGGATGGGGGTGAGCGCCGAGCTGGACGCGCGACCCGGCGGGCGCTACCGGATCGACGTGGACGGCGTGCACATCGCGGCCGGCGAATACCAGCAGGTCGAACCGCCGCACCGCCTGGTGATGAGCTGGGGCTGGGACGGTCACCCGACCGTGCCGCCAGGCTCGACCACGGTGGAGATCACGCTAACGCCCGAGCGGGGCGCCACCCTGTTGCGCCTCCGGCACCTCGGGCTGCCGAACGAGGGCGAGCGTCGCACCCATACCGACGGCTGGTCCCAGTACACCGGACGGCTGCGCGAGGTCGCGGGTGGAACCGAAGCAGGTCATGCCGGGTAGGTCCTGGTGTGAGGCTGGTGCTGGCGACGGTCGTTACGCTCGCCCTGACGGCGTGCACTGCTGAGGGAGCGACTCGCCCGCCGGTCACGTCCGCGTCCGTATCGACGCCGGCCGCCAGCCCGGTCGCGGTCGCGGGTGGGTGCGGATCGACGGCCGCCCTTCGTGGCTCGATCCCGACCTGGCTGGAGGACGCCGGTGGGCACAACAACCCCAGCGGCGTGCCATACGTCATCGCCCAGCCGCCGCTGGCGGCCGGGTTTCTCTTCGCGAATCCGCTGCGCGCCGGACATCCGGACAATCCGGCCAACAAGATTCTCTGGGTGGTTCGGACGCCAAGAGACGGTCCGCTGACCATCGACGGCCATCCGCTGGGGGCGGCGATCCCAGCCATTCACGAAATTCAGCCGGATAATTCCGGCCCCGGCGAGATCTACCCGTCGTATGTTGACGTCCCCACCGCCGGCTGCTGGCAGTTCGACCTGCGCTGGGCAACGAGCCACGCCCAGGTCGAGCTCACCTTCGCCTAACGCATCGGCATGTGGACGTCGTCGCTGCCCAGCTTGCGTACCGCCTCGCCGACCCCGCGGTAAAACGTCGGATAGGCGTAGATCAGGTGACGCAGGTCATCGGTTGGGACCTGGTTCTTGATTGCCAGCTCGAAGATACCAAGGATGTCGCCACCGCGCGGGCCCATCGTGGTGGCGCCCACTAGCACCCCGCGATCGCGATCTTCCACCACCTTGATCAGGCCGTCGTTGCCGGGCCCATGGATCCAACCGCGGGAGGTGACCGAGGCTTTCTGGATCCCGGTGCGGACGTTGATCCCCTGCTTGCGCGCCTGCTCCTCCGTCAGGCCGGCGACGCCCACCTCCGGGTCGGTGAACGTCACCCGGGGCTTCGCCCGATAGTCCGCACCCGGCGCGGGATTGCCCAGGATGTCGTTGAACACGATGTCCGCGTGGTAGATCGCCACGTGGGTGAAGCCACCGTTGGGGGTCACATCGCCGATAGCCCACATTCGCTCGCCCACACGCAGGTGGTCGTCAGCCTGGAGAAACCGCGCGGAGGGGTCGAGGCCGACGGTCTCGAGGCCGATGTCATTGAGGTTGGTCCGGCGGCCGGTCGCGATCAGCAGGATTTCCGCCGCGACCTGCTCCCCGTCGTCGAGGTTGACGCGCACGCCACCCACTGTCCGCTCCACCGATTTCGCGTGAACGTTCACGCGCAGCTCGATGCCGTCTCGGTGCATCACGTCCGCCAGAACCATGCTGACTTCGGGCTCCTCCATCGCCAGCACCCGGCTCATCCCCTCGACGATCGTGACCTTGACGCCGAACCGGGCGAATGCCTGACCCAGTTCAGCGCCGATGGCGCCCCCACCGAGGATGGCGAGGCTCGCGGGCAGTCGCTCGACCTTGACCGCGTCGCGATTCGTCCAGTAGGGGACCTCACTAAGGCCAGCGATACGCGGGATAGCGGGCGACGTGCCGGTTGCGATCACGATCGCTCGGGTCGCTTCGTACACGGTGCCGTTGACCGAGACCTTTCCTGGCCCCGCCAGCTTGCCCGTGCCGCGAACGAAGTGACCACCCTTGCGCTCGAACCGTTCGACCGCGACCCGGTCGTCCCAGTTGTCGGTCGCCTCCTTCCGGATCCGGCGCGCGACCGGCCCCCAGTCCGGCGTCACGCTCGAGTCTCCGGCAAATCCGGAAATCCGACGACCCTCGGCGAGCAGGTCGTCGGCACGGATCATCATCTTGGTCGGAATGCAGCCGAAGTAGGGACACTCCCCGCCCACCAGGCTGTTCTCGATGCCGACGACGTTCAGCCCGTTTTCGGCGAGGCAACCGGCGACCTCCTCACCGCCGACCCCCATTCCGAGGACCACCGCGTCGACCCGCTCAGTCACGACAGCGCTCCCGCTTGTCCCTGCCCGATTTCCAGTGCGTAGGCCACGGCGTGCTCGAGGCTCATTGCCTGCCCCTCGGCCGAGACTCGCGCCGCTTCCTCGTCGTTGAGCCCTTCACGGCCTGAGCGGCGTTCCTCTTCACGAAGAAGACGCCCGAGGCCGGTGCCGCTGCTGATCTGATGCGCACTCGCCGCAGCCCATAGCCGGCCGGCACGTTGGAAATCGCCAGCCTCGCGCGCCAGTGCAGAGAGATTGTCGAGCTGCAGGACGATCCCCGGCACATCGCCGGCGGCGGCAAAGAGTTGAATGGCTTCAAGCCAACAGCCGCGTGCTCGCTGCATGTCGCCAAGATTGAATGTCACCAGGCCGAGCGTGTGAATGGACCAGCCCAGGCCGAATTGATCGTCGAGCGAGCGATTTAGTGCCACTGCCTCTTCCAGCACCGGCCGTGCGTTGGCGAACTCCTTCCCGAAGAACAGCGCATTGCCAATTCCCCAGAGGACCCTGGCGACCCCCGTCTGGTCGCCGAGTTTGCGGAAAAGCGGCAGGGCCTCGTCGAGCATGGGTTTGGCTTCGGCGATGGCCTCGCGGCTGACCACCCGGGGGAACGCCGCATTGTAGAGGGCATTGGCCAGGGCGTGGTCATCGCCCATTTTCCGGGTCAGCTCGAGACATTCGTCGTAGAAGCGTTGGGCGACCCGCATGTCCGCTTGCCAGTAGGCGAGTCCGCCGGCGGCTTCGAGCGCAGCCAGTCGTTCCTGTGGAAACTCGCCACTGCCGGGCATGGCGAGGACGTCGTCCATGCGACGGCGGCCTTCGTGCAGGTGACCTCGCATCTGCCAGAAGCGCCAGAACGCGGCGCTGAGGCGCATCGCGTCCTGGGCGTTGCCCGAGGTTACCGCCCATTCCAGTGCCGCGCGGAAGTTGTCGTGGTCCTCCTCGAGCCGGTCAAGCCACTCTTTTCGCTGTGGACCATAGAGATGTGGCTGCGCCTGCTGCGCCAGCGCGATGAAGGCCTTCAAATGACGATCCCGAATCAGGGGGGCTTCGCCGCTTTCTTCGAGCCGCTCCGTGGCGAAATCACGAATCGTCTGCAGCATCAGGAACCGTGGCTCGTCGAAGTCAGGTAGGCGGCGCAGCAGGCTCTGGTCTGCCAATTGATCGAGAGATTCGACGACATCCGCGCGACCGTCTTCCGCTGGGCCGCCAACCGCTTCAAGTTGTTCAAGGCTGCCACCGCGGGCGAAGACCGACACGCGTGCCAGCAGCCGACGGTCGCCGGCGCCGAGCATGTCGTAGCTCCAGAGAATTGCGCCGCGAAGGGTTTGCTGCCTGGCCGGGGCGTCTCGTCCCCCGCTGCCGAGCGCGCTGAGCGATTTCTCCAGCCGGCTCAGCAGAGCTTGCGGCGAAAACAGCTTGACTCGAGCCGCGGCCAGCTCGATCGCCAGTGGGAGACCGTCGACGCGCTCGCAGATGCCGGCGATGGCAGGAGCGTTCTCGTTCGTCGCCTGGAAATCGGGCTTCACCGCAACCGCGCGCTCGATGAAGAGGCGCACCGCCTCGAACTGCGAGAGCGCCGCCAGTCCAGGCAGAGC
>VBJI01000119.1 GCA_005880875.1 Chloroflexota bacterium
CGGCATCGTGGACGACGCCTGGATGACGATCGGCTCGGCCAATCTGAACGAGCACTCGCTCTTCAACGACACGGAGATGAATGTCGTGACCTGCGATTCCGCCCTGATCCGCGACACTCGCCTGCGGCTGTGGGCCGGCCATCTCGAGCGCAGCCGTGAGGATGTCAGCGGCGACCCCACGACGGTCATCGACACGATCTGGAAGCCGACCGCGGAAGCACAGGCGGAGCGGCGCGCCAGGGGCGGACGGCTGACGCACCGGCTGACGACGCTGCCGGGAGTCTCCCGTCGGTCGGGGCTGCTGCTCGGCCCCCTGCAGGGCCTCGTCGTCGATGCCTAGCGATTTCGCTCGCTGCGAACGAACAGGGCGGTGCCAACGATGAGGAAAACGGTGAACATCCCCCCGATGACCGCCAGGTCCACGACGGGGGAGTCCAGCACCACCCGCGCGGATTCCGGACGCCCGGCATAGAAGGCGGCCCGACCGAGATCCACCGCGTAGCGCATCGGGGCGATCCGGGAGAGGATGTCGAGGTACGGCGGGAGAACTTTGATCGGGTTGAAGATCCCCGCGAGGAAGAACTGCGGCAGCATGACGAAGGTGAAGATCTGGCCGGCCATCTCCTGGCTGCTCAGGTTGGAGAGCACCAGGATTCCGAACGCCCCACCCAGCAGGCAGATCAGCAGCCCGACGACCACCAGGCCGCCGAACTGTGCCGCCGACGCGCGGATGCCGACGATCAGCGCGAAGGCGATGATGGCGACCGCCTGGGGAAGGGCGACCAGCGATTCGCCCAGGATCTTCCCGACGATGATCGAGTAGCGCGAGATCGGTGAAACGAACATCTCCTGGCTGAAATCGTTTTCGCGGTCCGTGATCATCGAGATCACGCCCTGCGCCGTGGTCTGAAAGAGCGTCTGTCCGAACACGCCGGTGAAGGTGAACGCGAGGAAATCGAAGCCGAGGTGGCGGCCGAGGTTGGCCTGCAGGCTGCCACCGAGCACGCCGATCAGAAGCAGGGGAAATACCAGCGTGGTGACCATCCGCGGCCGGTCGCGCAGCAGCTTCATCAGGTCGCGTTGGGCGATGGCCAGCACCGGCCCCAGCTCAGTCATCGATCTTCCCGATGATCGAGAGGTAGGCGTCCTCCAGCGAGGGCTGGTGGATGGCCACCACCGAAAGCGGGGTGTCGATCGCTTTGAGGAGCTGGTGCGCGCTGCGGCCGTCCAGCTTGATCTTGAAGAGGGGCGTTTCGGCGAAGGCCACGCCGCGGGTCACGAGCTCGGCGCGAAGCCGGTCACGGTCGTCGGCATCGATGAGGACATGCTCGCTAACCAGCTCGGCTTTGATCCGCGATGGTGGGCCGAAGGATACGATCCGGCCCCTGTTGATGATGCAGACGCTGTCGGCGGCTTCCGCCTCTTCCAGGTAGTGGGTCGTCAGAAAGACGGTCGTCCCCGCGGCCTGGACGCCGCGAAGGTACTCCCACAGATTGCGGCGGCCGTTCGTGTCGAGTCCGCGAGTCGGCTCGTCGAGGAAGAGCACGGCCGGGCGATGCATCAGGCTTCGAATGATCTCGAGCTTTCGGCGGGTACCTCCGGAGAGCACCTTGATTGGCCGGAAGATGTCGGCCTCGATCGACAGCAGGGCCGCCAGCTCTCTCACCTGCTGCCGGTAGGCCGTCGGCATCAGACGGAATTGCGGGCGGTAGGGATAGAGACCGTAGAGCACGGCGTGAAATCGAACGTTCTCCTCACCGGTCAGGTTCATGTCGAGGCTCGGATTTTGAAAGATGATCCCAACCTGGCGCCGAACCGAGCTCGCCTGGGTGACGACGTCATTGCCGCCGATCCGCACCCTGCCAGAAGTGGGGATCAGGGTTGTCGTCAGGATCGAGATTGTGGTCGTTTTGCCGGCGCCGTTCGGCCCGAGAAGCGCAAAGAACTCACCCGACCGCACCGAGAAGGAGATCCCGTCGACCGCATTCGTCTTGCCCTTTCGGTATCGCTTGACGAGATCCTCCACCTCGATGATGGCGGCCCCCGGCGCCACCGGCGCGATGCGTTCGGTCAGCTCTCCCATTGGGAGACGGGAAGGAAATAGGGGACGAGGTTGCAGCGCCAGCCGAGCAACGGGTGGACTCCCAGCCGCGACCGCGGGTCCTCACTGACCGACGGCTGCCGCACCTCCTGCCAGTTGGGCTCCCCATTGCAATGTGGGCACCGTACCGGTGGTCGTAGCTCCTCCATGCCGCAGCTATAGTACCGATGAGGTGAGGCGATGAAGCTGCTCGGATTGCAGATTCCCAATTTCACTTTCCCCGGTGTGACGAACGACCGCCTGTTCGACCACGTGGCCATGCTCGCGACCACCGCCGAGCGGGCCGGCTTCGATTCGGTCTTCGTCATGGATCACTTCTATCAACTGTCGAGCATCGGACCACCCACTGAGCCGATGCTCGAGGGTTACACGGTGCTCGCCGGGCTCGCGGCGCGCACGAAGAAAGTCCGGCTGGGCACACTCGTGACGGGCGTGACCTATCGCAACCCGGCGTTCCTGGCGAAGGTGGTCACCACCCTCGATATCGTCTCCGCCGGACGCGCGATCCTTGGTATCGGCGCCGCCTGGAACGAGGACGAACATCGCGGTTATGGTTACGAGTTCCCGCCGGTCGGTGAACGGCTGAGCCGTCTCGAAGAAGCGCTTCAGATCTGCCGGGCGATGTTCAGGGAGGAGGCGCCGACCTTCGAGGGCCGCTACTACCGCATTGATGGTGCGCTGAATTTTCCTCGACCCGTCCAGAAGAACGGTCCGCCGATCCTGATCGGTGGGGGAGGAGAACAGCGCACGCTGAAGTTGGTCGCGCAGTACGCGGACATGTGCAACATCTTTGGTGACGTCCCGACGATCAGGCACAAGATGGAGGTGCTCGCACGTCATTGCGAGGCACTGGGCCGGGATCCTGGCACGATCGTGAAGACCCGATTGGGCAGCCTGATCATTCGCAAGACGGATGACGAGGCTCGGCGCGTTTACGAGCAGCTCCTCGCCCGTCCGGGCGTTGACCGGGAACGGGTTCGCACCGTGTTCATCGCGGGCGGCCCGGATCGCGTTGCGGAGGAGGCCCAGAAGCTGCTCGACGCCGGGCTGGACGGATTGATCTTCAACATGCCGCACGTCGAAGATCCCGAGGCGATCGAGCTGGCCGGCCAAACCCTCGCCGGCCTCCGCCAGCCTGCCGCCGCCCGATAGGCGAGCTGCGTGACCGACGAGCGGCTGTACTCCATCACCGAGGCCGCGGAAAAACTCGGCATCCGGCAGGCGCGCAAGCGCGCCGGCGGGTCCCAAACCCGCTAGGCGGACGGAGCGAGCCGGGCACGTACAATACGGATCGTTTTCCGAGGGGGAGAGGAGAAGGCATGCAGGCACGGCTGCTGAACACGGCCGCCGAAAAAACGGAGGCGGACGCGCTCATCGTGCCGATCGTTGAAGGCCAGACGAGCGTGCCGGCCGAGGCCCAGGCGCTCGACAAGAAACTGAAGGGCGCCATCGGGCAACTGCTCAAGGATCGGGAATTCCGCGGCAAGTTCATGGAGCTGGTGCCGGTCCACAACCTGAACAACGCCGCCAGCAAGTGGACGGTCCTGGTGGGCGTCGGCAAGCTCGACCAGCTCGACATGGTCCGCCTCCGCAATGCGTTACAGGCCGCTGGGCGTGTGCTGCGCAAGCGTGGCCATCGCCGCGTGGCCATCGTCCTGCCAAAGGAGGTGGCCGCCCGGGCGTCGGCCGCAGACCTGGCGCGGGCGGCAACCGAGGGCATCGGGCTCAGCAACTTCGACGTCGGATCGTTGAAAACGCGCCACGACCACGCCGTCACCCAGATCGATTCGCTCAGCCTCATCGGTCTGAACGGCGACAGGAACGCGACCCAGGCGCTCAAAGATGCCGTCGCGCTGACGGACGCCACGAATCGCATCCGGGAGTGGGTCAACGCGCCGGCGAATGCCTTTACCCCGGCGGTGTTTGCCGACAAGGTCAAGGAGTCCGTTAAGGGCACGGCCCTCGACCTCAAGGTGCTCGACGTCGACGACATGCGCCGGCTCAAGATGGGCGCCCTGCTCGCGGTGGCGCGCGGCTCGGACGAGCCGGCCAAGATGATCGTCCTGCGCTATTCGGGTGGTCGCAAGAATGGGCCGAATCTGGCGCTGGTCGGGAAAGGCATTACGTTCGACAGCGGCGGCATTTCGATCAAGCCCGCCCAGAACATGGAAATGATGAAATCCGACATGGGTGGCGGGGCGGCCGTGGTCGGGGCCATGCTGGCCATCGCCGAGCTCAAGCCGAAGATCAATGTCATCGGGATCGTCCCGACCACGGAGAACATGCCCTCGGGCAAGGCGATCAAGCCCGGCGATGTCGTGACGGGCTCTGGCGGCAAGACGATCGAGATCATCAACACCGATGCCGAGGGCCGGCTGATCCTCTCGGATGGGATCACCTACGCCGTCAACGAGGGCGCGACCCACATCGTCGACATCGCCACCCTGACCGGATCGATCATGCGCACGCTCGGCCCGCTCGCCATCGGGGCCTTCGGAAACGACCAAGGGTTGATGGATCTGGTGCGCCGGGCCGCCGATCTCGCCGGCGAGCGTATCTGGGAGCTTCCCACCTGGGCCGACTACGACGGCCTGATCGAGAGTGAGATCGCCGACATCAAGAACTCGACGGTGCCCTGGGCTGGAGCCACGACGGCAGCGCTGTTCTTGCGCGAGTTCGTGGACGGCCGTCCGTGGGTTCACCTCGACATCGCCGGCAGCGCCTGGCAGGACGCGTCCGAGCTGAAAACTGTCCCGAAGGGCCCCACCGGGTCAGGGGTGCGTGTGATGGCTCACCTGGCCCAGCTGCTCGCCGGCCATTAACTCCCGCGCCGTGTCCGCCGTCTACGAGCTGGCGGACCGGTACGTCGATCGATCCGCCGTGCTGGACCCGATCCTGGCGACGTCCCGCGGGGTCGTCGGGCACGAGGGCGAAATGACGGACTATTCCCCCGATGGTCAGGCGGCGCGGGCGTCGCTGGATCGCGAGGCCCTCGCCGAACTGTCCGGCCTGCGAACCCAGACCACGGCTGATCGGATCGCGGCCGAGGTCATGCGCGAGCGGCTGCAGGTCGCGATTGAGCAGGAGCAGGCGGGCGAGCGGCTGCGCGACCTGCGCGTCATCGGCAGTCCATTCCAGACGATCAGGCAGTGCTTCGATCTGATGGCCACGGCCACGGAGCACGACTGGGAACTGGTGGCCAGCCGGATGGAGCGGGTCCCACAGGCGCTGCGCAGCTTCGAGGCGGGATTGCGGGAGGGGGTCAACCGTGGTGTGCTGGCGGCGCGGCGCCAGGCCCTTGCCTGCGCCAAGCAAGGGGAAGCCTGGAGCGGGCAAGGCGGTCCGGCCTTTTTTCCGACGCTGCGCGCGAAATACGCCGCCGTCACTTCCGCAAACGGCACGCTCGAGAAGCGACTCGAGGCAGCCGCGGTGGATGCCACGAATGCCTATCGGGATGCGGCCCGTTTCCTCCGTGATGAGTACGCGCCGAAAGCCGCGGCGAAGGATGCCGTCGGAGCCGAACGCTACGGGCTCTGGGCTCGGGCGTTTCTTGGCGCCAATATCGAGCCGGCGGAGACCTACGAGTGGGGCTGGGAGGAGCTGCACCAGATCGAGGACCGGATGGTCGTGGTCGCTGAGCAAATTCGCCCGGGTGAATCGCTCGCGGACGTGGTCCATCTGCTGGAGACCGATCCAGCCCGATCGATCGACGGGGTGGAGTCCTTCCGAGGCTGGCTGCAAGACCTGATGAATCGCACGATCGCCGAATTAGACGGCACCCACTTCGACATCGCCGAGCCCGTCAAGCGGGTCGAGGCAATGATCGCGCCACCAGGTGGGGCGGCGGCGATGTACTACACCCGGCCGTCGGAGGACTTCAGCCGGCCGGGGCGAACCTGGTATCCCACGCTGGGGAAGACGCGCTTTCCCCTCTGGGGCGAGGTGTCAACCGCCTATCACGAGGGCGTCCCCGGACACCACCTTCAGCTGGCCCAGTTCACGTACCGAGGGGCCGAGCTCAGCCGGTTCCAACGGCTGGCCGCAGCGATTCCCGGATGCACCGAGGGCTGGGCCCTCTACGCAGAGCGCCTCATGGGCGAGCTTGGCTATCTCGACAACCCCGATTACGAGCTCGGGATGCTTCGGGCACAAGCCTTCCGCGCCATGCGGGTCATCGTCGATATCGGCGTCCATCTCGGGCTGCCGATCCCGTCGAACGAGGAGTATCACCCGGGCGAGACCTGGACCCCGGAGCTGATGTTGCCCTTTGCCGTCGAGCACGGTCGGGAGCCCGAGGACTTCTTGAGGAGCGAGGTGGATCGATATCTCGGCTGGCCGGGCCAGGCCATCTGCTACAAGGTGGGGGAGGTCGCCTGGCTCGCGATTCGCGAGGACGCGAAAGCGCGTGCTGGGGCAAATTTCGATCTCAAGGGTTTTCACACCCGCGCTCTGAACCTGGGTCCCATGGGCCTCGACCAGCTGGCCAGGGAGATGGATCAGGCTTAGCGCTTTGCCCAGCCCGGATCGGGATACCGGGGTCGGGCGCTCGCCACGTTGGGTGGCCAGACGAGCACCGTGCGCCCGGACTGGACCTGTTCGACGTAAACCGGCTTCACGGAGTTCGCCCCGCGATCGTCGAACTTGACCTCGCCAAAGAAGGTGTTGAGATCGGTGATGGCCAGTGCGTCGCGCACCCACCGGGGGATGGTCGAATTGGCCGCTTCGATGGCCACCTCGAGGGTGAGGCAGGCCGCGGTGGCCGCGGCCGCGTGCTCATCGGGAAGGTGGCCGAATTGCGCCGCATAGGCCAATGAGTAATGGAAGCTATCCAGAAAGTAGCTGATCCGGTTCCTGGTGGCCGGCACCCACTGGGTCGTTCCAACCGCGTAGTTCGCGGCTTTGTGCAGGGCGGCGGCAAAGCTGGCGGTGCCCGGTCCGTCGCTGAAGCCGAAGAGTTTCGGCTGAAGATTCATCTGCTTCGCCTGTTGGATCGTCCGC
>VBJI01000120.1:0-2616 GCA_005880875.1 Chloroflexota bacterium
CTCAGCGAACTGGGCAAAGCCCATTTCTTCGACGGCGAAACCCGGCGGGGACAGCGCTACCTGGAGCAAGGCATCGAAGGGTTGGAGCAATGCGGCCGAACCTCTGAGGCGGCCGGCTTCCGGTTGTGGCTCGGCCGGACCTTCTGGCTACAGGGCCGCCCCGATCTCGCCCGCCGCGAGTACGAGTCGGCGAGGGCGACCCTCGAACCGATCGGGCCGAGCCCGGATCTGGCGATCGCCTATGTCCGTTTGGCGGGTTTGGCCGGCTTCAACAAGGAACACGAACAGGGTGCCCAGCTGGCGACCAGAGCCGTCGAGATCGCCGAGGCGGCGGGGGCCGACGCCGATGCCGCCCGCATTTTTGCCTACGGCTACGTAGGCGACAACCTCGAGGCCATGGGAAAGGTCGAAGAAGGCCTCAAGTGGCTTGATCGAAGTTACCTGGAGGCCGCCGAGCGAGGCTACGACTGGATCGCCGGCGTCGCGCTCTACAACTCGGTGATGGACAATCTCCACCACTCCCGGGTGCGCGAGGCGAAGGAGCGAATGCGCCACTACCAGGAGCGGTTCGAGCCCAGCGGCGCCCGCGATCCCTCGTACCTCCAGATGCAAGCCTTCCTCGCCATCCGGGCGGACGGCGAACCAGAGCGGGCGCGGCCGCTGCTCGAGGCGGCCATCCCACAGGCAGACGAGTCGGGAGACGCCTTGTTCGCCGCGCGGATGCGGCTCGATCTGGCCTACGTCTATACCGCCCTCGACCGCCTCGACGATGCGCGTCGAACCATCCTTCGTGAACCGGCGAGTCCGGAGCGGTCCGAGGTGATGTACCTCCTCTATTCGAGGCTCGCGATGAATCTCGCCGCCGGCGACCTGGATGCGGCTCGCGCCGACGCTCAGAAGTTTTTCGACTTCGTCAGGGAGTCGCCTCGCCTCTGGTCCGAGATCTACCTGATCGGCCGCACCGTCGAAGCCTTCATCCGGGCGGGAGATCCCGCGTCCGCGCGAGGGGTCCTGAACAGCGCGGCGACCGAGGGGTTTGAGGCCAATCCGCTGCTGTGGAGGGCGCAGGGGCGCATCCTTCTCGCCGAAGGTCACGCGGCGGACGCTCGCCCACCACTCGAGCGCGCCGCACGGGCACTGCAAGCGGCCGGGTATCTCGACGAGGCATGGCCGGCGCGCCGCTCGTTTGCCCAGGCGATGGCGGAAACCGGTGACCGGACGGGCGCCGAAGCCGAGCTGCAGGCCGTCCTGACGGAGGCGGCCGCGCGGGGTCACCGACTGGAAGCCCGCTATGCCCGCGAGCAGCTGCGCGCGCTGGGCGTTGAGGCACCGGAGCCGCGCCCGGCCGCGGAGGCCGCGCCGCTGTCGGCGAGCATCCGGGAGCCGACCGAGCGGCTGGTGACGGTGGTCTTCATCGACGTCCGCGGCTACACGGCCCTCGCGGCGCGGGAGACGCCCTACCAGCTGGCCGACCAGATCGCCACGTTCTATCGGTGGGCCGAGGACGAGATTCGTCGCCACCAGGGGCTGGTCGATCGGTATGCCGGTGACGCGGTGATGGCGACCTTCAACGTGACCGGGGCCCGGCTCGACCATCCGGTTCAGGCGCTGCAGGCCGCGCTCGCGATCCGCGACAAGGCGGCCTTCGCCGGCCTGCCGGTCGGGATTGGGATCGCGGTCGGACCGGCGGTGGTCGGTCAGTTCAGCCAGGGCTCGTCGGTGACGGCGGTGGGCGAGACCATCAATCTCGCCGCGCGGCTGCAGACGGCTGTCCGCGAAGGGGAGCTGTTGCTGAGCGACGAGGCGTATCGTCGCACCCGCGAGTGGCTGGCGGAGCAGGCGTTGCCGGCGGCGGAGGAATCGCTGACGCTGAAGGGGTTCGCGTAGCCGGTTCGCGCCTACCGGCTGACGGCGCACTCGCCAGCTGGAACGATGGGATGACGGCGCTGCGGGTGGTGCCGCATCAACGGCTGGCGGTGCCGTTTGCCGGCGACGAGAAAACGATGCTCAGCGCCTTCCTCGATCGCTACCGCGAAACGATGATCTGGAAGCTCGAGGGCTTGTCGGATGCGCAGGCATCGCAACGACTCGTTCCCTCCGCGACAACCATGCTGGGTGTCGTCAAGCATCTGGCCTACGTCGAGCGGGGTTGGTTCCAGCACAGCTTCGCCGGTGAGCCGGTGAACTATCCCTGGCCCGAGGACGAGCCGGACCAGGACATCGATTTCCGGGTTGGACCGTCCGACACGATCGCAAGTGTCACGGCCCTCTACCAGCAGGAGATCGAGGAGTCGAGGCGAATCGTCGCAGCCGGCTCACTGGACGAGATGTCCAAAGACAAAGATCGACCGCGCAGCCTCCGCTGGATCATGGTGCATATGATCGAGGAGACGGCCCGTCACGCCGGCCATGCGGATATCCTGCGCGAGCTGACGGACGGCGCTATCGGCCAGTAGACAGCTTGGCGGCGCGCGCGTCGAGGTGCCGGCCGAGGTCGCTCGCGAAGCTATGCAAATTCTTGGCCATGCCGGCCACCGGGGTAAGCCCGGGCTCGCGGTCGAGCTGCTCGGCGACGTCGCCAACGGTCATCAGCCGCTCGCGCAGGATCTTCCAGGC
>VBJI01000120.1:2667-7752 GCA_005880875.1 Chloroflexota bacterium
TCTCCCCGTGGTGGACGAAGTAGCGGCTCTGTAGCTGCAGGATGATTTCGTACACCGCATTGAAGAGATCCGCCACCCGGCGGGTGAGTGGATCGGCGATCAGGACGGGCTCGTCGACATCCGGTGGCGGTCGTAGAAATACCGGCAGCACGGGACGCGCCGGTTCGAAGCTCGGATCTACGGCCCGGACCGCGAGATAGTCCTCCAGGATCCCGACGAACTTGCCGAAGTGCGAATTGATCCAATCGCCCCGGGCGCCTTCGCCTTGCTCCACGATCACCTCGATCGCACGGCTGGCCGAGGCGAGGTCGGTCACGGCAGTCAGCTGAGGCCACTCGAAGACCTCGGTGGTGGCCTGGGCCTTCGGCGGCCCGATAAAGACGGCGGCATCGCCGTAGCGATCGACCAGGTGGGCCAGGCCCGCTTCGATCCCACGGTAGAGGTGTCCCACCGTGTGCCACTCCTCGGGGCCGGCCGTCAGCTGCGGATCGTCGGCTGTGAGCGGCTGCATCTGGCCGAGCGCGGCAAAGCCCTCCGCGTCCTCGAGCGGCATGCCCTCGGGTCGCTCCAGGTACATGAAGTGACGGAGGGCCCGCTCGCCGAACGGCTCCAGCGCGATCTGCACATCCGGCGGGTACCAGCGGCTACGGATCGGGAAATTCGGGCGCTCGAAGTGCGGGGCGGCGCCGACGGAGGTCAGGATGTTGGTGGCCAGCGCGAGGTGCAGCATCTCCTGCTTGATCACGTCGATCAGGGTCGTTTCCCAGGCTTGGATCCGCGCCAGCTGGTCGAGTGTCACGCCTTCCGCGACGCCGCGCTTCAGCGAGAACTGGGCATAGAGGTACTCGCAGAGCAGCCCGTGTTCGAGCTCGCACGCCTCACCCAGGAGGTAGACGAGCTCCTCTCGGCTCTGCACCCGAAGCGGCGGTTCCACGGCCTGCCCATTCGGGCCCGGCCCCCTGGCCATCGCCGTCATTGTCGGCCTGTAGCGGCTGCCGTCGCAACGGCCTGACCCGGGGACGGCCGCCGCCCCGGCTCGCTGGAAGCCGGCGGAATACCCGTTGTATTTGGGCGCGTCATGGCTAAAACCGAGCGGATTCCGGTCGCCTTCCACCAGGCCATGTTTCGGGTGGCCGCGGTCGCCTTCGTCACGGCGGCGACGGTCAACGTCGGCAGCAGTTTCATCGGTGCGCCCCATTTCGACTTCACCGGCATCCTGACGATCGGCATCCTTTCTTATGTGGGGGCGGTGGTGAGCTGGTTTTTCCCCTGGCATCGGCTGCCGGTCGAACGATTCCTGGTCGTGATCGTCCTCCCCGGGCTGGCGCTGCTCGGTTTCATGCTGATGTACACCGGCGGCGTTCATTCCCATATCCTGCCGATCTTCGTGGCCCCGGCCGTGTTCATGGCGGCCGCCTACGGCTTTCGCGCGGGGGTGGCGATCGCGCTCTTCACCGCCGCCACCGCCTCCCTCCCGCTGTTCATCAACGGCTGGGACAGCTATTACGGGCGCATGCTGGTGGTGCTGACGGCCGCCACCCTCCTGTGCGCCTACATTCCGGCGCAGGTGCGGCGGGCGCTGCTCACCGAATCCGAGACCCGACGTCGCCAGCAGGAAGAGAGCTACGTGGCGACCATCGGCGCCCTGGCCGCGGTGCTCGATGCCAAGGATCGCTACACGGAGGCCCACTCGCGGGAGACGGCCGAGCTGGCGGTGAACGTCGGCAGGCGCCTCGGTTTGCAGGGCGAACAGCTGCGCGTTCTCGAGTACGGCGCCCTGCTGCACGACATCGGCAAGATCGGGATACCGGGCTACATCCTGCAGAAGCCGGGACCGCTGACGCCGGAGGAGTTCGCGGTCATGCGTGAGCACCCGGTGATCGGCGAGCGCATCCTCGCGTCGGTCCCGTTCCTTGCCCCGCTGGGACCGATCGTCCGAGCCGAGCACGAACGCTGGAATGGCACCGGCTACCCGGACGGTCTCAAAGGGGAAGAGATTCCGATCGAAGCCCGCATCATCCACGCCTGCGATGCCTTTCACGCCATGGCTTCGGACCGCGCCTATCGAAAGTCCCTGCCGATGCCCGAGATCATCGCCGAATTTCGCAAGGAAACGGCACAGCAGTTCGACCCGCAGGTGGTCGAGGTCCTGCTGCAGCTGATCGCCGAGGAGCCACCCGAGATCACCGCTGAGGCTCAATCGTCCGGGCAGCCGGCCCCGGACCCGACGGCCGTCCCCCGCTCCTGGGCGCAGCACATGCAGTCGATCGAGGCCCTCGGGCAGCAGTTGGCCCGGGCGACCAGCACCCAGGACATCTGCAATCGCATCGGCGAAACCATCACGGCACTCCTGCCGCACGACCAGTGCCGGGTCCTGCTCATGACTGAGGACCGCAGCCGACTCGACATCGCGTACCTGCAGGGAACCGACCGTCCCGAATATCGCGGAGTCACCGCGGACAACGCCGCGGTCGCGGTGGGCGAGGGCATCGCCGGCTGGGTGGCCGAATCCCGGCGGGGCGTGGTCCTCGGTGATACGGAGCATCATCCAAAGGCGGCGCACGTTTCGGGGACCGACGTCATCGACGAGTCCATGCTGGCGGTGCCGGTCGTGTTCGAGGACGAGATCCTGGCGGTGATCGTGGTCCTCAAGCTCGGTCTGAATCAGTATTCGCTCGACCAGTTGCGCCTGCTCACCATCCTCGCCAACCAGGCGGCCGTCTCGATGGCGAACGCCCGCCTCATCGACCGGCTCGCCGCGGCGGCAACGATCGATACGCTGACCGGCCTGATGAACCGCGCCGCCTTCGAGGAGGCGGTCAACAAGCACCTCCTGCGGCCGCCCTCGTGGGGCACCGTCTTGGTGCTCGATGTCGAGAACCTGCGGGAGACGAACGATGCCTATGGCCACCGGGCCGGCGACGCCGTATTGAAGCGCATCGCCCGCGCCGTCCGAAGCTCCGTTCGCGGCGACGATCTGGCGTCCCGCTGGATCGGCGACAACTTCGCCATCCTGGCGCCGGGCATCGACCCCACTCAGGCCGGAACGCTCGCCAGGCGGATCGAAGGGGCGCTCCAATCCGACCGGATCTCCATTCGCTGGGGAACCGCCGAATATCACGGTGACGCCCTGTCTGGGCAGGACCTCGTGGCCGCGGCGCTCAAGTCGATCGTGCGCAAGTCCGACGGCCTCGCCGCGTAGGGGGTCACGGGGGCAAACCGCCGCGCCCGAATGGGCAGGATGCCCGGAGTTTCGCGCAATTTGCTTGACGGTCCAAAACCGGTCGCCTAACGTCAAAACTCGCCGCTGAATCCACTGGAACCGCCTACGGGCGTGACGACCCGTGCCGAGGGAGGGGAGTGAGGCTAGTCGACGTTCGCCAGCCGCGACCGCCATCGCCGACAGGCTCGTGGTTCGGAAAAGCCTGGAAGCTTGGCCTCGCGACCGCTTTCGTCGTCCTGCTCCTGAGCTCCCGCGGCGCCAGCCAGCCGCAGACGCACTCCCAGGTGGCCGTCCGTAACCTGGCGGCCACCAGCATCCCCTGCGCCCCGCTCCCGCCCGGCGTCACCACCTGGGATGCGTCGATGGGTTCGATCATCCTGCCGACCAACGACACGCTGCTCGACCCGAATGCCTGTGTCGGCGGGATCGTCGTCCCCTACAACGCGATGCTGGTCATCGATGGCAGCAAGGGCTCTGTCCTGATCTCCTCCCATGGCACGGGTATCAGCGTTCAGGGTGGCGAGCTTGAAACCATCAACACCAGCGCGACCAGCACCGTGACCTTCGACGCCGAGGCGGACGTCGCGTCATGGGACGGCATCAGCATCTCGGCCGATCCGCACCGCAGCGGTGATGCCTCGCTGTCCTACGTCAGCATCCAGCACGCCCTGACCGCAATCAGTATCACGAGCGGGGCCCTGTCGTCGCCGGCCAGCGGTAGCTATGGGCTGACCGTCAGCAACAGCGGCATCGGCCCCTCCTACTTCGACGGCATCGACGCCACCAACACGCCCATCTCGGTCACCGGCCGCATCGATCCGGGCACCGGACAATCGGACGGCCTGTTCGGAACGCTCAACAACATCGGCTCACAGGGCATCAAAGTGATGTTTGACCCGACGCTGCCCAACTATCCGGCCACGATCCTGGCCAGGAGCCTCGACGTCGAGAACATGACCTTCGGCAGCTCCGTGCCGTTCGGTGAAACCAACTGTCCCCCGCTCACCTCCTGTGCCGCCGGGACGATTGGGAACGACGCCATTCAAGCGACCTTCGCGCGCAACGCGCAAGAACCCGTGCTGATCAACAACAACCAGTTCTTCCGCGCCGGCTCCTATGGGCTGGAATTGAACAACCCGAACAACCCCGTCCTGACGAGCAACAGCTTCAGTCACAACGGGGTCGGCTCGACCGAACCCAGCGGCACCTGTCCGAAAAACGCGGTCAACAACTTCCCGCCGATCTATCTCAACAACGCCGTCGTCGACCTGGAGAACCAGGTGACGGGCAACTTCGGCCAGCACGACGGACTGGAAGCCATCGTGTTGAACGGCACCGTCACCTCCTCGACGCTCACCTGGCGCACGGCCAGCACCGACGCGTCGAAGCCGCTCGGCTACTTGCTCGACGGCGACCTCAACAAGGTGGGGGGCAACTTCAAGGTTCCCGCCGGCAGCGTGGTGAAGGCGAAACGTGGCACCCTCAACCTCAACGGCGTCCGTCTGGATGCCAATGACGCCGGCGCCAGGACATTCTTCACCAGCCTGCGCGACAGCAGCGTCGGGATCGACGCCGTGTGCTCTGTTTTCGTGCAGTCGAGTCCACCCAACCCGTTACCGCCTGGGGATTGGGGCGGGATCGACCTGCTGGCCGGCGCCAGCGCCAGCATCAACAACGCCACCATCCTCTATGCCACCAACGGCGTGCAGATCAGCGACGGCCTGACCAGCACGCTCGACCCCACGTATGGACCCAACTTTGGATTGGTCATCCGCAGTAGCGAGATCGGGGCCAGCTTCTTCGACGCCGTGTCGGCCACCCGAACCCCGGTCGCCGTCGTTGGGACGCAACTGGCCTGTCCA
>VBJI01000094.1 GCA_005880875.1 Chloroflexota bacterium
TCAGAAACATGACGGTCGGCGTCACGATTTCGTAAGGTGCCGCGCACGACCATGAGCTCATGTCAATCGGACTTTCACGAGAGAGGTGAGCAACTTGGTTGCGCAAGAATTTTTCGACGACTGTTCGCCGGCACCGGCACCGGCGGAGGCGCCCGCCGCGCCGCCGGCATCGCCGCCGCCCAAACGGTTTCGGGGCCGACTGGCCGCTGCCGTTCTCGCTCTAGCGGTCGCTGGAGGCACCGGCTCCGGAGCATTAGCCGCGACGCTGATCGAACACAGCACCCCGACCGTGGCGGCCGCATCCACCACCAGCGGCACGACGTCGACCACGTCGACATCGACGCAGTCCTCGACCACGGCGGAATCGGTGTACAAGCAGGTGTCGCCGGGAGTCGTGACGATCACCGCCGCCGTCGATGGCGGGCGTGGTCAGGTCGGTCAGGCGACCGGCTCCGGGATCGTCCTCGATACCAAGGGCGACATCCTCACCAATGACCACGTCATCGCCGGTGGCACCCAGATCCAGGTGACCTTCAGCGATGGCACGAGCGCCAACGCCACGTTGGTCGGGTCGAACGCCGGCGCCGACCTCGCCGTGCTCCGTGTTTCCGTCCCAGCCTCGTCCCTGCACCCGGTCACGCTGGGCAACTCCAGCAATGTCCAGATCGGTGACTCCGTCTACGCGATCGGTTCGCCGTTCGGGCTATCGGGCTCGCTGAGCGAGGGGATTGTCTCGAACCTCAATCAGACCGGCTCGGCTCCGAATGGCGGCACCATGAACGGGCTTCTCCAGACCGACGCCGCGATCAATCCCGGTAACTCTGGCGGTCCCCTCGTCAATGCGCAGGGTCAGGTGATCGGCATTAACAACTCGATCGAGAGTCCGGTGGATGGAAATGTCGGCGTTGGCTTCGCCATTCCGATCAATCAGGTGACGCAGGTGCTGTCATCGCTCGAAGGCGGGTCGAACGTATGAGCCCGCGAGTCTTGCTCGTCCGCGATGGGTTGGAAGGCGCCGCTCCCTGGATGGCGCAGGTCTTGCGCGATGGGGGCTTGAACGTACGGACCATCTCCGACGCCGAACTGGCCGATGTCGCGCCTTCCGATGTCCTGCTGCTCAAGATCGTCGATCGCCAGGCGGTGGCCACCTGCTGGACCCTTCACCGGCAGGGCCATCGCTCGGTGATCGCGGTCAGCGGTGCCGCCAGCAGCAAGGAATGCATTCGGCTACTCAACGCGGGGGCGGATTACTACCTGGATGCCTGGCTCCCGGCCGCGGAGCTGGTGGCCCGCGTGCGGGTGGTGCTCCGTTTCACGGCCTGGATCGATGAGCGAACGGCACTCCTCGCGAGTGCCGGACGCGCTAGTTGAGCAGGTCGCGGAGTTGGGCCGGCGTGATGTTTGAGCCGCTGAGGATCAGGGCGACACGCTTTCCGCGAAGCTCGTCCTTCAGCCGCAAGGCGGCCGCCAGTGGCGCCGCGCCGGCCGGCTCCGCCAGGTTACGGGTCGTTTCGATCATGAGCCGGACCGCCGTGCGAATCTCGGCATCGGGGACCAGCACGAAGTCGTCGAGCTTCTCCCAGAGGATGCGTTGCGGTAACTCGAAGGCCGTCCGGGTCGCCATGCCCTCGGCGATGGTCGCCATCCGGTCGGTGACCAAACGCCGTTCCTTCCAGGATCGATAGGCGGCCGGCGCCTCAGCAGATTGCACCGCGATCACGCGGATCTTCGGATTCATCGCCTTGGCCACGATGCAGGTGCCGGAGGCACCACTCCCGCCGCCCACCGGCACGATGATGACGTCGATATCCGGCTGCGCTTCGAGGATCTCGAGCGCCTGCGTCGCCACGCCCGCGATCAGGTGCGGTTCGTTCCCCGAGTGGATGTACCGGTAACCACGGGCGGCGGCCAGCTGCTCGCAGTGCTCGCGGGCCTCGTCGAAGTCCTTGCCTTGGGTGACGATCTCCGCCCCAAGGCCGCGGATCGACTTGACCTTGACCGGATTCGCGCCCTCCGGCACGCAGATGATCGCCTTGACCCCGAACAGCCGGGCGGCATAGGCGATCGATTGCCCGTGGTTGCCGGTCGACGCCGTGATCACGCCCCGGCGGCGCTCGTCCTCGGAGAGCTGGGCCATGAGGTTGATCCCGCCGCGGACCTTGAAGGCGCAAATCGGCTGGTGGTTTTCGTGCTTGACCCAGATCTCGCCGCCGACCAGCTCGTCCAGGGCGGGATAGTGGTGGAGCGCCGTGGGCTTGAGGTAGGGGGCGATCCGCTCGCGCGCGGCGAGGACGTCAGTGAGGCTGGGAGTGATAACCGAGATCATCCGGTGGGGTGATCCTGGATCGTTCCGCGCAGTGGGATTTCGGGCAGGAAGAACGTGATGACCAGGCCCGCGGCCGCCAGAGCGCTGGCCAGCAGAAACGCCCGACTCGTCCCGATGGCCAGGCTCGTCCGGAGCGCCGTCAGCACCTGATGCGCGACCGCCGGCTGGAGCTTGCCAAACGCCTCGGTCAATCCCTGGCTCTGGCCGGCGATGAGACCCTGGGCGCCGGAGGTCGCGGCGTTGGCCAGTTGCGATCCCAAGCCGGGCGGTAAGTGACTGGGTAGTTCGTTCTTTAGCGTTTCAATCACGATGGTGGCCATGACGGGGACGCCCATGACCGCGCCGAGATTGTTGAAGAACTGGCGCGCCGCATTCGCGGTGCCCAGCAGGCGATAGGGAAAAGCGCTCTGCACGACGACCGAGAGGGTGGGGAAGACGGCGCCGACGCCGATCCCGGTGACGGCCATCGCGATCAACGCCTCGGTAAAGCCGGTGGTGGCCGAGAGTCGGGACAGCAGGAACATGCCGACGACGCCAACGGCCATCCCGATAACGGTTTGAAGCTTGTAGCGGCCGGTGCGGGTCGTGAACTGGCCCCCAACCAGGCTGCCAAGCACGAATCCGAGCATCAGTGGCGAAAGCACCAATCCGGCATCTTGCGCGCTGTAACCCAGGACCCCCTGCGCATAGAGCGGCAGGAAAGTCAACGCGCCGAAGAGGGCGATCCCCATCAGAAAACTCAGGATCACGGCAACGGTGAAGGCGCGGCTCTCGAACAGATGCAAGGTCAGGATTGGTTCCGGCGCGTGGTTCTCCCAGATGGCAAAAGCGATCACAATCAGCGCGCCGCCGCCCAGCGTCGCCACCACCTGAACGGAAGCCCAGGGGTAGGTGATTCCAGCCCAGGTGAGGCCGATCAACATCGGAACGACGCCGCTGACCAGCAGGACGATGCCGACCCAATCGATGCGCACGCGCCCATGGGCGGCGAGCCTTGGCAAGAGGAAGGCAACCAGCCCAAGCGCGATCAGGCCAGGGACGATGTTGACATAGAAGACCCAGCGCCATCCGAGGTGATCCGTGATGAAGCCGCCAACAAGTGGCCCGAGGATGCTGCCCAGGCCGAAGACAGACATGATCAGTCCCATCCAGCGGCCGCGCTCGCGCGGTGAGAAGATGTCGCCGATCGTAGTGACGCTCAGCGCCATCATGGCGCCGCCGCCAATTCCGGTCAACGCGCGGGCGGCGATCAGCTCGCCCATGTTTTGCGAAAAACCGGACGCTGCCGAGCCGATCAGGAACAGCAGCAGGCCGGCGATATAGAACGGGCGGCGCCCGAACAGATCCGAGAGTTTGCCCACGACCGGGACCGTCACCGACGACGCCAGCAGGTACGAGGAGAACAGCCAGGCGTAGAGATTGAGACCGTGCAGGTCGTCGACGATGGTTGGCGCCGCAGTGGAGATGATCGTGCTGGTCAGGATCGAGACGAACTGCACCAGCATCACGGTGGCCAGCACCCAGTAACGGCGATCCGCCGGGATCTGGTTGGTGAAAGCCGGTTGCGGCCGCGCTGCTGGCGGCGGCGTGGTTGATCGAACCGCACTCATGGAAGCCTTCAGTTTACCTGCGTGAGGTCACGCGCTGGCTTCCGCCGAGGCATCTTCCCGCCGGACGCCGACGATCAGCAGCCAGGCACCCGACACCATGAAGACAAAGGACGCCATCATGCCGACGCCGACGGCGTAGAGACCCCGGGCATCGCCGGTAAACAGGACGACGGCACCGGCTTGTTCGAGGAGTAGACAGGCGAAGCTGCCGATCGTCCGCCAGAGCAGGGCCGGATCGGGAATCTCGGATGAGCGCAGCGCCTGCCGGATGCTGAGATAGAGGATCGCCTCGACGCCGAGCAGCACACCGATCAGCTCGATGGCGACCGCCTGGGCACTCTGTCCCGCCATGAGGACGAGTGCGCAGCGGATGAAGACGGCCGTCAGCCCGGTGAGGACTGTCCGAGCCCGATGCCGGTGGGCAACGTTGAGGGCGATCTGGTCGAGATGTAGCGACATCGCGACAAAGACCAGCCCGGTCAGCGCCGCGGCACCGCCGCCGACCACGATGAAGTAGTCGTGCCAGGCGGCGGGATCGAACGTCATCGGACTATTTCCGCGCGTCGTCCTGGGGCAGCGTCGAGTCGAGCCCCGAGACGATGGCGCGCAGCCCCTTGACCAGGCCCGCCCGCTCCTGCGGCGTGAGCGGCTCGAGCGCCTCTTTCAGGATGGCGGCGCGTCGCCCGACAAACGCACTGATCGCCTGCCGGTGGGCGGGAGCGAGATCGACGATGGTCCGCCGCCGATCGGTCTGATCCTCACTGCGGACCACCAGGCCGACCCGGCCGAGCTCGCCGACGATCAGGCTGGCGGTTGCCAGGCCGACCTCGAGCCGGGCGCTCAGGTCGCTGACGCTCATCGGACCGCCAAGCGCGAGCGATACCAGCAGGTTCATGTGGCGGGGCGCCAGCCCGTGGCGATGCCAGTCGGCCTTGATGGCGGCCGGCACCTCATGGGACTTGCGGGTCATGGCCTTGGTCAGGGCGGGCAGAAGGGGAAGAAGCTCGGCCAGCTGCGCCTGGGTCACGGCGGGCGCGGGGGTCGAGGTTCGCCGTGCCATCATTGCAACCTCCGTTTCGGCTTTGTTCGAATACATCATTTGCATTCTCAAACTATTTGAGAAAATATATCGACATGAACATTGTACTCGAGAGGAGGAAGATTGAAATGCCCAGATCCACGGAGGTTCCCGGGTACGTCCTGGCCTTCAACCCACTGATCTTGCGTTTGCTTCGAGCCGGCGTTCCGGTTGGACCCATGCGGCTGCTCTCGGTGCGCGG
>VBJI01000076.1 GCA_005880875.1 Chloroflexota bacterium
AATTGCGTAATGGCCTGCTGGAGGGACAGACCCGGCATCCCCGCCTTCGAGAGCTGGAACACGAGTGCGATGACGTGACCCACGAGCTCTACAACCTGATCAACCAGACGTTCGTCACGCCGTTCGAGCGGGAAGACATCTATGACCTTGCCTCATCCCTCGACGAGGTCGTCGACCTTGCCGAGGAAGTGTCCGACAAGATCGATCTCTACCGGGTTCAGGAGATCACCCCTGCAGCTCGCCGAATGGGTGAGGCGCTCGCCAGGGCAGGCAAGGAACTCGAACTCGCGGTGGCCGGGCTCGAGGGGTTCAAGGACCTTGCGTCCCATCGCCTGGCGATCCATAGCCTGGAGAACGAGGGCGACCGGATCACGCGAGAGGCACTTGCCCAACTCTTCACCGACGGCGCCAGTCCGAGCGACCTGGTCAAGTGGAAGGACCTCTACGATCTGCTCGAAACCACCATGGACCAGTGCGAGCATGTCGCCAACGTCCTGGAGGCGACCTCGATCAAGAATGCCTGAGCAGCTCTTGCTGCTTGTCACCATCCTGATCGCGGTCGGCTTCGACTTCACGAACGGTTTTCACGACACGGCCAACGCCATCGCAACCTCAGTGTCAACCCGTGCTGTGTCGCCTCGACTGGCAGTGCTGATCGCGTCGGTGCTCAACCTGGCAGGTGCCGTGATCACCGTGGTGTTCTTCCAGGCCAAGGTCTCGAACACGATTGGGAAGATCGTGTCGTTCAAGGCCGGCCTGGTGGTCATCATTGCCGCCCTGCTCGGCGCCATTGTTTGGAACCTCGTCACCTGGTACCTCGGGCTGCCGAGCAGCTCCACGCACGCCCTCGTCGGGGGGCTGAGCGGTGCGGCAATCGCCGCCGCCCATGGCCTGAGCGGTGTGAAAGCTGACGAGTTTTGGAAGACCGTCCTGTCGCTTGTGATTTCGCCGCCGGTCGGCTTGCTGGTGGCCGCCATCTTGATGACGGCGCTCTTGATCTTTCTGCACGGCGCCCGACCGGCACCGCTGAATCGGACGTTTCGTAGCCTGCAGATCCTGACCGGCGCCCTTGTCTCGTACTCGCACGGCGCGAACGACGCGCAAAAGACGATGGCCGTCATGACGCTGGCGCTGGTGGCAACGGGCCACCTCACGACGTTCCAGGTCCCCGTGTGGGTGGTGTTGCTCTCGGCGTCGGCCATCGCCTTCGGGACTTACGCTGGAGGCTGGCGGATCATCCGGACGCTCGGCTGGCGTATCTACAAGCTGGATCCGGCAACTGGAATGGCCGCCCAACTGACGGGAGCCGCCGTGATCCAGTTCGCGACCCAGTTCGGTTTGCCGGTGTCGACCACGCATGTGATCACCGGCTCCGTGATAGGAGCCGGCGCTTCGCAGCGGCTCTCGGCCTTGCGCTGGGGCGTGGGGGCCAACATCGTCACGGCGTGGGTGCTAACCATTCCGGCAGCGGGCCTGACTGCTTGGGTGGCCTACGCCATCCTCAGTACGGCCGGCCTTCGTGGCTAGCTAGTACGGCGCCGGCAGATATTTCGCGCTCGTCAGGCTGCCATTCTCCTCGTAGAGCACCCAGGTCCCACCCTTCTCGTTGCGGGCGCCTGTCCTGGCGACAAGCCCTTGCTCGATCAGCCGCGCCAGGAGCTCCTCGACCACGTCGCCGTGGGTGCAGAGGACGAGATTGCCTCCCTTCGCCGCTTGCAGCAGACGGATCACGCTCTCCGCGCCCGCCCCTTCTTCGAGGTCTTTGCGCGGCTCGATCGGAAGCTTGCGTCGGGCCGCCAGCGGTTCGACCGTTTGCAGACAGCGGACGTAGGGGCTGGACAGAATCCGATCGATTGGCTCGTTCTTGAGGAGCTCCGTTATTCCCTCGGCCTGCTCCCGGCCTGATTTTGTCAGTGGCCGTAGCCGGTCATCGCCCTGCCACTCCTCACGGTCACCCGCCTTGGCGTGGCGAACGACGTAGACCGCCATGCCGAGCGAGCTTACGCGGTCGCTTCGAGGTCGAACGCGCGGAGCAGCGCACGATCGTGACGATAGCTGAGCAGGTCGAGGGCGTCGTCGACCGTGACCCATCGAACTTCATCGACTTCGCTGCCGGCACGGAAGCGGCCGCCGACGACGTCCATCACCCAGTAACAGGCCACCTTGTCGCGACCCTTGTGGTCGGCATACGCCGTGCAGCCGAGCGGCGCGATGAGCTTGCAGCGCAGTCCTGTCTCCTCCTCGACCTCGCGCAGCGCGGTCTCCTCGAGGGTCTCGCCGCGGTCGACTTTGCCTTTGGGGAAGGACCAATCGTCATAGCCTGGACGGTGGACGATCGCCACCCGCATGGCTCCCCGTGACCCGTTGCGCCGGACCACGCCTCCCGCCGCTCTGACAAGCTTGGCCTCATCGACATTCAAGATCTTTGCTGCCATGGACACCCCTTGCGGTATTTTTTGCTGCGACGATAGGTTGGTTGACGCGGCCTGGCTCATATCATCCACCTTCTGAGCCGCTTACGGTCGAGATTTTTCCAGACTTTAGACCATTGGGCACGGTCATGCGCGGCGGCCTCACGTTCCAGGGCGCAGAGCTCGCCGGCCACGAAGGCTCGCTCACCCTGGCCCGCGTCCCGCAACCAGCGCTGGGCGGTCACGCTGTCCTGGTGGTCGCCCAGCACGTCCTGTAGCGCCGCGGCGGCGGCCGCGAACCGGGTCGCGGTCTTTCCCAGCACCGGCACCGCGGCCTCGGCGGCATATCGCACGCGCTTGGCGAGGATGCGGACCCGATGCAGCTGCGCGTCTGCCGGGGCATCAGGCATCCGCGACACGCCTTTCCGCAAGCGCTTCCAGTCACGGCGCGCGAGCGCGGGAACGCCGGTGGCTGCCGGCTGTTGCGCCTCCCCGATCAGCGCCGGCGTCTTCGAGGCCTCGACCAACCGCTCGACCAAATCGATGTAGCGGTCGGAGCGCATATCGAGCACCAGGCGACCTCGTGCCTCCTCGCTCTCGGCCCGGAGTTCGTCGGCGAGCTCAGCGACCAGCGGCCCGTCGTCCTCGATCAGTGCCGTGGTGCGGCCGCGCAGCCGCTGGCTCATCACCTGCCGGTCGCGCACGCCGCCCAGTCCGGCGCCCAGCCAGCGCAGGTCTTCGCGCAACGCATTGGCCCATTCCTGATCGAGCAAGCCGCGGAAGGTGCGCAGTTGCGAGCGCAACCGTCGGGTGGCGACCCGGGCGCGATGGACATCCTCGGGATCGTCGCCGAGCCGCACCCCCGGGTCGTGGCGCAGCAGGCTGGCGACCGAGACGGCGATCATATGCCGGGCCAGCTCGCCAGCGGTGGAGGTGGGCGAGACCGGGATCGGATCGACTTCAGGGCCGGCGGTAGCGCGCGCGCCAAGGGCACGCACCAGCTTGGAGGCCTGGTCCTTAACGCCGGCGCCGGCGCCGCGCAGCCGGGCGAGGATCGGTTCGAGCAACCGTTCCGCCGACGGATCGCGCAGCTCGACCTCGACCTCGCGAAACCGATTCTGCACCCGCAGGCCCTGGATGACCGACACATCGTCGTCGACCACCTCTGCCAGCAGCACGCCCTCGCGGTTCTTCAACTG
Organism: Chloroflexota bacterium; assembly: GCA_005880875.1. Lineage (GTDB taxonomy): Bacteria > Chloroflexota > Dormibacteria > CF-121 > CF-121 > CF-13. The sequence goes on from VBJI01000076.1 coordinate 3,611, forward strand.
CACCCGGCGACGCAACGTCGACAGGCTGGCGACCGGGACGAGCGTCGATCGCCGGACGTAGGCGATCACCAGGGCGACCGCCGCCTCCGGCGGATGGCCACCGCTTCCGGGAAACTCGAGCTCTCGTCGGGTGAGCGTCGGCCCCTCGCTGGTGGTCGGCAGCTTCAGCGTCCAGCCTTCCCCCTGGCGGAGCCGCAGGGTGCAGCCCCAGCGAGCCAGGCGCAGGTCCGGCGTGTCGTAATAGACCGTCTCCAGCCGCTGCTCGTCGACCGGCGTGGTCGTGACCGCGGCGGCGATGTCGTCGAGGTCGGGAAGCCGGAAACCCGGCGTGACCGCGAGCTTGACCTCGCGTTCAAGCATCCGGTGCGGAGCCGTTGCCGGCGACGGCCCTCGCCTGGGCCAGTTGCTCGAAGGCTTGCTGGGCGTTCACGCCCTCGACCGTGGGCACTTTGGCCCAGACGCCGTCATTGTGCAACTCCCAGGCGAGGACGTCGTCCTCCAGCTCGATGTCGAGGATCTGGCCCAGGCGCTCCTGGAGGCTCCGATCGACGACTGGCACCATGGCCTCGACTCGACGATCGAGGTTGCGGGGCATCAAGTCCGACGAACCCAGGTAGTACTCGAGCGCGCCGCCGTTCGGGCCAAAGCGGAAGATCCGCGAGTGCTCGAGGAAACGCCCGACCAGCGAGCGAACCCGAATGCCTTCAGAGAGCCCCGGGACACCCGGCCGAAGACTGCAGAGCCCCCGGACGATCAGGTCGATCTCGGTTCCGGCCTGCGACGCGGTATACAGCGCCTCGACGATTTCCGGATCGACCAGGCTGTTGACTTTCAAGGTGATCCGGCCGCCAGCCGGCCGTGCCGCCTCGCGACGGATCAGCCGGATGATATTCGAGCGCAGTCCGACGGGGGCGACCAGCAGCCGACCGAAGCGGCGCTGCCGGCTGTAGCCCGTCAGGAAGTTGAACAGCTCGGCGACATCGGAGCCCAGCTCCGGGTCCGCCGACAATAACCCGACGTCCTCGTAGATCTGCGCCGTCTGGGGATTGTAGTTGCCGGTGCCGACGTGAACGTAGCGCCGGATTCCATCGGCCTCCCGGCGCACTACCAGCGTAACTTTCGCATGCGTCTTGAGCCCGACCACGCCGTACACGACGTGGACGCCGACCTGTTCCAGGGCCTGGGCCCAGACGATGTTGGCCCGTTCGTCTCCGCGCGCCTTTAATTCGACCAGCGCTACCACCTGTTTGCCACTCTCCGCCGCCCGGATCAGAGCCCGAACGATGGGGCTCACCGGGCCGGAGGTGCGATAGAGCGTCTGCTTGATGGCCAGCACCTCCGGGTCCTGGGCGGCCTGGTCGACGAAGGCTTCCGCGGAGGTAGCGAAGGAGTCATACGGATGATGGACGAGGACGTCTCCCTCAGCGAGGATCTCGAAGATGTTGGCTGGCGCGGAGCCGACGCCCTGCAGGCGACGTTGGGTCACCGGCGTCCATGGCTCGGCCTTGAGATCCGGCCGATCCAGCGCGTAAATCGCCCAAAGGCTCGAGAGGTCGAGGAGACCATCGGCCCGGTACACGTCGGTGGACTCGAGCTCGAGCTCGCGGACGAGCAAATCGAGAACCGCCTCCGACATCGCCGCATCGACCTCGAGCCGGACGACCTGGGCTCGGCGTTGCTGGCGGCGAAGCTCACTCTGAATCGCGGCGAGCAAGTCCGCGGCCTCTTCATCGACCAGGTCGAGGTCGGCGTCCCGCGTGACTCGGAAGGGGTGCTGGCTGACGATCTCCATTCCGAGAAACAGCTCGTCGAGATGGAGCGCGATCACCTGTTCGAGGGGGATGAAGCGCTTGCCGTCCGCAAGCGGGATGAAACGAGGCAGCAGAGGGGGGACCTTGACGCGGGCGAAGCGCATGTCGCGCCGAACCGGATCGCGGACCATGACGGCGAGGTTGAGCGACAGGTGCGAGATGTAGGGAAACGGATGCGCCGGATCGACCGCGAGCGGCGTGAGCACCGGAAAGATACGGGCATCGAATTCCGCGGCCAAGAAGGCGCGATCGGCATCGTCGAGATGGTCGATGGTCAGAATGCAGACACCGTGCTGCTCGAGGGCCGGCGCAATCTGACGCATGAATAAGGAGGTGCTCCGCTCCAGCAGCCTGGCGGCCCGCTGATGAATCGCGACCAGTTGCTCGCCGGTGGTCATCCCATCGGGCGAGGTCTGCGGCAGCGCGGCGTGCACCTGCTCCTTCAGGCCGGCGACGCGGACCTGGAAGAACTGGTCGACCGTCTCGCCCAGGATGGCAAGGAAGCGCACCCGCTCCAGCAGCGGGAGCGAGGCATCGTCGGCCATCGCCAGCACCCGGTCGACGAAGTCCAGCTGCGAGAGCTCACGGTTGAGGTAACGCGGCTGGGATGGCGTCGCGTGGACTTGTGGTGGCCGCACGGGCGCGATTTGGTCTCCGAGTGATGGGAGCGAGCCCATGGCAGCCGTCGATCTACCGAAATGGGTTGGTGATTCCCCCACCGGACAAGTATAGGAAGGGTTGGAGTGACGGTTGGCTTACGGCCGCCGGATGATGCGATAGAGGACGTGCGGTCGGATCGGGTGGCCTGCCGGCACCGCCGGGTGCTCGAAATCGCCGGCGGGGTCGCGCGTCATCCCGATCCGCTGCATCACTCGCTGGGAGCGGAGATTGCCGACGTTGGTGAAGGACACGATTTCGTCGAGGCCGGCATGCTGGAAACCGAAGTCGAGCGCAGCCCGCGCCGCCTCGGTGGCATAGCCATGACCCCAATGCGCCCGGCTCAACCGCCATCCCACCTCGACCGCCGGGGTGAAGGGCGCCTCGAACACCGCCTCGTGGAGGCCGACGAAGCCGACGAAAGCCGCGATGCCCGGCACCTCGACCGCCCAGAGGCCGAAGCCGCGGCGCTCGAATTCTTGCTCGATCCGGCGCATGAAGGCAGCGCTGTCGGCCCGGGTGCGCACTCCGTGGAAGAAATGCTCCATCACGACCGGGTCGGCATTGATCGCCGCGAACGGATCGAGATCGGCGTCTCGCCAGCGGCGCAGCAGGAGCCGCTCCGTACCGAGTTCAGGTTGGCGAGTCATTCCCTGATCAGGCTAGCGAGCTCGGAAAAATCGCTGTACGCCGAGCAACAGCAGCAGCCCGCCTGCGATCAGGGAAAGGACCACCGTCTCACGCCCGAAACCCGTTTCGGTTGAAGGCACATTGCCGTTCGGGTCGAACCGCCAGGCTGACTTTCCGGCGAGGAGCAAGACCTGCCCGTTGGCCATGTTGCTCAGCGTTGGCGCGGTCTGCCACGAGGGCGGACGCGTAATGCGCGACCAGTAGTCGGCGCCGACGTCGTACGCGATCGCTTGCGGCAACGGTTGGGTGAGTATCAACAAGCGATGATCGGCCATCGGGGCGACAGCAGCAAACGGCTCAGGGCTGACGCTGGAACTCGGTGGTGAGCCAAGACTCCACGACTTCGAACCGACGTCGAAGATCTCAGCGTCGAGGCCGGCGTTGAGCGCGAATCCGCCACCGAAGACCGTGGACGCCGTCCCGCCCATGAGGACGACTTTGCCTCCAATAAGCGTGGCAGCATGTTGCTCGCGAGCCTGCGGCAATGGGGCGACCACCGTCCAGGATGTGGTCGCCGGGTCAAAGACCTCGGCACTCGCGAGTGGGCTGCCGTCTCCCTCGCCGCCCGCCACGAGCACGGTCCCGTCTGGTAGCCGCGTGGCCGACGCAAAGAGCCGCCCGGTGTGCATCGATTTGATCGATCGCCAGTCTTGTTTCGCGGGATCGAAGATCCAGGCGCTCGATAGTCCGCTCGGTCGTGGGGAGTCATTGGGCCAGGCGCTGGCGCCACCACCGACCAGCACGGTCCCGTCCTTCAGGAGCGTCGCGAATGGGGCCGCGATTGGGACGGGCAAATCCGGCGTGCGACTCCAACGATCGGCCGCCGGATCGTAGAGGTAGGCTCGTGGGACCGCCCGCTCCTGACCATCGACACCGCCGACCACAAGGACATCATCGTTGGGCAAGATGACGATGCCCGAGTCGGAGAGAGCCTCGGGCTCCGGCGCCCGAAGATGCCAGGTTCCACTCGCGAATTCCTCGACTGTAGAAAGAGGAGGGCGAAGGGCCCCCGGGAAACTTCCTGATACCACGCTCTGCCCGGCCAGCACCAGAACGCTACCGTGTCCGAGGGCGAGCACCGCCGGATTGACCAGCCCAACCGGGGGTTGAGGCAATGGCAGCCACGCTCCCGGTGGGGGCGCCAACGACGGCGAACAGGCGGCAAGGAAGACGGCGACAATGCCAGCCACATGAAGCCTCGACACCTAACCACCCAGCCGAGCGCGACCCCGCACGGCGGTCCCGATGAGCTCGAACCCCAGGGCGATGACGGCAATCGCCAACGCGGGCACGATCGCCGGCCAGAATTGACCCGCCAGGACGTAGTCGCGCGTCAGCGAGAGCAACTGACCCAGTTCGGGTTTGGTGATCACGACCGTCGCGGGACCGCCATAGTTTTCCAGGGCGATCGTCGTGCCCAGGAAGACCTGGATGTAGCCGAGTTCCGCAAGCAGCACCAGCACCGCGCTCACCTGGAACGGGACCTCCACCCCGATCGCCGGCCTAAGAAATGGAATCACATGCAAGCGGAAGAATCGAATCCCATCGGTTCCCAGTGCGCGGGCCGCCACGGCAAACGACTGACTGCGCACATGCTCGACGCGCTCGGCCACCAGCTCCGCGATGTCTCGCCACCCCACGAGCGCCATGCCAATCACGAAAGCGAGCGGCCTGCCTTTGGGGGTAAACCCCTGGATCGCCACCGCCGCGAGGGCCAGATAAGGAAATCCGATGACGACGCCGCCGACCGCCCGCGCCGCCTCTCGGGCGATCGCCGAGCCGAGGCCCATGGCCATCCCGACCACGGTGCCCACCGCAAAGCGGACGATCACCACCGCGCCGACGAGCTCGAGCGACGGAATCGCTGCCCGAGCGACGAGGGCCAGCAGATCGCGCCCACCACCATCGGAACCGAGCACATAGAAGTGCTGGGCGTGGGCCGAGAGGTCGACATTGAAGACATGAAGGTTGCTGAGCGGAGGAAATGGCGGCAGGATAATGGCGTTCGATGTGTGGCCGCCGGCCCATATATCGTTGGTCCAGTAGGGCGCCTCCTGCAGGCCAGCCAGGATCAGCGCCGACATCAAGCCGAGCACGGCGAGGCCCGCGGCGAGCAGCATCGCGCCGCTGGCGATGGGTAGCCTCATCTGCCGACTCTGACCTCACGCAACCGGGGGTCGAGGTTTTGCTGCAGGAGGCGGATGCCCGCCTCGATGAGAAGAATCAAGCCGGCCAGGGCGACCACCGACGCGATCGCCACGTTGGCGTCGAACCTCACCACTTGTGTCGGGTAGTGCACCCCGATGGCAAAGAGCAGCTTCTGGCCCAGCCCTGGGTAGGCGAAGAAGAACTCCACGAGGGGCAGCGCGCCGATCATGAGTCGAACGGAATTCAGCCACGCCACCGAGATGCTCGCCGCGCCCGGCCGGAAGATGTAGCGACGGCTGACCCGCGCCCAGCTCAGACCGCGAGCGCGGGCAGCCCGGACGTGGTCGGCCAACTCTTCGATGTCCAGCACGGCCCTTGCCTGGCGGAAGACATAAATGCCGGGCCGAATCGCCAGCACCAGGGCGGCCCAGAAGACGGAAAGGGGGGTGATCAACGCGTAGCCCCCACCGGTGGGGATGCCGGTGACCCCATAGATCTGGGCCTGGACTTGCTGCATGAAGATCGCCAGCAGAAACGTTGGCACCACCCACACCAGGCTGGCGAGGATGGCGAGGGCCGATAGCAATCGGTGTCGCTGTAGGGTCAGAAGAAATGCGAGCAGCAGTCCGCCTCCTGTTCCGAGCGCGAGACCCACGAGGATGAGCAAGAGGCTCGGAATGGCGGGCCCCAGGATGGAACGGGCCACCATCGCTGCCGACGGAACCGGGGCCGAGAATGCTGGCGGGAGTTCGATTGGCGCCGCGGCGTTTTTCGCGAGCGTGACGAGGAACCAGCTGACCGCAATCACGCCGCTGGCCTGAAAGCACAAGCGGGCGAGATGCCGGGTAGTGGCCCAGACGCGCGCCGCCGGCGAGGTGATCAGAACGATGACCGCGCCGGCGATCATCGCGATGAGTGCCACGTCAATCCAACTCATCAATCCAACCAATCCGCTCTGGCATCGCAGGATACGCCGAGCTGATGAGCGCCACCGGCCGCTAGCAGTCGGCGCTAATGCTTCCTAATAAGCTCGCGGGCCGGCCAGTTCGGATCGTGCGGATGGGATTCCTCGCCGAGCTTTGGGAAAGCGTCCATCAAGCGGGCCGCTGGCCCGATCGGGACCTAGCCGGGCTAGCTGCGCGAGACATGATCGCTTTGCTCGAGATGGGCGAGTCACTCCCCCAAGCTGGGATGCAAATCCAGGTGCGTATCGCCGAGCTCCGTGGCTACGAGCAGGGCGACGTCGGGTGGGCAGATGGGAGTGCTACGTTCCAGCGCGGCCGTGAGTCGGTCGAGGTAAGAATGACGGCAGTCTTTGTGCGTGAGAAGGGCGATTGGCACATGGTTCAGAACCATGCGTCCATCGGCGTGCCCAACAACCACACCTTCGACCCACTATTCGGGAGCATCCCCGCCGCTACGGGCTGACCCGCCGCGTAACGTTTCAGGGGCGCTGACACCACCGACTTGGCGGCGGGTACGCATAGGCTTCTGAATCGAGGTGGCATGTCCGACATGGTGTCATGTCATCTCTAACGACCCAGCGGCACGGTCATGTGCGGCCTGGCCCTGTCCCCGATCTGGGAGGTGTCTGAAAGCGGGAGACGAGATTCGAACTCGCGACATCAACCTTGGGAAGGTTGCGCTCTGACCAGCTGAGCTACTCCCGCTTGACAAGCCGGATTTTAGCATCGCTTTTGCGGAGTTCCTGGCACATGGGCCACAGGACCCCGATCAATTCCGCCATCCGGCTCGCCGTCGTGGCGACCCGGGCGGCATCGAATACCTCGACCGCCTGGGTCTCATAGAGCCGGATCCACCCCCGATCCCACGGCTCCAGGTCGAGTTGCTGCCCGAGCCTGGCCTTGATCAAGAGCAGCTGGCGGGCCAGGCCGGCTGGACCGCACGTGGTGATTGATCTCCTTCAATCGAGCCGGCAGGGCCGCCCTGACCGGCCGCGGCAGCGACCGAAAGAACCCGGCCGTCCGAACGAATCGCCGCTCGCGACGGGCCGGGGGCATGTCAGGCCGGACTGACGGCGGTCTTGACGAGCGCGCTGTACTGGTCGGCGAGCGCCCGCGCCTTGTCGGAGTCCTCCATGCTGACAATGATGTGGTACCGAGGCATGTCTGGATCGGGTAACACCAATACCCATCCCCCATCGACGAACACCTTGATCCCGTCCGCCAGGTCGACTGGCGCATCGCGGTGCATTTCCACCATCGTGCGCATGACCCGCCCTTTCGCATCCCATGGCACGGATTCGAGCCGGTGCTCGTAGGCCGCGCGCGGAATCTCCGCCCGCACCGCCGACACCGGCCGGCCTTCCTTGGCCAGCAGCTCGAGCAGCTTGATCAAGGTGAAGATGGCGTCAAACCCCAGCAGGTGCTCGGGAAAGACATAGCCGCCATTCGCATCGGAGCCCAGCCGGGCCTGATGCTGCTGCGCGGCACGCAGGAGGGCCGACGGCTCGCCCTTCCCGGGGACGAAATGCGAGCCGGGTTGCTGGCGCACCAGGGCGGCGATCGTCTGCGGCACGGTGGCCGGCGCCACCAGCACACCGGGTTTCGCCTTCAGGGCCAGGATCGCCAGCACCCCGAGCGCCTCATGGTGGTCGAGCACCTCGCCTTTCTCATCGATCAAGAACACGCGCTCGGACCCGTAGTCGATGTAGGCTCCCAGGTTGCAGCCGAGGGTACGCGTGATCAGCGCCGATTGTCGCCGAGCCTCGTTGAAGGCCTCGTTCGTCTTCGATTGATAGATTTCGTCGAACCCGGCATTCAGCGGAATCGCCTCGATATTCAATTCCTTGAACAGCCGGGGCAAGACCAGCGACGCGCTGCCGTGATCGAAGTCGACCAGCACCTTGACATGCGCCTGACGGACCGCCTCCACGTCCGTGAGGCTGATGAGCCCGTCGATGTACGAATCGATTGCGTCCTGCGGGTAACTGATGTCGCCCATCTCATAGAAATGGACTCGGCGGATATCTTCGCGAAAGAAGACGTTTTCCAGCTTTCGCTCCGCCTTCTTGTCGAGCACGACACCGTGGCTGTCGAACATCCGGATGTCGGCGGAGCGACTGTCGAGGGGCGACATCTGGATGTGCACGGCGCCACTAATTGGATGCTCGCGGGCGTAGTACTGCACCACGGGGATGGGCAGCTCGCTGAGGTCGATGATGGACGCGCCTGAGGACATCATCCCGGCGATCATCGCCCGCTTGATCATCCGGGATGGACGTTGGCCGTCGCGCGCCGCTCCAATCGCCGAACCCTTGGGAAAGAGCGCGGCAAAGGACGCGCCCAACCGGGCGCAATATTCCGGCGTCAGCTCGATGTTGACGAGACCGACCAACCCATAGGAGGAGAACAGTCCGCGTTTGTAATGCCCGGCCCAGATAATGCTCTCGTGGACGGTCGAGCCGGGCTCGATCTCCTTATCCGGCCAGATCTTGACGCCCGCGTCGATCGTGGTGCCCTCACCGGCGACGACGTCATCGCCGATGACAGCGCCTTCCTCCAGCAGGCAATTGTTCTTGATGGTGACGTGCCGGCAGACGATGGCCTGGCGCAGCCGCGAATTCTCGCCGATATAGGAATAGGTCCAGATGACGGAGTTGCTGATCTTCGTGTTCTCGTCGATCACGGAAAAGTTGCCGACGCACACCGGCCCGTTGATGAAGACCCCCGCCTTGAGCTTGCAATCGTTGCCGATGTACGCCGGACCGTTGATCCGGACGTCGTAGCCGATTTCGACGTTTTCACCGATCCAGATGCGACCGTCGCGACGCTCGCCCGGGATCTCGACGTCGACCCGACCTTCGAGCGCATCCCAGTTCGCTTGGTAGTAGGTCTGAATGTTGCCGATGTCGCACCAGTAGCCAGGCGCCAGGTAGCCGTACAGCGGCATCTTGTTGGCCAGCATCTTGGGAAAGACCTCACCGCTCCAATCCACCACCGTGGCGGGCGGCAACAGATCGAGGACCTCGGGCTCGATCACATAGATGCCGGTGTTGACCTGGTCGGAAAACACTTCGCCCCAGGACGGCTTCTCGAGAAAGCGGTTGATGGTCCCATCGGGATTGGTGATCACCACCCCGTACTCGAGTGGGTTCGACACCGAGGTGAGGACGATCGTCGCGGATGCGCCCTTCTCCTTGTGGTAGGCCATCACCTTGCCCAGGTCGATATCGGTGAGGGCGTCGCCACTGATCACGATGAAGGGCTCGTCGAGGTATTCCTCGGCGTTCTTGACACTGCCGGCGGTGCCCAGTGGCGCATCCTCGACCACATAGGTGATGTCGACGCCGAAGTCTGAGCCGTCGCCGAAGTAGTCGCGGATCGCAGAGCCAAGGTACTGCAGGGTCACGACCACGTCGGTGATGCCGTGGCTGCGGAGCAGTCGCAGGGTATGCTCCATCACCGGCTTGCCGACGACTGGCACCAGGGGTTTGGGCACGCCGCTGGTCAGCGGCCGCAGTCGTGAACCTTCGCCGCCGGCCATCACGACAGCCTTCACCCGCTAGCCTCGCTTTGTACCGGCTGCGCAACAGCCTGGTTGATGCGTTCGCGCAGGAATGCGGCCGAGTCCTCCGGCTTGACGACGTTGATCCACATTCCCGTTCCCAGCTCGAAGCCGGCCGCGGTGCTCAGCTTCGGGATCAGTTCGAGGTGCCAGTGATACGGCTGGGCCGCACTGGTCCTCAGTGGCGCGCTGTGGATGAAGTAGTTGAACGGCGGATCGTTCAGGCCGTCGTAGACCGCCTTGAGCGTGAGCTGGATCGCTTCGGCGAACGCGGGCTTCTCGCGCTTCAGGTCCAGGTCGCCGAAGCTGGCGGTGTGGCGACGCGGCATGATCCAGGTCTCGAAGGGCGTGCGCGCGGCGTACGGCGCGAACACGACGAAGGCCTCATTTTCGTAGACGACGCGAGCCCCGGCCCGGCGCTCATCCTCAAGGGTCCGGCAGAAGACACACTCGTGATTGGATTGCCCGAAACGGCGGGCGCCCTCGAGCTCCTCGAGAACACTCGGCGGCTCCAGACCGATCGCGTAGAGCTGGGAATGCGGGTGCTCGAGCGAGGCACCGGCGGGACGGCCGTGATTGTAAAGAATCAGGACGTGCTCGAGCGCGGGGTTCTCGTTGTGATGCCGGTAGCGATCAACGTAGGATTGCACGATTTCCTCCACCTGCAGCCGCGGCAACAACGGCGTCGGGGCCCGATGGTCGGGGCTCGAGATCAGCACCTCGCATGCGCCAAGCGCATCGCGCTGCCAGAAGCGGTCCTCGCGGTGCTCCTGTCCATCGGGTTCGAGGCGGAAGGCCGCATAGAGGTTCGGCACCACCCGGATCCACCAGCCCTCGCTATTCGGCGCCGTACCCGGCGCGCGATAGGCGAGCACCTCCGGCGGCGTCATCGACTCGTGGCCGGGACAGAACGGACAGACGTCGCGGGCCGCGACGTTTTCTTTAGCCGCCTGGGTAAACGAATCGGGCCGGCGGGCGCGCTCGGTCGCCACCGCTACCCATCGCCCGGTAATCAAATCTTGACGTAATTGGGGCAATCCGCAAGCTCCTGAAGGCTAAACGCCCGACGCGTCCGAGAGTTTTCATTATCGCTGGCGGGGACGACACGCCGAACGCTTTCTATGCGAGTCGCTCGCCGGCCTTGAACACGGCCCACACGCGCCAGAGAGCGCGTGGGTCGCTGAGCGGATCGCCATGCACCAGCACCAGGTCCGCCGGGTCGCCCGGCCGCAACCGCCCGGCATGATCGATGCCCAGCAGTTCACCGCCTCGCCAGGTGACCGCGGCCAGCGCCTCGTGCGGCTCCAGCCCGGCCTCGACCAGCAGCTCCACTTCCCAGGCGAGGTGTCCGGCACGCACGGAGCCGCCGCCGAAGTCGGAGCCGGCCGCAATCCGAACGCCGGCGCGCCGCGCGGCCTTGACGGCCGCCAGTGCGCCTTCGCGCCTGGCGATGAGGCGGCGTTTACCCTCCTCGCTCGTGAAGCGCTCGATCCGCGTGGTTTGCTCGAATGTCGCCCAGCTCGCCAATACCGAAAGGGTCGATACCAGCGCAACGTCGTTGGCACGCATGGTCGCGGCAATCCCATCGTCGAGCTCCATCCCGTGCTCGATCGAATCAACGCCCGCCTCGGCGCCAACCCGCGCGCCGTCGAGAATGGTCGCGTGCGCCGTGATCTTCCGTCCCCGGCGGTGCACGGCCTCACAGGCCTTGCGGACGTCGTCGACCGTAAACGGGCAACGATCATCGGACCGGCCCGGTGGATCGAGCATGATCTTCACGAAGTCCGTCCCTGAATCCAGCTGCGCCACGGCCGCCGCGGCGAGATCGTCGCCGTCCTTCACCGCGACCGTCATCGGCAGGTAGCCGTCGGTCGCGATCCAGGTGCCGGCCACCCGAATGTAGGGCGCGCTCGCCTGAGCGGCGAGCTCCTGCCGCACATGCAGGCTGATCGCGAGACCGTCGGGGCCGGATGGCGATCCGACGTCGCGGGCCCAGAGAATGCCGGCCTGCGTGAGCCGACCCGCATTTCGACGCGCCACCTCTCGCAACCGGTCCGGTGGATCCGATCCACGCTCGATCCAGTGGCTGCCGCCTGGCATGGTCAGGTGGCTATGGGCATCGACAAGCGCCGGCACGATGGTCGCGCCACCGCCATCGAGGGTCTCGGCACCGCCAGCATCCGCTTCCTCATTCGGCCGGATCCATGCGATGCGGCCGTTCTCGATCATCAGGCTCACGCCCAGCTGCAGCGTCGACGCGTGACCGTCCGCCAGGCAGGCGATAGTCTGCACCAGGCCGATGCTGGTTCCGAGGATGCCACCGATAAAGGCGCCCAACGGAATCGTTCCCCAAACAATCGTTCGCATGGTGGCGTTCATCCGGCCCTGGACCCGGTCGGGAGTGATCGCCTGTCGCAGGCTCACCTGCGCGATGTTGTAGATCGGGTTCGTGATACCCCCGATAAAACCGGTCACCGCCAGCACCACGACCGGCGCCGCGACCGCCGCGATCGGGGTCGCCAGCAAGGCCAGGCCGCCGATCACGATCGAGATTCCGAGGGTTGGTCCGATGCCCAGCCTTCGAGCAACCCAGGCGGCGATCAACGCCCCGGCAAGGCCGCCGACACTCGTGATCGCGAAGATCACACCGACGACGCCAGCCGACAGGTGCAGCTGGCGATAGGCGAACACCAGCAAGACGGCGCCGAAGATCATGTTCGAGCCGAGGTTGGTGGTGGCGGTGCAGCCGGCGATCCGCCACAGGATCGGGCTGCCAAAGACCACCTCGATCCCCTCTCGCATCTCGGGAATGAAACCGGTGGCGCCCGACGCGGTGCTCGGGCGCGGTTCAGGCTCGGGGGTCTTGATCAAGGCGAGCGCGAGCGCGGAAAAGAGGAACGAAACCGCGTCGACGGCGACGGCCTTCGCGCCCCCGATCAACTGGATAAGGAATCCTGCGACGGCCGGTCCCGCGACCTGCGCCGTCGACCGGGTGATTTCAAGCTTGGTGTTGCCTTCGATCAGGTTCGGCCGGTCCACCAGCACTGGGAGATACGACTGATAGGAGACGTCGAAGAAGACCGTAAAGATGCCGGTCAACAGAGCCACGACGTACAGCTGCTCGAGGGTCAGCAGATTCAGGACGAACGCCAGCGGAATCGATCCCAGGGCCAACATGCGACCGAGGTCACAGGCGATCATGATCGGCCGGCGCCGCAGTCGGTCGGCATAGACCCCCGCCACCAAACCCAGCGTCGGGAAGGCGAGAAACTCGAGCGCGGACAGCAGCCCCACCTGGAACGGACCCGCATGCAGGATCAGGATGGCGACCGTCGGCACGGCGAGCAAGGTGACCTGGCTGCCGAACACGCTGACCGTTTCGCCCGTCCACAGCTTCAGGAAATCGGCGTGACGCCACAGTTTGCCGCGAAACATTCGGCGATTCTATCGAGACGCTTTCATTACCAGCCGTAAGGGCCGGTCGACGTCGTCGAGTATTCGCGGGCCTCGGCGTGGTTGGCCATGGCGGTCCGGTAGAGCCCGACATATTGATCGGCCGAGTGCAGCCAGCTGACATCGGTCGACATCGCGTTGGCCTGGAGCCGGCGCCAGAGGGTTGGCTGGCGGAACGTCTCCACCGCCCGCACCACCTGCGCGTAGAGGTCCCAGTGGTCGTAGGCGCTAAAGACGAAGCCATTGCCAGTCTGCCGGACCGGATCCCAGTCGTCGATCGTGTCCGCCAGGCCGCCGGTGGCGCGCACGATCGGAATGGTCCCGTAGCGCAGGCTGATCAGCTGGCCGAGGCCGCAGGGCTCGAATCGCGACGGCATCATGAACATATCCGAGCCGGCGTAGATGTGCTGCGCGAGCACCGGTTTGAAGCCGATCGTGGCGGAGACCTTCTGCGGATTGTCGCGGGCATTGGTGCGGAACATCTCCTCGTAGCGCGCGTCGCCGGCGCCGAGCACGACGAGCTGCAGGTTCAACCGCATCAATCCCCACATGATGTTGGCGATCAGGTCGAGGCCCTTCTGGTCGTAGAGCCGCGAGATCATGCCGATCACGGGGACGGTGGGGTCCTGCGGCAGGCCGACCTCCTTTTGCAGCGCCAGTTTGTTTTCGACCTTCTTCTCGATGCTCCCGATGTCGTAACGGGCCGCCAGGGCGGCGTCGCTGGACGGGTTGAAGACGTCGTAATCGATGCCGTTGATGATCCCGCGCAGTTTGCCGCGAAAGACCCGCAGCAGGGGGTCCATCTTCTCGCCGTACTCGGGGGTCAGGATCTCTTCCGCGTAGCGATTGCTCACGGTATTGACAACGTCCGCGAAAAACAGCCCGCGTCCGAGCAGGTTGACGATGTCGTCCAGCCCTGAGATGCCGGCCTTGATCAGCCCCCACTGCTCCAGGTCCGCCAGGTGCAAGGTGCCATAACCGAAAACGCCCTGGAAGGCAAGGTTGTGGATGGTCAGGACGGTGGCGATGCCGGCGTAGTCGGGGTCCGAGGCGTACAGGCGAGCGAGCATATTCGGAATCACCGCGGTGTGCCAGTCGTTGACGTGGATCACATCAGGCAAAAAGCCCAGCGGGCGAAGCATCTCGAGCGCGGCCCGGCTGAAGTAGATGAAGCGCGCGTCGTCGTCCCAGAACCCGTACATCCCCTCTCGACCGAAGAACTGGGGGTTCTCGATGAAATAGATCGGCACGTCGTCCCCAATGCGCCCCTCGAGCACATCGGCGTTGACCGGTTGATGCGCCAGCGGCACCCCCAGGTTCGTCACGATCCGGCGCAGCCCGTATTTCTCGACATCGATACTCCCGTATCGGGGCATCACGACCCTGACGTCGTGCCCCATGGCGCGCAGCGCTTTCGGCAGCGCGCCGGCGACGTCGGCCAGCCCGCCGACCTTGGCGAAGGGCGCGACCTCGGCGGAGACGACCAGGATCTTGAGCGGCTCGTTGTGGCGTCCCGCAAAGACATCCCCTGGCACGCGAACCGCGATCGATCCAGTCGGCGGCAGCCGCTCCACCGGCTTCCCATCCTCGAAGGCGGTCGCCACCATCTCGAGGGTCTGGCCCGGATCGTGGCCGAGAACGTCGAACGGCACCGCGAAGGCCAGCGCCTCGCCGGCACTCGCTCGACCGGTCCACCGCGGCCGTGGGCCACTCCCGGGCGTCGCGTCCTTGAGCTCCAGGGCGAACTCTGAACCGGCCGCCTGGGCCGAAAGCGCCGAGGTCGGACCCCCCTCGCCGGAAAAGCGCAGCTCGAGCTCTACCCCGGGTCCCTGCTTTCCGGCAACCAGGTCGAAACGCAAATACAGGTTGCGGTCGTCATGGCCGAACCAGATGCGGCGCACCGTTCCCCTGGGCGGGTGCATCGCCCCGAACAGCGCGGTGACGTCCACATAGCCGCCCGCATTCCACTCTTCCTGATCGACCACGCCATTCAGCTTCGGCGTGATCCGTCGGTCAGGCCGTTTGGAGGCTGAGCCCGCGGCCTCCTTGACGATCGGCTGATAGAGGATCGCCGGTGGCGGCTGCTCGAGCGACATATAGATGTTGCGCAGGTGCAGCCGGAACAGGCTGTCCCAGATCTGGTCCATACCGGAGTCGTGGGACCGTCCAAACCACCAGAACCAGTCGCTCCCCTCGGCGATCAGCGCCTCCCGCCGCGCCAGGTTGAGCCGGTCGGGGTCATCGGCGGCCCGTTCGCGATCGCCGACGAAGGCCCGGGCGTCGGCCAGCCGATCCCAGGCCGCATTGTGGGCCTGGTCGCCCACCCAGGTGTCGAAGTTGGCGTTGATCCAGGAGCCGGGATGGATGCGGGCCAGCGAGCGCGTCGTGGGAAACGCTTCGAGATATTCGGAGACGGTGACCGTCTTGAGACTCGCGTCGCTGCCGACTCGGCTATAGAGGGCCCGCAGAAAGGGGTTGCCGTTCGCCTCGTAGAAGTCCCAGCAGTTCTCGCCGTCGAGAGCGATCACGGCCAGGAACGCCTGCTCCTGCTGGCGCTGGTGAATCTGGTGCAGCCGATCGATCAGATCATTCGCCGCTTCATCGGCGCCCCGGCTCTGGTACTCGAAGCCAATGGCGTTCGAAAGCCTGGCGTCGCGGAAGAGGACGTGCATCGGCGGCCCTGCGGTCTGTGCGCGGTAGGGCGAGTACAGCAGCTCGGGCTCAACGACCCGGCCATCGCCATCTCGATTGATCGGACCGCCGAGCGATCGCGCCAGCACGCCCTCGTCGCTGATCATCCATTCCAGCCCCTGCTCGGCGGCGAGGCGGGCGACCTCATCCGAGATCGATGCCTCCGGCGGCCACATCCCGCGGGGACGCGCGCCAAAGACGCGGGTGTGGGCCTCGATGCCTCGACGAAGCTGCTCAGCCGCATCGTCCGGATGCTGGAAGGATCGACGCGGCATCGCCAGGTCCGGACGAGCGATCCGGGCGGCGTCCAGGTTGGCGATCAGCGGCAAAATCGGGTGGTAGTAGGGGCTGGTGACGAGTTCGGCCTGGCCACGCCGCTGTAGCTCGCGATATTTGGGCAGGACCTTGCGGGTCTGCTCGAGGTGAAGCTGGAGGATCGGCTCCTTGTCGTCTTCGCCGAACTCCCGGCCTTTGCGCACCAGCTCCGCGATCCGCGGATTTTGCGCGATGGTCTCTGGATCAATCCACGAGAGGTTGAACCAGACCTGCAGATCCCGGAGCTCCGCATCGGAGAAGAGTTTCGCCGCGTCGGCGGCGGCACGAGGCCAGGCCTCCTCACGCCTGCGCACCAGGTCCAGATAGCGCGGATACTGCCGGACCCGTCGGATCTGGCTCGACTCCGTCATCCAGCGGGTGATGAAAGCCCGCTCCTCGCTCGAAAGCTCGGTTACCGGCCGGCGGGCGAGGTCGAGGTAGACATCGGTGAAACGTCCGTCGACGTAGTCCTGCACCTGGGCGACGAGCGCCGGCACCAGGTTGAACGTCTGTTTGATGGTCGGGTAGTCGTCGAGCAACGCCGGCATCCGGTAATAGTCTTTGGCGCAACGCAAGCGGACCCAGGGCAGCAGAAACGTGTTCTCCAGATCGTCCTTGTAGTACGGCTGGTGCATGTGCCAGACGAACGCCACATGCAGGGGTCGCGTCACGGGGAAGAAGTCTAACTAACCAACCGCTTTTTTCAGCGGCTCTGGCAGCACTGCGTTGTAGACGTAGCGCAGGCGGGGGGAGTACTCGACGCTGATCCGGTCGCCGGGGCGCAGGCGCTCGAAGGCGGACTTGTCGATGCGGAACGATTCGGCCCATAACCGCTTGGCCATTGCTCGGTCGCCTGCCTGCACGGCAATCCGGTAGGTTCGGCCGAAGACGCCGGCGTCTCGCCGCATGCCCACCACCAGACCGACCATCGAACCTCGCCGCGCGGTCATGTCGAGGATGGCGCGGACCAGGACCGAGAGACCAAGAGGGATCAGGATGGTCGAGCACGCGATGGTGAAGATCATCAGCGTGGTCCAGATCGAGCTCACCGGGCGAAAGACGGAATCGACCAGCCGGGGAGCGACGGCGGCCGCCGCCGCGCAACCCAGGGTCACCGAGGCGAATCCGCCGATCGCCGCCAGCCGGGGCGGCTCGCCGCGGCTGACCGACCAGAGGTGCCATTTGACTCGGGGCCGCATTGGCCGGCCGTCGGGACCGACGGCGATCATCAGGTGTCCCCAGGGCAGGGCGCCATGCGCCAGGCGCAGGATCAATAGTGATCCCAGCGCGACGGCGACCAGTGACAGGTCGATGACGGCCGGCAGCGGAGGCACGGGAAAGGTGGGCACCCCTGACGCGTATAACCGGAGCTTGCGAGCCGACCTTGCAGCGCCCGAATACGGATCGTATTCGGAACCATGACGGGTCAGGCGCAACACCTCGCATTTCCCTCCCCCTCCGGGGCAGGGCAGGGTGGGGGCCGACGCGCTAGCGCGACCTGGCGCTGGTGTACTGGCGGACCTTGTCGCGAAGTCGCGGCAGGGGATCGGTCTTGAGGAAATACTCGTCGCAGCCCGCCTTCTTCGCCTCTTCCGGGGTGGCCATCCCGGCGGTGTAGACGATCACCTTGATGTCGGGCGAATACTTGCTCTGGCGGATCCGGCGGCAGAGCTGCAACCCGTCGATGCCGGGCATCTGAATGTCGGCGACGACCACGGACGGGAGGACGTCAACGCACAGCTTCCAGGCCTCGTCGCCATCCCTGGCTTCCATCACCTCGTGGCCGTCCAGCTCGAGGAGGGTCCGGAGCATGGTCCGGACATCCTGATCGTCGTCCGCAACCACGATGGGAGGCAGGCCACTGGTGGGGAGTGGAGCAGGGACACCACCCTCACGGAGCCCCCGCCTCATCATTCCTACAGGATTCTATGTTGGCTGAGTATCAAGCGGCAAGGAGGCATCGTATCCCGGTTTTCGACGCGTCGCGATGTGCCTTACCCGGTAACCGCGCGCAACCATTTGGCGACGAATCGCAGTCTAGGCGTATTCATCCATGGCGCGGAGGAAGTTGACGTACACCCGCTGCTGCTCACGCAGGATGCCCAAGCCGCCCAGCTCCCACCACTCGTCGGGAGTGAAATACGCCGACACTTCCGCCTGGCTGCCCGCCTTGGAAAACCACTGGATCAGATGCAGGTTGTCTGATTGCAGCAGCCACAGTGCGATATCCATCAAGTGCGGGTGCTTCGTCAGCTTCGCCTTGTTGTAGATGTGGTGCATCAGCCGGAAAATCCCCTGCTGCGCCTCGTTGCCGAGAAAGAAATCCATGCCGCCGTCCCCCGCCCAGGTGCACCCGTACTCGGGCAGTGGCATCTCGTGCACATCGGGGAAGCCGGCGATCGCCTCGGATGGCGTGAGATAGCGCATCTTTTTCGCCACGAAGTCGTCGTGCAGGGCGTGCATGAAGGGGAAGATGCCGGAGTCGGCTCGGTGGTGTTCCCCGAAGGTTTCGAAATCCCAGGCGAGGAAGACAAACTCCCCCATCGCCTGGCGCACCCAGTTGGCGTAGGTATCGGCCATCAGGGGCCAGCCGTTCCACTCGCGATTGCTGAACCGGTAACCGACGTCGTCGCTCAGCTCGTAGTGCCGGGTGAACAGTCGCATGGCTTCGTTCGGATATCGGTAGAGGTGGGTCGGCTCCCGCCAGCCCATCACCCAGGGCCGCCCATCCATGACCGCGCCCTTGAAGCCGCTGAGCTGCAGTTGGAAATAGATGTCGTTCGACATGAACATTTCGGTGGTGTCCGTCACCGCGATCGGCTTCTGGAACGTCTCTTCGAGCTGTCGCTTCCCCCAGGCCATTCGCTCGGCGAACGCCGCGATGTCGAGGTAGAAGATGAACGAGTGGTAGGGTTCGACCGCCACCAGCTCGACGTTCTCATGGCTGGCGAGCTTCTGGAAGCCGCTGAGCACATCCGGGCCGAAGCGTCGCATCTGCAACAAGAGCGACACCGAGAATCCCAGCGAGATCTTCATGCCGCGCTCGACGAGTGACGTAAAGAGCTCGGTCGACGGCCGGTAACAGTATTTGGCCACCTTGTCGAAATAGCGGCGGTCCATCTGCTCGTCGAAGATGAGCGCATCCATCTTTTCGGGCGCGGTGCCGCGCGGGATCAGCTGCGCCGGCAGCCGGACGCGCCGTGGTTGATGGGCGACCATGTAGATCACCAGGGCATTTGGCACGTCGTCTATCCTCTCAAAGCGGGCCCGCCGGCCCACACGAGCCGCGCTTCGACGCTTGAACGTTTATCACGAGAGCTTCAGTCCCTGCTTGATCGCGACGTAATCCAGCCGCTGCAGCAGGATGTCGATCACCCGCTGCCAGGTGTAGTCCCGGGCGGTTCGCTGCGCCGCGATCCGGAGGTTGCGAGCCGTCTCCGGATGTTCCGCCAGGTGCGTGACATAGGCCACGATCTCGGCCGCGTCGTCGGTTTCGATGACCATCGCGTTCTTGAACGGTTCCGCGTACTCCTCGCCGGTGGCGCCGACGAAGGCGACGCCGCCGGATGCCATCGCTTCCAGCCCAACCAGGCCGAACGGCTCGTGGCCGCTGTTGGCCAGCGTTGCGGTCGCCGACGCATAGAGAACCGGTAACAGGTCATCCGGCAGGAATGCCGTGACATTCCAGATGTCCGCGTCGGCGTTTTCCTTGAGCGTCCGAGCCAGGCTGGCGACGTCCTCGATCCGGCTGGAGAGCGGCGCCACCCGGAGACCGCGCTGCGCGGCAAAGTCCAGCACCTCACCGCCGAACGGTTCCAATCCGCCGCGCATCAACATCCGGGTTGGCACCCCGCGATCCCGCAATTGCGCCACCGCGGCCACCGCCTGGTGCCAGCGTTTGTCCGGGCTGAAGCGGCCGATCTTGAAGACAAAGGCCGGGGCGCCGACGGCGGTCCGCACCGCTCGGACCTGGGCCTGGCTGACCCTGGCCATCATCGATCCCGGGATGCCGTTCGGGACGACAATCGGGTTGACGCCCCAGCGCCACATGATGTGCTTCATGTAGCGGCTGACGGTGAGCAGGGTGCAGGTGAAGGCGAGCTGACCCCAGTTGATGCGGTGGAAGGCGAAGTGGTTGTTGGCGTTCCAGAGCAGCAGGCAGCGATCGCGCAGCCCGGCGAAGTAGAGCCCGTCCGAGATCAGGGTCATGGCATGGGCGATGTGCCACTCCTCGCCGAGTACCACGACCGTGTTCCCGCGCGCGATCGCCGGCTTGATATAGGCGTTGAGCAGAGCGTCCGGAAGGCTGCGGTTGAGGTCCGCCACTTTGTCGTCCTCACCCTCGTAGACGCCCACCGGATGGTAGCGGCTGATCCACTGGCTCCAGCGGTGCAGCCAGAGCCGGCCTTCCAGGGCGCTCTCGTCGGCGGGAAGCGTCGGGTCACCGACGAAGAACAGATGCGTCTCGTAGCCCCGCTCGGCGAGCGCCCGCGAGAGTTCCTTGACTCGCACACCGAGACCGCCCGCCTGCGAGTAGATGTCGGGCCCTTCGAACGAGAGCAGGATGAACGTCGTCTGCTCCGGCTCCAGCATCAGGCGACCCGCGCCCCCAGGAGTTCGAGGCCGAAGCCGTGGATCGCCGGGGTGAGCGAGGCCAGCAGCGTGGTGCGCGAGTCCAGCCGAACCGAGACACCCTCCAGCGGGCGTCCCGCGAAGTCGGTCGCCACCCCGCCCGCCTCGCGGAGGATCAGCAGCGGCGCGGCCAGGTCGAAGGCCCGGACCGGGGCAGGCGTCACCTGCAGCGCGATGCCGCCGGCGGCAGCGTGGCAGAGGTTCAGGGCCGCCGAGCCAAGCTGACGGACCTTTTCCGCCCGGGCGAGGATCCGGGCCGCCCCTTCCCGCGGGTCGACACCGGTGGGCGCGTCGAGCTGGACCACCGGGATGGTGCGACCGTCAAACGGCGGCGGGTCGGGCTGGAGCGGGTGACCGTCCCGGAAGGCGCCGCCGCCGCTCACGGCGTGGAACTCGGCGCCGGTCACCAGGTTT
This sequence comes from Chloroflexota bacterium, assembly GCA_005880875.1. Taxonomy (GTDB): domain Bacteria; phylum Chloroflexota; class Dormibacteria; order CF-121; family CF-121; genus CF-13. The sequence continues at coordinate 24,949 of VBJI01000076.1, forward strand.
TGCACGTAGCCGAGACGCACGTCTTGAAATCGGTCACCCTGCGTGGCGGCCAGCACGACGGCATAGTATGGCAGCCCCATCTTGGCGTTGACGCTGCCATCCAGCGGGTCCGCCAACACGAGCGCATCGCCGCCGAAGTCCCGTTCGCCGAGCTCCTCGGAGATCAGCTGGAAGCGGAGCCCGCTGCGATAGGCTTTTTCCAGGTGCTCCACCACGACCTGCTCGGCGAGCTGATCCAGGTAGATGGTCTGGTCGCCGCCGGCGCCGCTGCCGACGACCTCGCGGCCTCTGGTGGTGCCCGCCAGCGGCGAGATCACGGCCCGAACCTCCACGGCAATGGCCCGAAAAATGGGAAGCCAGTCTTGTGAGGACACTGAGTGAAACGGCCGCCAGGCCGTTGACTCGCTATCGTACCCCAAGCCGATTCGTCATTCCTTCACTGCACCCACGGTGGCGACCGTGGGTGAACCTGGTGCTCCTGGGGCTGCTGGTCAAGGGACTGCTGGTCGCGCTGACCCTGGCGGCTTACGGCGCCTACCCCGATCCGCTGACCGCCCTTGGCCGTGAGTGGGACCAGTGGGATGCCGCCCACTATCTCTACCTCGCGACGCACGGTTACGCCACCAGCGGTGACGCTCGCAACCTGATCGCCTTCTTCCCGCTCTATCCGGCCGTGATCAACGCACTGGCCGCGGTCGGGCTGCCCGCCCGGCTGGCGGCGCTGCTGATCAGCAACGTGGCGGGCGTGGTGGCGGCGATCGCGCTCTACGAGCTGGCGCGAACGGATGAGCCGGAGAAGGCGGCCTTCAGGGCAGCGGCTCTCTTCACGGTCTTTCCGACGGCCTACTTTCTGATGGTCGGCTACACCGAAGGGCTCTTTTGTGCGCTCGCCTTCGGTGCCGTGCTGCAGGCCCGCCGCCGGCGTTGGATCGCCTCGGGGATGCTCGCCGGCCTGGCCGCGGCGGCCCGACTCACCGGCCTGGCGTTGCTTCCCGCGATCGTGATCGAGCTGTATCTCGCCCGCCGAGTCCTGTACTCGATCTGGCAGGCGCTGCTGCCACCGCTGTTGATCGCGCTCGGGTTCGCCACCTACCTGATGACCAACCTGCTGGTGCTGGGCAGTCCGGCGGCCTTTTACGCCGTCCAGCGAGACCATTGGTCCCATTCGCTGGCCGCGCCCTGGGTCGGCTTCGCCGCGGCGATCCGCAGCATCGGCTGGCGCGTTCCCTGGGAGAAGCTCACGGTCGGCGGCGGCGAGATCGTGGGCGGCATCGCCGCCTATGCGACCGCGACGTTGAGCTGGTTGCGCCTGCGCCCGTCAGACGCGGCCTATGCCACCGTGCTCACGGTCATGGTCACGTTCGTACCCTTCTGGCTGAGCATCCCTCGCTATCTGCTGGCGATGTATCCGCTGTTCCTGCTGGCTGGCCGGATCCAGCGCTCCTGGGTCTATCTGGCAATCGTAGCCGTGTCAGTCATTGCCCTCGTGATTTTCGGGCTCGCCTTCGGTCGCGGTTACTGGGCGTTCTAGCGGAACAGGTGGGTCAGCACCGTGCTGATCACGACGTAGACGAGGTAGCCGATCACGATCTGCCAGAAGCCGACATCGAAGTGGACGCTCAGGAGCCCCTGGAGCACCGCGAACGACAGGGCGAAGAGCAGCGCGTTGAGGACGAGCACGAACAACCCCAGCGTCAGGATGGTCACCGGTAAGGCCAGGATCAGCACCACCGGGCGGATGATGGTATTGATCAAGGCCAGGACCAGCGCCATCACGACCGCCGCCCACAGAATTCCTCCGTGGATGTGCCAGATGAATGCGAAGACGAACAGGAGCGCCACCACGTGGATCAGGAAGCGCGTCAGCACGGCGCCGACATTGTAGTCGTCCGACGAGCTCAGCCAGGAACGGCATAGACCTCGTAATTGGCCGTGCGCAGCGCGAGTCGGAAGCTGGTGTTGAAGTAAGTGAGATTCGGATGCAGTGTCGCCATCTCATTCGGACCGATCACGACGTAATCCGCGCGATAGTGATGCAACAACTGGAGCCCGCTGGCGCCTCCGTTGTAGATCCGCGCCAGATCGGCCTCCCGCTGCGTGTAGTTGATGCCGTAACTCCACAGCCAGCCCGGGTAACTCATCAACACCGACCGGCCGGCCAGGTCCGCGATCGGGTTGTTCGGCTGCTCGCCGGTGACAAAGACCGCGGTCGCCGGCGTGCGCTGGCGAACCTGAGCGGCGAGCTGGACCTCCTCCGCCGAAAACCAGACATACGCGGGTCCCTGCGGCGGCAGGAATTGGAGCAGGGAGAGCCCGCCAGCCGCCACCAGCGTGACCCATATGATCGCGGCTCCGACCGTCCCCGCGAGCGTCGCCCGCCAGGTTCGAATCAGCATTGCGCCGACCGCCACCGCACTGGCCAGGTACCAGAACACCAGCAGCTTGCTGTTGTCCCAATCCCACGGCTGGAACTTGATCAGGTTGGCGACCAGGAAAACCAGGCTGAAGGGGGCGATCAACAGCCGCGCCCGCCGGGTCAATGCCAGCGGGCTCAGCAGCGCCAGCAGTAGCAGCGGCCAGAACAGCCCCGTGTTCTTGATCCAGAACCAGGGCGGGAAGTCCGTCCCCGACATCCAGCCGATCAGCCAGCTGGGATACTGATGCTCGGGTGGGGCACCGGGGTCGCCGGGCACCGCCGTCAACAGGCGGGGCACGGCCAGGACGAGCATCACCAGGAAGAAGCCGATCCACGCGGGCCGAGGAAATAGGAGCGCCCAGCAGCCGGTGACGAGGCCGATGACGACGATGCTGTGCACGTGAAACAGGGGAAGCAGGCCGGCCAGCGCGCCGGCGACGATGAAGGCGACGGCCTCGCTCTTGAGCGTCCACCGTCGCCATGACCGCCGGATCGCCTGAAGGGTCCCGGCCCAATCAAAGAATGGCGTGTGCAGCAGTGGCGGGGTCAGCAGGAGCAAGACGGCGAGGACGATGGCGGCGCCGAAGACGAACGATCGCTGCGGGAGATAGTAGGAAAGGATCGGGTTGTACCACTGGATGTTGACCGGCGGGGGGTAGCGGTCATAGGTCTGCGGGATATGGGCCAGGGTGCTGAGCAAACCCCGGCGGGCCGCGTCCCCGATGAAGAACCAGAATCCGAGCCCCCCGCCCAGCAAGGTCAGCGTGGCCGCGATGACACCGGCGGCGACGCTACCGGTGAGACGCCGGGCCCAGAGGATGAGGCCGCTGAGCGCCAGCACGGTCATCGCCCAGCTGGGCCAGATCAGCGCGGCCGGCAGGCTCCAGCCGCCGCCGATCAACAGCGCACTGGCGAAGTCCGGGGCGAATGGATAGCGAAAGGGCGTTCCCGCGAACAATGGATTCTGGGGCGGAAGGTTATGACCGTAGACGAAGGTGGTCGCATAACTGGCGTGGAACGACCAGTCAGACCAGGTGTTGTTGTAATGGGCGAGCCAGGCATCGGGCGTGACCTCAACCGCGCGCGTAAAGAGGTAGCCCATCGCCAGCGCCAGCAGCGCGACGGCCGCCAGCAACGCCCCTGACCGCGGAGCCAGCTGGCTGCGCCATCGCTGACGATGCCGGCTCAACAGGACGCCTCCGGCGACGATCCCGACCGCCGCTAGCAGGAGGACCAGCCCCACGGTCACGCCGATGGCGAGCGCGAGGACGTAGCCGAGAACCGTCAGGGCGACCACCGCGATCACGATGCCGATCACCGCCCGCTCCCCGGTCATCAACCAGGGGGGACCGCCCGCGGCGAGGCCGAGGCCGAGGGTCAGGCCGCCCGCGCACAGCGCTAGCCCGGGGAGGTCCAGTAGCAAAGGCACCAGTTGGGCCAGGGCTTGACGAACGCAAACCAGACGTGACTGTTGAGGGCGTCTGGGGTCAATGGCAGCCCGGTCCAGAGCGGATAGAAATAGAGGAAGAACCCGATCACCATCACGAGGTACGCGTAGGCCGGGACCGCGCCACTTATCCGCAGGGCGATCCCGGGGAGCGCGCCCCGAAGCGAACGGAGATAGGTCAGCGCGAGCGCCAGCGCGAGGAACATCGCCGGCAACCCTCCCAGCATGTGGTAGAGGAACAGCCCGCGCGGAACTCGCGACAACGGCAACCAGGCGGCGGCGAAGGCGAGCAGGATGAAGATGGTCGCGTAGAGTCGCCGGTCGAGCGGTCCGGCGCGGTCGCGCTGCGCAGCCTCCGGCGGGTCAAGCCGATGTCGAGTGCGGTAATCCTGGATCAATGCCGCCATCCCGACCGCGAGGCCAACCAACGCCGCGGTCGCCGCCCACCAGGTCAAGGGGTTGCCCAGGTTGAAGATCTCGGCCACCAGCGCCGACCCGGTCGACTGGTCGATGCCCAGCCGCTGGTTCGTGTAGTAGTAGACAACGGGTCGAAAGTCGAGGGGCCATGACCACCAGGGGCTGTAGAAGATGTGAGGCGCCGTCAGCGTGATGTGGTAGTGCCAGGTTTGCCAGTGCCACTCGCGCAGCTCGGTCCAGGCGGAGCTGAGGCTGAGGTGAAATGGCGCAAACGATAGCGCCGGTTGGGACAGGCGGGTGATGCCGTGCGTGATCGTGAGGTAGCGGATGAAGGTCAGCCCATAGACGATGGCGGGTAGCAGGGCGAGGCTCAACAACGAGACGGCGCCGGTGCTCCGGTCGTAGCGCGTCCAGCGCATGATCAGCCGAAACACCAGGATGACGACGATGGTCCCGTAAACGGCCAGCGTCGTCCACTTCGCGCCGATCGCCAGCCCCAGCGCCACGCCGGTGGCGACGATCAGCCACCGCCGTCGCCAAACGGTGTCGGCGTTCAAGTGAAGATGGAAGAGCAGGTAGACCAGCACGGCGAGCGTGATGGGGATGATGTCGATGACGGCCGTGCGCGACTCGACGAAGGTCATGCCGTCGAACGCCGTCAGCACGCCGGCGGCGATGGCAAAGAATCGCACCGCCAGCAGCTGGCGAGCGAGCAGGTACATGAGCGGAATCAGCGCCGTGCCGAAGAGCGCCGGCATGAAGCGCCAGCCGAAGGAGTTGAAGCCGAACAGCTTGATCCCGATCGCGATGATGAGCTTCGCGAGTGGCGGCTCGGGGTCGAAGTAGTCCTGGCCGAGCAGGTCCTTGTGGGCATCGTTGGCGAAGTACAGCTCGTCGAAAACGAACGGCGAGTTCGGCGCGATGTCGTCCTTCTTCCCCAACCCGGGCAGGGACGGATCCTGGTAGTCGTGCCCGATCCCCCAGGCGCTGATCGGCGCCGCCGATCCCGGGTGAGCGAAGATGTCGAGGAAGATCGGGCTGCCGAAACGCAGGAGACCGGCAACCAGCGTGAGCGCGATCAGCCAGTACCAATCGTGACGCTCGATCCGCCACCAGGCCGCCGCCGGCATCCGTGGCGACCTGGCGGGCGCGGTCGGGGACGGGGCGGCGACGCTCATCAGCCGGCCTGTCCGCGCAGGCGGCTCTTCACCTCGTTCACGAACTCGTCGACGTCGACGATCGGGAGCACCACGTCGGCACCGGCGACGAATCGCGGACCGAGCCGCCGTTCCGTCTGGTTCACCAGGTTGTCCTGGCGCCGGTCGAGCCGGATGTAGGCGGCGGGCTCTTTAGCCAACCGCCGGACGAAGCGGTTGACGAAACGTCGCCGCTCGGCCGGCTGGAACGCCACTTCGAGCGGCTGGCGCCGCACCCGGGAAACCGCCGTATACGGAAGGTCGATACGGCGCCAGAGGTAGCGAACGCGCAATCCTTCGTCAGAGGCGTCCACATACGAGGCCAGCCGCATCAGCCAGAACGCGACCAGGATCCCACCGTCCAGGACGAGCACCGGGAGGAACGAGATGATCGAGCGCTTCGCAACCAGTTGGACGAGGACCAGCACGACGAGGATGACGAAGAAGCTGCCGTAGAACCAGATGCCGTCGTTCCATCGCTGAATCGAGTAACGGATTGGGAAGCGGCGGGTCCCGCCCTTGGTCATCGAGCCACGCGTACGGTCCCGGTGCGCTCCATCAGATACTCGGCGCCCTCGAAATAGGTGTCGAGGTTGGGTTGCTCCTGCAGCCATTGCCAGTACTCCCTCGCCATCGCCTCGAGCCCCGACTGCGCGTCCCAACCGGTGGCTTTCAGCCGGCTGACGTCGGGCACGGCGTGCCGCGCGTCACCGACCCGATATCGGCCGGGCGTTTCCGGGGTCAGCTCGCTGTCAGCGGCGCGCAACAGGGTGCGGGCCAGATCGATTACCGTGTGAGCCCGCCCACTCGCGACGTTGTAGGCGCCCGTCGGAAGCTCGCCCAGCGCGGCCAGGTTCGCCCGGGCCACATCGTCGACGTCGACGAAATCGCGCAACTGGTTGCCATCCTCCAGCAGCACCGGCGGCTGATGGTGGGCAAGGCGAAGGGCAAAAATCCGAAGGGCGCCGTAGTACGCATTCTGAAACGGTTGGGCTCGGCCCTGGACCGCCCCATAGCGAAGGATCACCCATTCGATCCCGTGCCGCTCCCCCAGGAGCCGGACCAGCTCTTCCTGGGCCAGCTTGCTCAGGCCATAGGCGCTGGTGGGCCGTGCCACCGATTCATCGGTGACCATCGGGGTCACGGCGCCGCCGCAAATCGGGCAGGGAGGATCCCAGACGCCTCGCTCGAGCGCATCCACCCGGCGCGGCTGCGGGTAAACGTCGCCGTCCTTGCCGCAGCGGTATTTCCCCTCACCGTAGACCGCCATCGTCGACGCCAGCACCACACGTCGCACCGCCGTCTTCCCCTCGAGGAGGAGCTCGAACAGGATGGCCGTGCCGACCGCATTCACGTGGAAGAGCTTGCTGAATGCCGGCAGATAGTCATGGTGGTCGGCAAGGTGAAGCACGACCTCGTTTTCCTTCAGGGCTTTGACCCAATCCTCGCGCTTGCGGACATCACCTTCGACCAGCTCCATCCCGGCGGGGAGCGCCGGAGGCCGGTCATGAGCCGGGGGCGAGAGGTTGTCGAGGACCGTGACCTGGTGGCCCTGCTTGAGCAACAGCTGGCCGGTGCGCTGACCAATGAAGCCGGCCCCGCCGGTGATCAGCACCTTCATTGCTGGGGACTATAGCTGACGCCTGATCTCGCCCCGATGCCGAGCCGTGACAGCGCCGTTACCTGCTCTTCACGGCTCCTTAACAGGCCCACGATTATCGTGATCCCCGCTTCCCCTTCCTTGAAGGCCGAGACCCCAATCTCGGCCTTTCTTTTTTGTCCGGACGCGTTCGGGGCCGGGGGATTGCCTAGATTCGAGCCGCTTCGAGGGACCGCTGGCAATTGCAGCTCGGGCTCGTCGGGATCAGGGGGATGAGGGTCGCGAGCAGGTTGCGGACCCGGCCGATATTTTCCGCCAGCACCCGCATCACGTCCTGGGCCTGCACGGCCGATATCTCCGGCGAGCCTTCGAGTCCCGCATCGTAGTCGGTCACCAGCGACAGGTTCAGGTAGCACATCTCCAGCTCGCGCGCCAGGATCACCTCCGGATACTGGGTCATGCCGACGATGTCCCAGCCCATCCGGCTGAACCAGCGGCTTTCCGCTCGGGTCGAGAAGCGCGGCCCCTGCACGACGACGACCGTTCCGGAGGGCGTGAAACGCAGCGATTGCTGTTCCGCGATGCGGCCCGACAATTCGCGGAGCTCCGGACAGTACGGGTCGGCCGGACTGACATGAACCACCTCCGGACCGGGGTAGTAGGTGTCCGCCCGGCCAGTGGTGCGATCGAAGAACTGATCACAGATCACCAGGTCTCCCGGGTGCAGGTCCGGCTTGAGGCTGCCCACCGCGGACGGGCCGATGATCCGCCGGACACCGAGCTCGTGCATCGCCCAGACGTTGGCACGGTAGTTGACAAAGGGCGCCGAGACCTCGTGGTTGGGGCCGTGCCGCGGTAGAAACGCGAGGCTGCGCCCGCCAACCTGGGCCAGCGCGATCGACCCGCTGGGCGGACCGTAGGGGGTGGCGATCTCGATCTCCTCGGCGGCGTCGAGCCATTCGTAGAAACCGGATCCGCCGAAGATGCCGATCTCGGCTGTCAGCGGCGTCACACCAGGACGTGACCGCGGGGCGAGACCTGTTCCGCGTAGCGCGACAGGTCGGTGATGCGCGCCCGCGGGGAGCACACGGGGCAGTCGGGATCACGCGGAAACTCGGTGATCCGGGCCTCACCGCGCAGGCCGTCGTACTGAAAGATGCGACCGCGCAGCGGCGTGCCGGCGTTGAGAAGGAGCTTGAGCGCTTCCTCCGCCTGCACGCTGCCCACGACGCCGGTGGCCGCCCCGATGATGCCGGCCTCCTCGCAGGTCTGGACGTCGGCCGGTTCCGGGGGATCCCGGAAAAGGCAGCGCAGGCAGGGCCCGCCCGGAAGAATCGTGGTCACCTGCCCGCCCCATTGGAGGACCGAGCCGTACACGAGCGGTTTGCCCAGGAGGACGGCCGCGTCGTTCAGCAGGAACTTCGTCTCGAACGAATCGGTGCCGTCGACGACGACGTCATACTCCGCAAACAGCGCCGCCACGTTCGACACCCGGACGCTTTCGTTGCGGGCATCGAGGCGGAGTGCCGCGTCGAGGATCAACAGCCGGCCGGCCGCCGCCTCGACCTTCGGTCGGCCCACATCGCACTCCTCGTAGAGGACCTGACGGTTCAGATTGGAGAGCTCAACCCGCTGGTCATCGATCAATCCGAGGCGTCCCACGCCGGCCGCGGCCAGGTAGAGAGCGACCGGCGAGCCCAGGCCCCCCAGTCCGGCGATCGCCACGCAGCCGCGCTCGAGCCGTTGCTGTCCGGCTTCGCCAACCTCGGCCAGGATTCGCTGCCGGTGATGCCGGGCGTCGGTCATCGCCCCACCTCCACGCCGTTGACGGCATGCTGATCGACGAGCGCATGGACGCTGGGCCGGTCGCCACAAACCGGGCAGTCGCGGTTGCGACGGTAGCGGACTTCGTGAAAGGTCATCGCCATGGTGTCGTGCAGCAACACTCGGTTGACCAGGCCGTCGCCGACGCCGGTGATGAGCTTGATGGTCTCGGCGGCCTGGATGGTGCCGATGATGCCGGGCAACGCCGCCAGCACCCCGACCTGTTCCGAGGCTTCGATCGCCCCGGGCGGCGGAGGTTGCGGATAGAGGCAGCGATAGCATCCGCGGCCCGGGAGGAAGACGGTGACCTGGCCCTCGATGCGAAAGATGCTGCCGTGCACCAGCGGTTTGCGCAGCAAGTACGCCGCATCGCTCAAGAGGTAGCGCGCGGCAAACGAGTCGGTGCCGTCCACGATGACGTCGAAGCGCCGCAGCAGCTCCATCGCGTTGTGCGCGTCGACCGTCTCCGCAAACGTCTCGACGCTGACGTCGGGGTTGAGACTCAAAACGGTTCGCGCGGCACCCTGGACCTTGGACTGGTCCAGCCCCTGCATCGAATGGATGACCTGGCGCTGCAGGTTGGAGAGCCGCACCCGGTCGTGGTCGGCGAGACCGAGCGTCCCCACCCCGGCCGCCGCCAGATACAGCGCGGCCGGCGAGCCGAGGGCGCCAACCCCAACGATCAACACCCTGGCCTGCATCAGGCGCTGCTGGCCGCCAGGGCCGATCTCGGCCAGCGCCAGATGACGCGCGTAGCGCTGTCGCTGGTCGGCGGTAAACGGTGCCGCCATCAGCTGCCCTTCGATGTGGCCGGCGCCGAGTGAAAGATTCCGTGAAACACGCGCGGCTCGACCCGTCGCAGCCGCAGGCAATCCGCCAGCGTGTGCGACGCGAAGACGTCGCGAGCCGCCTGCTCGGCCTTCTCGCTCACCTGGGCAAGCACCCGGCTGTCGCCGGTGGTGGCGCCGTCGGGCTGCCGGCTCTCGCGACCATTCCCCTCCAGGCAGGTGATCACCTCATCCAGGCGAATCTCATCGGGCCGGCGTGCGAGCGTGTGCCCGCCGCGCGGTCCACGCGTCGACGTGACCAGGCCGGCGCGACGCAGGGTCATCAGCACCTGGTCGAGGAAAGGACCTGGGATGCTCTGCCGCCTCGCGATCTCGCCGCTCTGCAGCGCGCCGCGCCCGGCATTCGCCGCCAGCTCCACAATGGCGCGGACCCCGTACTCGGTTTTCATCGAAAAACGCATTCGCATCGCTAGGTCCTAAAAGTTGATCAGACCGGTCAAGTATATCGGAGCCAGGAGGTCAGGGTTGCGGGATCTCCCGCACGTCAGGCGATCCGCAACGCCAGCGCGAAGAAGAGCGCGCCCAGCACGACCAGCGGGACCGTGGTCGCAATCAGGCTCAGGCTGCGCAGGCCGATGGCACGCCGGTCCTCCGTCGACGATCGCACCCGGCTGCGGAGGATGAAACCTTCGACCGCGAGCAAGAGCGATGCGCCGCCCAGACCCAGGGCCACCATCACGATCGCCCAGTTGTTGTTCGGCGTGCCTTCGGTCCCGGTGAAGGCATTGAAGCTGGCAGCCAGCACCCCAACCAGCGCCACCAGCACGCCGAGCGGCACCAGGGTCAGATTGATGCCGCGGATGGTGCGTCCCGGCTCCGGGCGACGCGAGAACTGCCACGCCGAGGCGAGGATGAACGCCATGTAGGCCACGATCACCACATAGAAGAAGAGCGGCGTCAGGATCTCGCCGAATGTAATTGCGGCCAGGACCACGTTGACAATCTAGTCTTCGCGACCTTCAGGTCGCCGTCCTCGCGCCCCTCGGGGCGCCGGCCTTTCGGCCGTGGTAGCTAACTCAATATTCGGTAGAGGTTGTTGAGCACGGCGAAGGTCGTGATCCACGCCGCGATCAGATAGGCATTCCAGACGGCCCGCCCCCGGCCGAAGATCAAGAGGAAGCCGACGAGCCCGGCGACCAACCCGAGCTTGATGGCGTAGACCGCCAGCTCGCCATGGGTGGCGATGATCGAGGCCGCCACACCATTCAGCTCCTGGCGTCCCTCGGCGAGACCGATATGGGTGGTCGTGACGTCGAGTAGCTGGGCCGCGCAAAAACCGATCAGGATGAACGCCTTCTTTCCGGTCGACACCGGCTTCTTGCCGATGGTCCCCACCCGGCGCGCCATGACGGCCCGCGCCTCCCCGATCATGGTGCCGACTCTACAAGAGCGTTATCAGAAAAGCAACGTCCAGATTGGCGCTTTTCGAATACCGAGCGCTTCCCCTCCATGAGACTGCCCGGATTATATGAGCAGTTTTAGGCTCCGTCTAGAGCCAAGTTTCGCGACTTTCGATCAGGCCGCTTTCTTGCCGCCGAGGATCTCGCGCCGCCGCTTGAACAGGTAGGGACCGGCGATCAGCAGGCCGCCCACCGCCAGCGCGCCCGCCCCCAGACGAAGATAGAAGGTCCACTCGGCCGGTGGATCGAGCGCCGGGTCGTAGATCGTGCGGGCGGTCAGCCTGAAACTCAATGCCCCGACCGCGCCGTTGAGCGTCCAGTTGCCAACCGTTGTCTGCGCATGATTCCAGCGCTGATCCTCGGTGACCGGGGGCAGGCTCGCGCAGGGCCAGGCCCCCGCGAGGTGGACGGGAATCGGCGCCCGGGGTGTCGCAGACTTCGGCTGGGCCGCGAACCGGAATGGCTTGGGAGGCTTGCTCAGGTCGAAGAGGACGACGTCCTGGCCGGTTTGATTTTGGAGCACGAGGTCACATCCACCGGGTGACCCCTCGATGGTGAGGCCCGGCGTTTTGGGAACGATGCTGTCGACGACGGTTCTGAAGGGCTGGTCCTCGGCCACGGCCGTGGCGGAAAACAGCAGGGTGGCGGCCAGGGGGACGAACACCACCGCTAGGCGTTTCACCCCCCTATAACGGCGATCCCGCCCGCGGCTGGCGCTAAACTCGGCCCCATGCCGTTCGAATTCGTTCTGACCGAGGTGCGCGGACCGGTCGGCATCGTGACCATCAACCGGCCGCAGGTCCGGAATGCGCTCAACCATCAAACGATTGGTGAGCTGGTCGAGGCGCTGGAGACCTTCGATCGCGATGACGCCGTCCGCTGCATGCTCCTGACCGGCGACGACCAGGCCTTCGCCGCCGGCGCGGATATTTCCCAGATGGCAGACGCGGGGGCGGTCGAGGTGCTCGACGATGACAACTTCGCCCGCTGGGCTCGCTTCAAGGCGATTCGCAAGCCGGTGATCGCCGCGGTCAGCGGCTATGCGTTGGGCGGCGGCTGCGAGCTGGCCTTGATGTGCGACCTCGTGGTCGCCAGCGAGACCGCGCTCTTTGGCCAGCCGGAGGTGAAGATCGGCATCATCCCGGGCGCGGGTGGCACCCAGCGGTGGACGCGATCCGCCGGCAAGGTCCGCGCCATGGAGGCCGTGCTGATCGGCGAGCCGGTGCGGGCCGTCGACGCGGAACGGATGGGGCTGATCAACCGCGTGGTCGCCGCCGGCGCCCAGCTCGACGAGGCGCTGCGGCTCGCCAACCTGATCGCCGCTCGCCCGCCGCTTGCGGTTCGGCTCGCGAAGGAAGCCGTCAACCACGCGATGGAAGTCGGGCTCGACGCCGGGCTCGATTTTGAACGAAAGCTCTTCTATCTACTGTTCGCCACAGAGGACAAACGCGAAGGGATGCGCGCCTTCCTGGAAAAGCGGCCGGGCCGGTTCAGCGGGCGATGACCGACACCACGCTCAGCGCCCGGGACGGCGCGGTCCTGACGCTGACCATCAATCGGCCCGACGCGCTCAATGCGCTCAACCCGCCAACCATGCGAGCCCTGCGAAATGGCATCGACGCGGCGGGCCGTGATCCGGAGGTCGGCGCGGTCATCCTCACCGGCTCGGGCCGGGCGTTTTGCGCCGGAGCCGACCTCAAGGATGTCAGCAGTCGGCTCGACGCCGCCGATACCGACGTGGGCAACGACCTGCGAGCGAACTATGTCCCACTGACGAGGGCGATCCGCTCCTGTCCAAAGCCCGTGATCGCCGCGTTGAACGGCACCGCCGCCGGCGCGGGCCTGAGCCTAGCGCTGGCCTGTGACCTGCGGATCGCGGTCGCCGGCGCGCAGCTGATCGTCGCATTCGTTCGGGTTGGTCTCGTTCCGGACGCCGGCAGCCTGTACTTTCTGACGCGGATGCTTGGTCTGAGTAAGGCGACCGAGCTGGCGATGACGGGCGACCCGCTATCGGTGGAGGACGCGCAGCAGCTCGGTTTGATCGCCGCGGTCGTGCCGGCCGATCAGTTGATGCCGGCGGCGCTGGAACGCGCGCACCGTCTCGCCGGCGGGCCGAGGCGGACCTATGCCCTGATCAAGCGCGGCCTCGTCCGCGCCCTCGACCTCGACCTGGAACAGGTGATGGAGCTGGAAGCCCAGCTTCAGACGCTGGCCGCGCGGACCCCCGATGCCCAGGAGGCGATCCGCGCCTTCATCGAAAAGCGCAAGCCGGTATTTCGCGCCTGAAAAAAGAAAGAGCGGCGGTGTTACCCGCCGCTCTCACTTAAGTCAATTAATGCCATGGGCACCACCTCCCAGACCTTAGGCGGCCATTGTATCAGTTGCCGGCTCGGATCCGATCTTCGACCAGGTCGCGGGAGATCAGGATCTGGCGGGCACCCTCCAAGGAGCGGAGTTGGTGCAGCAGCTCGGCGGTGGTGCGCCCCTGGGGCAGGCCGACATCGATCTCCAGCCGGTCGTCGGTGTCGTTCAACTCGTGAATCCGCAACGACTGGGGAAACGCGCCAATCGCGCCGAGCGCCGAGCGCACTCGTTCAATCTCGGCGTCGGACCGCGGCACGACCAGGCTGACGGTCGCCTCGTTCGGCCGCTTGAAGAAGCGGCGCTCGATTGGCTTCAGTACCATCAGCACCGCCAGGATGAGCAGGGTGGTGAAGACGGCCTCGAAATATTGCGCCGTCGCTGCCGCCATCCCGATGGCGGCCGTCGCCCAGATGGTGGCGGCGGTGGTCAACCCCCGCACCAGGTCCTTACGCAGGAAGATGGTGCCGGCGCCCAGAAAGCCGATCCCGGTCACGATCTGCGCCGCCACCCGGGAGGGGTCGGTCTGGCTGAAGCCGTAGGCCCCCACGATGGTGAAGAGGCACGATCCCAGGGACACCATCGTCACCGTGCGTAAGCCGGCCGCCCGCTCCTGGCGTTCGCGCTCGAGACCGATGAGCGCCCCCAGCACCAGCGATATGAGCAGGCGCAGCATCAGGTCGAGCGCGTTCGGCACGGCGCTATCGTACTGCCGCGCCGTCGGCGGTGACGTCGCTCGGCTCAGGCGGCCGTGTACAGTCCGCTGTCGAAGGACTCGCTGTCCGGTTCGACGATCGAGGCGCGCCGCTCACTGAAGAGCGCCTCTTCCACGGCGAACAGGGCATCCATCAGCTTCGCGATGCCAACCTTGACCTTGATATTCGCCAGCTGGTCGGGGATCGATTGGATCGGTCCCACCAGGGCGAGGATCTCGTCGAGCCGCGGCTCATACGAGATCGGGACCCGCTTCATGCCCTTCAGGTTCAGCTCCTCGAGCTCCTGCAGCAAGCGGTCGATCAGCTGAACCGGCCGCCGCAGCCGGTCCTGGCGGGCCTTCAGGTCGCGGTACTCCCGCTCGGCGTCCCGGATATGCGCATTAGTCTTCGCAAGTAATCCTGTCATGAGCGGACCCTCGTTTCATGCGGCCGTGATTGCTTCTACACGGTGCCAAATCGAATTGACCCGGCATTTATTCCCGCCCGGCCCGACCAGTTTTTGGCCGGACCGATCGAAAGCCGGGCCGTACACTTTCGATCACATGCCGCTGCTCAGAGTCGACCGGCTCAGCCTGGTTTATGGCGCGACCGACGTGGTGACCGATCTGACGTTCCAGGTCGAGCCGCGCCAGCGGCTCGGGATCGTGGGCGCCAACGGCAGCGGCAAATCGAGCCTGTTGAAGGCGATCTCGGGCGAGCTGACCCCGGCCGGAGGCTCCCTGGCGCTCGCTGCTCGGGCCCGCACCGCCTACCTGGCCCAGGAGCTGGAAGCCGGGCCGCACGAGAGCGTGTACGCGGATGCGCTACACAGCCGGCCCGACATCATCCGGTTGCGCGAACGGCTGACGGGACTGGAGGCGGCCATGACCGGCGCCGCCGGCAGCGAACTCGGCGCGCTGGTCGAGGAATATGGCGACGTCCAGCACGAGTACGAACGCCTCGATGGCTACGCCTACGACAACCGCGTCGCCGAGGTCCTCCACGGCGTCGGCCTCACCGAATCCGATCAACAGCTTCCGCCAAAGGCGCTCAGCGGTGGCCAGCGGCGGCGGCTGGCGTTGGCCCGGCTGCTGCTTCAGGACGCCGACCTGTTCCTGCTCGACGAACCAACCAACCACCTCGACCTCGAGGCCATCGAGTGGCTGGAAGGCTTCCTGCGGCTGTCGCGTGCCGGCATGCTGATCGTGTCCCACGATCGTCGATTCCTCGAGCACACCGCGGACGACATCCTCGAGCTGCAGGCGGGGGCGGGCGAGTGGTACCCCGGCAACTACCGCCAATACCTCCGCTTGCGTCGCGAGCGGCGCGCCGTCCGGCAGAAGGAGTACGAGGCGCAGCAGGAATACATCGCGCGCACCGAAGAATTCATCCGCCGTTACAAGGCCGGGCAGCGCGCCCGCGAGGCCCGCGGCCGCCAGACCAAGCTCGATCGGCTGGCGCGGGTGGCGCCGCCGGCTGACGATGAGCAGATCCGTATCCGGCTTCGCGCCTCCAGCACCAGCGAGCTCATCTTCCAAAGCGACGGCCTCCGGCTCGGCTATGGCAAGCGCGACCTTCTGACCACGCCGGCGTTCACCATCAGCGCCGGCGAACGCGTCGCCATCGTCGGGCCGAATGGATCCGGAAAGACCAGCCTGCTGAAGGCCCTGCTGGGCGAGTTGCGGCCCCGCTCCGGACGGGTGAAGACCGGCCCGCGCGTCACGATGCGGTATTACGACCAGCATCTCGCCGACCTCGATCCGAACAAGACCGTCTTGACCGAACTGCAGGACGCCTTCGGCCTACCGGAAGAGACGCTTCGGACCTTTCTCGGCCGTCTGCTCTTCAGCGGTGACGATGCGTTCAAGACGATCCGCTCATTGAGCGGCGGTGAGAAGAGCCGGGTGGCGCTGGCAAAGTTGATGCTCGACGACGCCGGCCTGCTGTTGCTCGACGAACCGACGAACCACCTCGACATTCCCGCCCAGGAAATGCTCGAGGAGGCGCTCCAGGATTTCGAAGGCACGATCGTCTTCGTATCTCACGATCGCTATTTCATCGATGCCATCGCGACCACGCTGTGGGTCGTGGAGGATGGCGCGCTGACCATGCACCTGGGCAACTACAGCGATTTCGAGCGCCGGCGGCAGCGGGCGGCCCGCCCGGTCGCCACCCGGGAGCCAGGCGTGCCGAGCCGGGACCGCTCGAGAAAGGGAACGGCCGCGTCGCTGGCGGGGACGTCGCTCAACGGTGTCGAGGATCGTATCGATCAACTCGAAGCGGAAGTTGCGCGGATCGAGGCGGAATTGGCCGACCATCAAACCTACGACGACCCCGCCCGGGTGGCGGAGCTGGCGCAGGCACACGAGGACGCCGCGGGTCGGTTGCGAGCGCTCTACCAGGAGTGGGAGCAAGCCGCCGGCGCATAGACCGGGGTCTGAGCCGGTCCCCCGCGCCGCTCGCCCCGGTGGCGATGCGACAGCGCGCGCTGCTTCTGCCGGCGGTCTCGATCGCCTATGCGATCGCGTTCGCCGCCGCGCTGCTCGCCATCGATCAGCTCGCCGAATACATGCCGGGGTCCTGGTTCGAGGTGCTGGGCGCGGCGGTGCTGGTCCTGTGTCTGATGACCGTGGCGTTACTTCTCCGAACCGCCTGGCGCCGGCATCGGGAAGGACTCGATCGCCGCGGTGTGTTCTGGGCCGGTGGCGCGGCCGGCGCCGCGGTGGTCGGCATCGTGGCCGTCCTGGGCCTGTTCGAAAACGCCCAGATCGCGTCAGTCATCAGCGGGGCCGACACCCACTTTACGAAGCCGATCATCGAAGCGCTGCCGAGGCCGGCAGGCACAACGCTGCTCGACGAACAACCCGGTCTCGCCGACACCGAGAGCATCTCGGAGGACTTCACCGCGAAGGACCTCAACAGCATTGTCCCGTTCTACGAGGCTGCCCTGGCCAAGGACGGGTGGGTCGAGGACAAGACCTCCGCAACGACCCCTATCGTGCGTTTCACCAAAGATCCGTTCGTCCTTTCGGTCGCGATCGACCAGCCCTCGAGTGGCTACACCCTGACGGTCGACCGGGTGCTGACGTCCCCCTCGGCATCACTCTCACCGGGCATCAGTCCGTAGCCCTTTAGGCGCCCCGCACAAAAAGCCGTAGCGGAACTCGTCCCTCTGGCCCGATGACCGCCGCAGCGCTCGCCCCTAGGATCGAGGCAGTCGGATCACCGTGTTCAACGGAGGGAATGTATCTATGGCGATCGACCAGGGCGTGCGCTCGAAAAGGGAAACCAGGGCGGATGCCCAGTCTGTCATCGACCTGGCCCACAAGCAGGGGCTCAAGATCGTCGACCTCAAGTTCATCGACCTGATCGGGACCTGGCAGCATTTCTCGATTCCGGTCCAGGAACTGACCAAGAGTCTCTTCAGTGAGGGCATCGGCTTCGACGGCTCGAGCATTCGGGGCTTCCAGCAGATCCACGAGAGCGACATGCTGCTGATTCCGGATCCGTCGACGGCGATCGTCGACCCGGTCCTGCGGGTGCCGACCCTCAGCATCAGCTGCGACGTGATCGACCCGATCACCCGCCAGCCCTACTCGCGCGATCCGCGCTATGTGGGCAAGAAGGCCGAAGCTTTTTTGCTCTCAACCGGCATCGCCGACACCAGCTTCTTCGGGCCGGAGTGTGAGTTCTACATCTTCAACAGCATGCGCTTCGACCAGAACCAGTTTTCGGGCATGTATGAGATCGATTCGGTCGAAGGCGTCTGGAACTCGGGCAAGAATTCCGAGCCGAACCAGGCCTACCGGCCGCGCTACAAAGAAGGGTATTTCCCGGTGCCGCCCACCGACAAGCTCCAGGACCTCCGCTCCCAGATCGTCCTCAAGCTGATCGAGGCGGGCATCGACGTCGAGGTCCACCACCACGAGGTCGGCACTGCGGGCCAGACCGAGATCGACATGCGCTACGACACCCTGGTGAGCATGGCTGACAAAGTGATGATGTACAAGTACGTCGTCAAGAACGTCTGCGCCCAGAACGGGTTTGTGGCGACCTTCATGCCCAAGCCCCTCTTCATGGACAACGGGTCGGGCATGCACACCCATCAGAGCCTCTGGAAAGACGGCGTCCCCCTCTTCTATGACAAGGCGGGCTACGCGGGGATCAGTGAGATGTGCCGCTGGTACATCGGCGGCCTGCTGAAGCATGCGCCGTCGTTGCTGGCCTTCGCCGCGCCAACGACCAATTCCTACCGCCGCCTGGTGCCCGGGTACGAGGCGCCGATCAACCTGATCTACTCGAAGCGCAACCGCAGCGCCTGCGTGCGCATCCCGATGTACTTCGACAATCCCAAGGCCAAGCGGCTCGAGTTCCGGACCCCGGACCCGTCGTGCAACCCCTACCTGTCATTCGCTGCCTGCCTGATGGCCGGTTTGGACGGCGTCATCAACAAGATCGAGCCGCCCAAGCCGATCGACGAAGACCTGTACGAGCTCGAACCTGAGTTGAAGCGCCAGGTCAAGAGCACCCCGGGTTCGCTGCCCGAAGTGCTGGACGCGCTGGAGATCGACAACGAATATCTCACCCGGGGCGACGTCTTCACCAGCGACCTGATCGAGACCTGGATCGACTACAAGCGCGTACGCGAATACGACCAGGTCGCGCTGCGGCCCCACCCCTGGGAGTTCTACCTCTACCACGACATCTAGTTCGTCGCTCGATCCGTTTACGCCGTTCGTCGTTGTGGCGGCTGCCACTCGCCCTGGCAGCCGCCTTCGTGACGTCTGAGAATCCGCCAACCCGAGGAACAGAAGAGGACGAACCTATGGACGATGCGTTAGAGCGAGACAAGCCCTGGCGACCCGCTGATCATCCGCGGCCCGGCCCGTCCTGGGATCACGTCGATCCTCCGGCGGCCTCCGAGCACAAAGGAGTACCTGACGGCGAAGACTGAGACGGCGACCGGCCGCGCGGCGAGCCCGACCGTCGAGCGCGCGCTCGAGCGGCTATCGGAGCGCGGCATCCGCTTCCTGGACCTGCGCTTCGTGGACGTGCTCGGCACCGTCAAGAGCATCACGATTCCGGCCCAGCGACTTCCGCATGCGGTGCGCAGCGGCGAGTGGTTCGACGGATCGTCGGTGGAGGGCTTCGCCCGCATCTTCGAGAGCGACATGTTCCTGCGGCCTGACCTGGACACGCTCACCATCGGCGAGGCCGACGGCGTCAAGAGCGCCCAGGTGATCTGCGACCTGCTGACCCCTGACGGTGAGCGGTTCGCCGGCGATCCGCGGGGTGTGCTGGCACGCGCGCTGGCCGATGCGGGGGCGCTCGGCTTCGACTACGCGGTCGCCATGGAGCTCGAGTTCTTCCTGCTCAACCCGGACCCCGCCGGCGGTGGCGTGCGGCCGGGGCGGCATGACCGCGCGAGCTACTTCGACCATCCGGTCGACGTCGCTAGCGAAGTCCGGCAGGAAATCGTCGAGGCGCTCGATCGCCTCGGCATCACGATCGACGCGAGTCACCACGAGGTGGCCGCCGGCCAGTACGAGCTGGACCTGGCGCTGAGCAATGCGCTGAAGAGTGCCGACCAGCTGGTCACGCTCAAGCACGCCGTCAAGGCCGTCGCGCAACGGCGTGGGTTGCTGGCGACATTCATGCCAAAGCCGATCTTCGGCGCGGCCGGCTCCGGCATGCACACGCACCAGGTGCTCACCGACCCTGGGAAAGAGACGAATGCTTTCTATGATCGCGCCGACCAGTACCATCTCTCGTCGGTCGCCAAGCATTTCATCGCCGGCCAGCTGGCGCATGCTCGCGCCCTGTGCGCCGTGGTTGCCCCCCTCGTCAACTCGTACAAACGGTTCGTGCCCGGGTTCGAGGCCCCGGTCGCGATCAGCTGGGCGCAGATGAATCGCTCCGCGCTGATTCGAGTGCCGAGGGCCGGGAGCAGCGACCGGGCCGCGATCCGGATCGAATTTCGCGCTCCGGATCCTTCCTGCAATCCGTATCTAGCCTTTGCGGCGATGTTGCACGCCGGCCTGTCAGGCATTGGCCAGAAACTGCCCCTGCCGCCACCGGTCGAGGAGAACCTCTACGCCTTCGATCCCGAACGCCTGGCCCGGCACCAACTCGGCCAACTCCCCGGTTCCCTCGCCGAGGCGCTCAAGGATCTTCGCCAGGACGAGGTGATGCGCGACGCGCTGGGTGTCCACCTCCTCGAGCGTTTTATCGAGACGAAGGAGATGGAGTGGCAGAGCTATGAGAAGCAAGTCAGCGCCTGGGAACTCGACGCCTACCTCGAGACGTACTAACAACCTTCCCAGTCCCCTCCTGATCGCGGTCGCCGTCGTCATCATCGCCCTGGCAGGTTTCTACGTCATCGAGGCGTTCATCGCGCCGTACCCGCTGATCCGGGTCGTGTTGCGTAGCCTGCCGGTGCTTCCCGTCGCCATCTGGACGCTGTGGTATGAGAAATCCCGGCCGCTCAAACGACATCGGCCGCTGATTCGTGCCGCCGGGCGGATCCTGCTGCTGGTGGTGGTGATGGCCTTCGCCATCGCCATTCTCGGTTTCGGCCTCAACTGGCTCTATGATCCAAACCGAGTCATCTGATGCAGGAGCCAATCCCGAGCGAGCTGCAGGACCTTGCGACCCGAATCACAGCGCTGTCGCCCAGCCTTCAGGTGATCGGGGTCAAGCGACCAGGCTGGCAAAAAGGTTCGAGCACGCCCATCTACATGAGCGCCTATTCGCTCGAAGTTCGGGACCGGGACACTTCGGAGACCTACATCATCACGACCGAGACACTCTTCACCGCCGGCGTCTCGACGGTGGACCAGACTCAGACCAAGTATCTTGCAAGCGCTCGAGGACGCTACTTTGGAATGTTGATCCTGCTCCTGGGCGCGATCGTTTTAGCTCTCGGATCGTTGATTAACGGCCTCGCCTGGATACCCGCTCTCGTGCTGCTTGCGGTTGGCCTCTGGATCTGGATTCAAGCTCGCCGCGCAGTGCCGCAGGGCTGGCCAACACCACGGGACAGCATCGTGATGATGATCACCGGGCGATTCAAGCGCCGGGCTTGAGATGCGGCGTTCGCCTGGGTTTAGGTCAATTACAATGGCGCCTGATCCGCCCATCTGAGGAGTAGGAGGTCGGCAAATGGCACACCATCTGAAGGATCTGACGATCGAGCTCGACGAGAAAGTCGGCACCGTCGCGGCGGCGGCTGAGGCGCTGGGCAAGGCGGGCATCAATATCGAGGGCATCTGCGGGTTCGTCGTCGGTGGCAAGGGTGTCGGCCACGTCCTGGTGGCGGACCCGGCGAAGGCGCGCCAAGCGTTGCAAAGCGCCGGTGCCCGAGTGACCGGCGAGCAGGACGCCCTCGTGCTGGACATCGAGGACAAGCCCGGCGCGCTCGGCAAGGTGACCCGCAAGATCGCCGACGCCGGCGTCAGCCTGAGCGCGGTCTACCTGGCCACGAAGACTCGCATCGTCATCGGCGCGCGCGACCTGGAGAAGGCGCGCGGCGCCGTTGGGGAAGGCGCCGCCAGTCATCGATGAGGATCGCCCAGCGCTGGTGGTCGCGCCAACGGCCGGCGACCTTCAGATAGCGGGGTGAGAAGCCCTCGAGCCGGAAACCGGAGCGTTTGACGAGGGCGATCGAGGCGACGTTCTCCGGCTGGACGTTCGCCTCGACTCGATGGAGTTTCATCGCGATGAAGGCGTGTCGCAACACCAGTTGCATCCCTTCGCCCATGTAACCCTGACGGACGTACGGCTGCGCGGCGTAATAGCCGAGGTACGCGCTGTGAAACATTCCGCGGACGA
Organism: Chloroflexota bacterium; assembly: GCA_005880875.1. GTDB lineage: Bacteria > Chloroflexota > Dormibacteria > CF-121 > CF-121 > CF-13. The sequence goes on from VBJI01000076.1 coordinate 46,983, forward strand.
TCTCGCCCAGGGTAAAGATGCCGACGATGGCGCCGTCGGCGAGCCGGCAGATGAGGAGGCACCGCACGTTCGGCCGGCGGCAACGCGACATCCACCGGCCGAACGCCGCCGAATCGGTCGGCGGCCTGACCCAGCCTCGGTGGAGGGCCCGGCTGGCCCGGTTCATGGCGACGATCGACGGGCCGTCGCGGCTGGTCGGCGTGCGCGCAAAGACACGCTCCCCGACCTCGAGCCTGCGAGCCGGTTGCCTGTGGGAGGCCCGGCCAGAATCAGCCCTGGGCACTCCGTGCCCATCCCGCGAGCACGCGGCGGACCGCCCAGCCGGCGACGGAATTGGCCGCCAGGGCGAGCCGATCGGGAACGAACGAGATGTAGACCGACGTCTGGTTTCGCTCGACCGCACGCGCGACGCGACGCGCCACCTTCTCGGCGGTGACCGGCGGGACCCGCTGGTGCGCAGCAGGCCCCCGGATCCCCAGCCGGTTATCGCCGAAGGCCGAGCGCGTGGTGCCGGGAAAGACATTCATGACCCTGATGCCACGAGGGCCCTCTTCCATCCGGAGCGCGTCGCCAATCGCGGTCAACGCGAACTTGCTCGCCGAGTAGTAACCGATCCGGGGGATGACGATGCGGCCGGCCATCGACGAGATGTTGATGATCATCCCGGCACGCTGTGCCCGCATGGTCGGGATGACGGCGCGGATCGCCGCGGACGCCGCCAGCACGTTGAGGCGGAACAACCTCTCGACGTCGTCGGCCGAGGCGTCGCCGATGGGCGCGTGCAAGCCCACCCCCGCGTTGTTGACCAGAATGTCGATGCCGCCGAGCTGGCGGATGGTCTCCTTCGCCATTTGGTCAACGGCGCCGTCCTGGGTGACGTCGGTCGGAATGACGACCGCCCGACCGCCGTTCGTCTGGATCGCACCCGCCAGCTCGTCGAGGGCCGTCTGTGTTCTCGCGGCGAGGGCCAGCAAGGCCCCACGCCCGGCAAACTCGAGCGCGATCGCGCGGCCGATACCGCTGGAGGCGCCGGTGACGATGACGCGCGCCTGGTTCAGCCGCACGCGTTAATGCTGACAGCCGCGACAGAAATCCGTGGCTTCGCCGCGCGCGGTCAGCTCGGAGATGCGATGTCCGCAGCGGGGGCACTTCTCTTTCGCTTTCCCATGGACCGCCATGAAGCTTCGATCCTGCTTGTGTGGCTCGTACTTGGGCTGCCCCTTGATGGAATCGATGGCGGATCGCAAGACCCTTCCGGTCGCGGCATGCAGCCTGGTCACCTCGTCCGACTTGAGTGTCGTTCGCTTTCGTAGCGGCAGCAGCTGGGCCTCGTGCAGGATCTCGTCCGAGTAGGCATTGCCCACGCCGGAGATGAAGGCCTGGTTCCGCAGCAGGTTCTTCAGCTCACCCGGGTGACGGCGAATCCGCTGCGCAAATTCGGACTGGCCGACCGTCAACGCATCCGGCCCCAGCTCCGCCCATCCCGGGATGGTCGGCAGCGCGCCGGGAGCGACCCAGTACACCCGACCCATTTTGACCGTGTCGAGGAATCGCAATTCGTCTGCGCCCTCGAGTGTGATGCGAAACACGGTGGCCGCCCCGACTTTCTCGGAGCGGGTCGTCCACTGGAAGCGGCCTCCCAGCATCGGGTTGACGACGAGGTGCTGTCCGCTGATGTCGAAGATCAAGAACTTGCCGCGGCGCCAGGTTCGCTCGAAGACCCCACCGGTCAGCTGCCGTGCAAACTCGTCTGGCGGTGTGCGCAGCAGGAAGCTGAGTTTCGGCGAGGTCCAGACCTCGCTGATCCGCTTTCCCTCCAGGCGCGGGCCCAGGTATTCACGCAGAACTTCGAGTTCAGGCAATTCGGGCATCGCGCCATAGGCTACCGAACGTTCGCCCAGATTGCCCGGGGCGCATAACACTTGACAAGACTGGACGTCTCATCTAGTATCGTCCCAACCAAACTGGTGGCAGAATCACGGTCGCGCAAGGAGCGGATCATGCGAGAGGCCGCGCGTCTTTACGAAGCGGGTGAACCACCCTCCGTGGACGCGATCGCGGAGGCCGCGGGCGTCTCTCGGACCACGCTGTATCGCATCTTTCCCTCGCGCGCGGCGCTGCTCGATACGCTGGCGATCGCGCCGGAACCCGGTACCCGGCAGCGCATTCTGGAGGCGGCCTTGCGACTGCTGACCAGCCGATCGCTGTCGGATCTGTCCATGGATGAGCTCGCTGCCGAGGCCGGCGTGTCCCGGGCCAATCTCTATCGGCTCTTCCCCGGTAAGTCCGCCCTCTTCCGAGCGATCCTCCTCGCTTACTCACCCTTCGAGCCGGTGATGGCGTTGCTCGCGCGCGCCGCAGGCCGCCCGCCCGACGAGGTGATTCCCCAGGTGGTGCTGGCAGCGTATCGGACCGTGGCTCGACACCGGGGCATCGTGCGGACGCTCCTTCTGGAGATCACGTCCATGGCGCCGGAGACGCAGCAGGTTTTCGCCGAAACCGGGGTACGCGCCTTTGCCACATTTGGCGGATACCTCGCCACCCAGATGACCGCCGGCCGGCTCCGACGGATGCATCCCATGCTGGCCCTTCAAGGTCTGGTCGGCAGCGTGATCCTGCACCTGCTTGCCGAACCCGTCTTCGGTCAGGCGGGCATGGACGCCCCCAGCGGAGAAGAGGCTATCCTCCAGCTCGCGCAGCTCTGGCTGCGCGGCATGCGTCCGGAGGCGTGAGGCATGGCCACCGGGGAGCCGTACGCGGTTGAGGCGTTGCAGGTCAGCAAACGATTTGGCGCGCAACGCGCGCTCGATGGCGTCACCCTGCGGGTCCGCCGCGGCGAGGTCTACGGGATCCTGGGCCCAAACGGTGCCGGGAAGACGACGCTGATCCGCTCTCTCGTCGGGCTGATCGTTCCCGACGGTGGGACCGTCGCCGTTCTCGGCCGGCGGATGCCGTCTCTCGACATCCTGGCTCGGGTTGGGTACATGACCCAGCAGGCGGCCCTCTATCCCGATCTCTCGGCGGCGGAGAACGTCCGCTTCTTCGCCGAGATCTACGGCGCTGACGGTGGCGTGCGCGAAGCCCTCGAGTTCGTCGACCTCTGGGATCGCCGGGACTCCGTCGTGAGCAACCTGAGCGGCGGCATGCGTACGCGGTGCTCGCTGGCATGCGCGCTCGTCCACAAGCCCGACCTGCTCCTGCTCGACGAACCGACCGTCGGCGTCGATCCGCAATTGCGGGTTCAACTGTGGGATCGCTTCCAACGGATGGCGCGCGAAGGCGCAGCCATCCTCGTCTCCAGCCACGTGATGGACGAGGCCGAGCGATGCGACCGGCTCGGACTGATCCGCTTCGGCCGTCTGCTCGCCGAGGGGACGGTGGCCGAACTCAAACGCTCGGCGGGGGTCGAGCGTCTGGAGGACGCCTTCCTCAAGCTCTCGGAGTCATCCGCCGCATGAGCCGGCGGCGGGTCGCGGCGATCACGCGGCGGCTGTTGCAGCAATTTCGGCGAGACCGGCGGACCCTGGCCCTCCTCTTCTTTGCGCCGCTGGTGATCCTGGCGCTCCTCGGCTACCTGCTGCGCGGCGGCGGAAGCGTCCCGACCATGGGCGTGGCCAATCTAGACACCGGCCCGCTCGGTGGCGTGGTGGCCTCACAGCTCGAGCGCTCCAACACGGTCTCCGCCACCAACATGTCCCAGGCCGACGCCGAGACCAAATTGCACAATGGTGACCTCGCCGGATACGTCGTGCTCCCGCCGGACTTTTCCGCGCAGGCCCAGCAGGCTCGTGTCGTCGCCCCCGACGTGCGCCTCGAGGGCAGCCAGCCGGGGCTCTCGGGCTCGATCCTGCAGGCGGTGAGCCAGTCCTTCACCGCGCTCGCCAGCACCGCAGGGGTCCACTTCGAGCCCAGGGTGACGTATCTGTACGGCGGACCGAACTTCGACACGCTCGATTACTTTGGCGCCGCCTTCGTCGGCCTCGTCGTGTTCTTCCTGGTTTTCGTGATCACCGCGGTGGCCTTCCTGCGTGAGCGAGGCCAGGGAACCCTCGAACGGCTGATGGCCAGCCCCCTTCGCCGTCCCGAGATCGTGCTCGGCTACATGCTCGGCTTCACGGTCTTAGCCCTCATCCAGTCTGCGGAGGTGCTCGCCTTCAGCCTGCTCGTGCTGCACGTCCACAACAGCGGCAACGTCGCGCTGATCTTCATCCTGGAAGCGCTGATGGCGATCGCCGCGGTCAACCTCGGCATCTTCCTCAGCATGTTTGCTCGCACCGAGTTCCAGGCGGTGCAATTCATCCCGCTCGTCATCGTGCCGCAGATCCTCCTCGCCGGCATCATCTTCCCGGTGAGCACGGAGCCGCGACTGCTGCAGGTGCTGTCGCACGTCCTGCCACTGACCTATGCCGTCGAGGGCATGCGCAACATCATGATCAAGGGCGCCGACCTCGGCTGGTCGTCACTTCAGCTCGACTTCGGCGTGGTGCTGGGCTTCGCGGTCCTGGTCATCCTCGCCGGCGCCACGACGCTTCGGCGCCGCATCGCTTGACCTGAGCAACCGCTCGCGTTACAGTGATAATGGGCGGAAACGTTACAGTATAAATAGCGATGGAGGTCCGGCATGCCAGGAAAGCGGAAGAGCTCGTCGATCAAGAACCCGAAGACCTACGAGGGGCTGAAGAAGAAGGGCATGCCGAAGGCTCGCGCGGCCGCGATCAGCAACGCCCAGGCTCGCAAGAAGAAGAAAAAGAAGTAGCGCCCGGCCGGACCCCGCTCAGCCCGCCGGCGGTTGCGGCCTGGCGTCCCGAGTACATCCCGGCCTACCTCTCGAGTGGCCTGATTGGGCTGCGGGCGGGACCGATCCCGCTGACCGAGGGCCTGGCGATCGTCAACGGGCTCGCCGCGATCGACCCGGTCGAGCAGGGTGAGGGCTTCGCGCGCGGTCCCTATCCGATCGGCGGCGACATCGAGCTCGACGGCCAGCAGTTGAGCCGTCTCCCCCGCCAGAGCGAGTTCGTTGAGCAGCGCCATGACTTTTCGTGTGGCGAGCTCAGCAGCCGATTTCGGTTTCGATCCGGCGCCACGACGGCGACCGTCGACGTCTTGACGCTTTGCAGCCGATCGCTTCCCACGGTCGTCCTGCAGGAGGTCCGCGTCCGCGTCGATCAGCCCTGCCGTCTCGTGGTCACGGCCAAGCTCGACCCTACCGGTATCACTGGTCGCTGGCGCTCCCGCGAAACCTCGACGCCGGGCGCCGCGGAGCCGGTCGTCGACGGCTCCATGCTCTGGGAAGTCAACGGCGCGCTGTCGACCTGCGGCGCCGCCTACATCACGCGCTTCGACGGTGGCGAGGGCGTCGAGCGCCGGCGCGAGGAACACGATCAGCTGGCGCCCCTGAGCACTTCGTACAGCGTCGACGCGAGGCCGGAGCGCAGCTACGTGCTCCAGCAGCTCACCAGCCTGGTCCCGAGCCAGTCCCATCACGAGCCCGATCGCCAGGCGGCGCGCCTGGTCGGCATGGCGGCGCGGCGCGGCTTCCAGAAATTACGCGTGGAGAACCGCGGCGCATGGGAGGAGATCTGGAAGGGACGCATCAAGCTGATCGGTGCCGGGGCGCGATGGCAGTCGCTTTCCGACGCCGCCTACTACTACCTCCACGCCTCGGCGCATTCGTCATCCCTGTTCAGCACGTCGATGTTCGGCCTCGCCTACTGGCCCAACTACCACTATTACCGAGGCCACGTGATGTGGGATATCGAGGCCTTCACCTTTCCGACACTGCTGCTGACCGCGCCGGAGTCTGCCTATGCCCTCCTCGAATACCGGGCGCAGCGGCTCACGGCCGCCGAACGCAACGCCGCGCTGCACGGGTACCGCGGCCTCCAGTTCCCCTGGGCAAGCGGGCCTCGCCATGGCGAAGAGGTGATTCGGCTGTCGGCGCCGCACCTGGTCTTCGAACAGCACGTGAGTCTGAGCGTAGCGAGAGCATTCGCGCAGTACGTGCACGCCACCGGCGACGACGACTACCTGCGCGAGAAAGCCTGGCCCGTCCTCGAGGGTGTCGCAAACTGGCTCGTCAGTAGAGCGATCAAGACCGACCGCGGCTACGAACTCAAGGAGGTCATCGGCATCGCCGAGCAGACGGATCCGGTCGACAACAATGCCTACATGAACATGGCCGCCAGCGTCGTCTTACGCGAGGCGGCGGGCTTCGCCCGCCGGCTGAACCGCGCCGACGCTCAACGGTGGGATCGAATGGCCGATGCAATCCATGTGCCGATCGATAACACTCGAGGCTACATCCGCAATCACGACCGCTATTCGGCGGAGGAACGCGGCCCCGCGGCATCGACGCCGGAGGCGTTGGCCGGCATCTTCCCGATGGACTATCCCGTCGAGCCGCAGCTCGAGCGAGCCACCATCGACTTCTATCTCGGCCGGGCTGGGGAGTACGTTGGCCGGCCCATGCTTTCCGCCCTCCTCGGCGTCTACGCCGCGCGCGCCGGTGATCGGGCTGAATCCCTCCGGTGGTTCGAGCGCGGCTACGCGGATTTCATCGAGGACCCGTTCATGGAGACCAACGAGTTCAGCCTGAAACGGTTTCCCGACAAGCCGCGCGTCGGCCCCTTCATGGCGAACCTGGGCGGATTCTTGATGAGCTGCCTCTACGGCCTCACCGGCCTCGTGCTGAGCGCCGCCGAACCGGCCGCGTGGT
>VBJI01000095.1 GCA_005880875.1 Chloroflexota bacterium
CCCAACCAGGTCGGGGGAATCGCCCGCACGCTCGAGTTCATGGGCTGCCGGTTCGACGTCGGCCCCCATCGATTTTTCTCCAAGAGCGCCGAGATCGAGGCCCTGTGGACCGAGATCCTGGGCGATCAGATCCAACCGGTCTCGCGGCTGACGCGCATCCTGTATCAGGGCAGGTTCTTCGAGTACCCGATTCGCGCCTCCAACGCCTTCTGGAACCTGGGCCCGGTGGAGACCGCCCGATGCCTGGCGAGCTATGCCCAGGCACGATGGCACCCGGTTGTCGAGCCGAAGTCCTTCGAGGACTGGGTCTCGAACCAGTTTGGTCACCGACTGTTCGAGATTTTTTTCAAGACGTATACCGAGAAGGTCTGGGGGATTTCCACCCGCGAACTGTCGGCGGACTGGGCCGGCCAGCGAATTCGTGGGTTGAACCTGGTCGAGGTCATCCGGAATGCCGTCTTACCGGCCCAACTGCGCGGCCGCGCCGAGCGCGCCATTGTCAAGACCCTGGTCGATTCCTTCCGCTACCCGCGTTTGGGCGCCGGTCAGATGTGGGAGACGGTCGCCGACCGGCTCGCCGCGGCGGGTCACCCGGTGCGACTGGGGGAGGAGGTGGTCGGCGTGCGGCATGCGGACGGACGGGTCATCTCGGTGGTCGTCCGCGATGGCGGTGGGGCCACCCTCGATGTGCTCGGGTCGGAGTTCATCAGCACCATGCCGATCCGCGAGCTGATTGCCAAGCTGCAGCCGGCTCCGCCGTCGATGGTGCGCACGGCGGCCGCGGCGCTGAGCTATCGCGACTTCATCACGGTGAACCTGGTGCTGGACCGGGCCGAGGTCTTTCCGGATCAGTGGATCTACGTGCACGACCCGGGGGTCAAGGTTGGGCGGATCGCCAACTTCAAGAATTTCAGTCCGTCGATGGTGGCGGACGGTGGCTTGAGCGGGCTCGGCATGGAGTACTTCTGTTTCGAGCACGACGGCATGTGGAGCTCGTCGGACCGCGAGCTGCTCGACCTTGGCCGTCGAGAGCTGGTCGCGCTCGGGATCTGCCGGCCGGAGGATGTGAAGGCGGGCATGGTCTACCGGCAGCCAAAGGCCTATCCCGTCTATGACGGAGCGTATCAAGGCCACCTCGAGGTGGTTCGCGAATGGTTGAAACGGGCCCTGCCGAACTTGTGGCTGGTGGGACGAAACGGCATGCACCACTACAACAATCAGGACCACTCGATGATGACGGGCATCCTGGTGGCGCGGAATATTGCGAGTGGCGCGAGCTTCGATCCGTGGCTGGTCAATACCGACGCCGAGTACCTCGAAGAGGGACGGAGCGGAGAAGATGTCGCCGGCGGCCGGCAGGTCCCGCAGCGAATCGCAAGCTAGCGTAGAGGACCGCGATCTGGCCAAGTTCGCGAAGGCCTACCGATATACTGGTCGCGCCTGGCAGTCCGGAGTAGCTCAACGGTAGAGCAAGGCGCTGTTAACGCCGAGGTTCTCGGTTCGAATCCGAGCTCCGGAGCCAACCCTCCGGGCTCAGGTCTTCCGAAGGACGGCCAGCAACGAGCTGCCGATCGGGGCATGGCGACGCAACGCCAGTGAGCAGCGCCCAATCAGGTAAAGGCCGTCGTTGAGGACGCCTGGCAGGTCGGGAAAGGCTGCCGATTCGGAAGTCGGAAGGCCATTCGGCGACGCCTCCCGGAGCCGCTTGCGGACGAGGCCGAGTGGGATCAGCTCCGGAAACAGGAAGCTCATTTCCATGACCTCGACTGGCAGTCCATCGATTGCCCGCCGGAGGCTGGCGCGATCGTAACGTCGGTAGTGGCCGAGCGCCACGTCCCATCCGGACCAGAGTCCCATTAACGCGGGCACGGTGATGATCAGCCGGGCGCCCCTGACCATCCTCCCGAGCAGCTCGGCGAGGAATTTGCGGTCGTCGGCCTGGCCATATGTCGCTTCGAGCGAGAGCCGGAGCGACTCGATCGGCTCGAGGAACATGTAGCGGGCGGCGGGAAAATCGCGTTCCAAAAACACGCCGAGCAGGCCGGCGCCGGCGCCGACATCGAGCAGCCGAAACGGCCGGTCGGTGGGCAGCTGGGCGGCCACCGCCCGCCACCGCAGGCGGTGCCAGAAGAAGTTGCGGGAGTGGTCAATCTGCCGTTGCAGATGCGCTTCGAGGCTGCTCATGGGGGCGATGCTCCAAATTGGCCAGTGAGATTCCGCGCGATTGCGAGAAGACCGCGAAGAGGATGACGAAGTTGCCGAGGGCGGTAAACGACAGGATCAGGATCAGGAGCAATGTCGAGGTTGCCCAGCCCGGGATGACGGTATGGCTGAACAGCCGCACGGCCACAACCGTGAGGGAAAGGGCGATACCGACGCTGAAGGTCAGCGTGAATGCGACGAGCGCGCGGATCGCGATCCGATCCGTGAACGGCATCAACATGCGCAGGCCGTGCATGAACAGCTTCTGAAAGTTCATTCGGGACTCTCCCGCGTAGCGGCTTCCACGCTCGCACGCAATAAACGTGATGGGAAGGTTCAGGCTGACCAGCGTCGACGAGTAGCACAGATCGAAATAGGGGTGCAGCAGGATGTGCCGGGCCAGCCAGCCGTGGTAGGCGGCGTAGTTGCCGGTCCGGACCGCCAGGCCGGTCAGGATGCGGAAGGATAGCTTGAACAGGAGATAGAGGCCCTTGTAGGTCGGGGTCTCCCGCCGCCGAGTCCGCCGAGCCAGTACCACCCGGTGGGCGTCGGCCGGTTCGCTCAGCAGCCCGGCGAGCAGGCGAGGGAGGTCCTCCGGTTGATCCTGGCCGTCCGCGTCAAGCGTCACGACCAGGTCGCGGTCGGCCATCTCGGCCGCCGCGCTGCGGATGCCGTACACGATGGCCCGTTGGTGACCCAGATTGAAGGGCGGCTCAACCACGGAGACATCCGCCAGCGAGCGGACGTTATCGATTTCTGGATCCAGCCCGCCGCTATCGTCCACGACCACGAACCTGAGCCGGGCGCCCCGGAGCGGCAGCTGCTGCGAGACCACCTCCAGCAGGCGCTGCCGGAGGATGAGGAACGCCTCGACGTCCAGGTAGACGGGGGTGATCACCCAGAGGGTGAAGCGGCTCGCGGGCCGAGCGCGATCCACGGTCACGAAGAGGTAACGCCGCCCCGCCGCGGGGTTTGCGCTCGGCCTTGTGCAAAAGACCGCCGAGGACGACCGCCCTGGGGTTTGGCGCTGTTCGGCGTGGGGAAGGACAAAGATGGGTTCGACGTTTTGATTACGGCGGGCTCGGAACCGCCGGATCTAAGATCGGAGGTTTAGATGAGCATATTCAGCCAGGAAGTCCGGCGCGAATTCATCGCTCGACCGGATACCGCCAAGGGCCAGATTCTGTTCAAGTGGCCCGACACCAACATTCGCAAGCTGACCCAGCTCACGGTCGAGCAGGATGAGCTCGCCGTCTTCTTCCGCGACGGCCGTGTGCAGGGCACGATTCAGCCCGGCCGGGTGACGCTCGATTCCTCGGAGATTCCCTTCCTGGGCATCCTGGTCGACGCGGCCAGTGGCGGCAACCTGTTCCGCACGGAGCTCTATTTCATCTCAACTCGCGAGTTCCCGAATCTGCCCTTTGGCGGAGCGGTCGACAACGTCATGGATCCGCAGACCAACCTCGGCGTCGGATTGCGCGTCTTCGGCGAATACTCGCTCAAGGTGATCGAACCCCAGTCGTTGATCGTCAACCTCGTCGGCACGCAGAACCTGTCGACCAATGACGAGATCACCGACTGGATGCGGGAGCAGCTGCTCAAGACCCTGCGTACCGATGTGGTGTCGCACGTCGTCAGCAGCGGCTGGCCCCTGCTTGGCATCGCAGCGCATACCGACGAGATCGAGTCCGAGACGATCGCCCAGGTCCAGCGCAACATCAACAGCTACGGCTTGCAGATCGTTCGACTCGGAAATTTCACCATCACGCTGAAGCCTGAGGACGAGGACAAGCTCAAGAACTTCCTCCATGACGTCCAGTACTCCAAGCTGGCCGGCGGCTTCCAGCAATATGCGGCCGGGCAGGCGATGATCGGCGCGGGCCAGGGTCTCGCGCAGGGGCCCGGCCAGGGCGGCGGCGTCAACCCGGCCTTCCTCGGCGTCGGCCTCGGGATGGGCGGGCTGGTCGCCGGCCAGATGGGCCAGACCCTCGCCGCCGGCGGTCAGATCCAGGTGCGGTGCGCTAACTGCCATGCGCTGAATGCGGAAAATGCCAAGTTCTGCAGCAGCTGCGGCCAGGCGCTCTCACCGGCGCCCGCGCCAACCGGCGCCACCATGGCCTGTCCAAAGTGCGGCACGCAGAATGCCGCCACCGCGAAGTTCTGCACGAATTGCGGCCAAACACTCACCGGCGGAGGCACACCGGCGCCGGCGTCGTGAACCTGAGGCGCCGATTTGCGCTCGCCGCGCTACTCGCGCTCGCCGTGCTGGTGATGAGCCCGTTGCTGGTGCTCGCCCGCGCCGGCGGTGGCGAGAGCTTCGGCGGTGGCGGGGGCTTCGGCGGTGGCGGCGGCTTCAGTGGTGGCGGTGGCTACGGCGGCGGAGGATTCGGGGGTGGCGGCTTTCTGCTTCCCTTCTTCTTGCTCGGGGGAGGGGGCGGCGGCTTCGTCTTTTTCCTCTTCATCCTGTTCGCGCTGTTCCAGCTGTATCGCCGGATGAGCTTTGGCAACCCGGTCCAGGCATCGAACTGGGGACCGGCGTATGCGCCCATGGCGCAGATGCGCTCCACCCTTGCCGACGATCTGGCCGCCCTGCAGGCCAAGGATCCGAACTTCAACCAGCAGATGTTCCTCGATCGCGCCCAGGCGGCGTTCTTCGCGCTGCAGAAATCGTGGATGGACCGCAATCTCGAACCGGCGCGGGTCTACATGTCGGACGGCATCTACCATCGCTGGCGCAACCAGATCGATGCCATGATCGCGGCCCACAAACGCAACGTGCTCGACAAGCTGGTCATTGGCGGTGTCCAGATCGTGAAAGTGCAGACCGATCCGAACTACGACTCGATCACGGTTCGGATCGATGCTAGCGCCGCCGACTACGAGGTCGATGACACGACCGCGAACAAGGTGATCTACGGATCCCGCGATTCGAAGCCCTTCACGGAGTACTGGACCTTCATTCGGAGCGGGGCGGCTCGGACAAAGGCCGGTGAAGGTGCTGAGGTCACCCAGTGCCCCAACTGCGGCGCTCCGCTTTCGATCAACGAGTCCGGCGTGTGTAGCTATTGCAAGGCGACCGTGACCAGCGGACAATTCGGCTGGGTGCTCGATAACATCACGCAGGCATCGGAGTGGCAGGGATGACCGAACAAGGCCCACCGCCCCCGGAGGCGACCCCGCCCCGGCTGCCGGAGCCGCCCCCGTCCTCGGCGCCGCAGCCCGTGCCGGATCGCGCCGACGCCAGCGGCTGGTCGCAGCCGCCGGCCACACAGTCGCCCGGGCCTCCGGGGGCGTTTGTCGATCGTGCCGCCGCCCCGCCGGGCCCACTCCTGCCGCCGGGCGCCGGCTCGCCCATCGCCCCCGGTCCGCCCATGTCGGTCCAGCCGCCCATTCGCGACACGTCGATCAATCTGTCGGCCCTGCTGATGATGGCGGGCGGCGTGGTCCTGCTGATCATCGTGATCGTGGTCCTCGTCGCCGCACTGCATCCGCGATAGTCGATGCTAGTCTAGACATATATACGGATCTGTGTTAGCATAGCTCATCGTGGGGTCGGGAGCCGACGAGCCCGGGCTGCTGGCGGCAGTAGTCGGGCAGCGGGGGGACCTCTCGGCGGTGCGGGCGCTGCTCGCCGAGGGTGGGATCGTGGAGCGACCGGTGGTCGATCTGCGGGCGGCGGCCCGGAGGCACGGCCTTCGCGCCGGCCAGGTGCGTCGCTTGCTCGCCGTTCGCGAGCTGGCCCGCCGCTGGCACGTCCCGGCCGACAGCGCGGCGCCGGCGATCACCTCGCCGCGAGAGGCGCTGCTGCAATTCCAGGATCTTCGCGCCAGCCCGAGAGAGTGCTTTTCGGTCCTGTACCTCAATACGCGCAACCAGCCGCTCGCCTGTGAGAAGGTCGCCGTCGGGGGGCTGAACGTGGCGGCGCTCCAGCCGCGCGAGGTCTTCGGGCCGGCCCTGACATCGGGAGCGGCGGCGGTGATCCTGGCTCATAACCACCCGTCCGGCGACCCGACCCCGAGCCCGGAGGACCTGGCGGTCACCCGGCAGCTGCTCGAGGCCGGTCGGCTACTCGGGGTGGAAGTCCTTGATCATCTGGTGATATGCGCGGAGCGCTTCCGTAGCCTGCGGGAGGCCGGCGCCCTCTGAGGTGGCCTGCTGCCGGAGAGAAACGACCTGGGCTCCGGCAGGAGGCCAATACACCATTACTATATTAATTGATATCATCGCTGTCAACTCTGAACGGCGAGGCGGCCCAGCCGGGCAAACTTCGACCGGCACAGCGGCCCCGGCAGTGAGAGAATAGGAACGCCGCCTGCCGGCGGCCGCGGCCCATACGGGGCAGGAAAACCGACCACTGAGCGATGGTCGGTTTTCTGTTTTCAGGAGACGGCGCCAGCCGAGAGGTTCAGATCCGATCAATTCGTGTCAACAACCAGCCGAACTTTCCGCTGATGACGGCGGCATCGCAGAACGGACAGATGCTGGTGATGTCGACGTTGACGGATGCGCCGCAGTTCGGGCAAGCCTGTGAGGTGATGGTCCCAGACTGGCCGGTGACCAATGTCGAAGGCCGCTGGAAAATCCAGTCCTCGGTCCAGTCCCACGGATCGGTGTCGCCGCGGATGACTCTTCCGCCGGCGTCGAGATCGTAGTCCGCCGAGGTGGCATTGATGCGCACGGTCACCGTGTCGAATCCGCTGTCTCTGAGAGCCCCCGCGATGACGGCGCTGCTGAAGCTCAGCTTGTCGAGGACATTCCGCCAGCCTCGCTGCGTGTAACTCGTGATCTCGGCTTTCTGCTGTTCCCAGATCAGCGACGCCATCACGCCCTGACTGAGGGCCGGCTTAAGCGCGGTCCACGCCTCCAGCACCGCGAAGAACAGACGCTGGTCGACGTTGGGCGCCCACGATCCCGGCATCACCTGGCCATACCAGGCGCGGCTCGGGCGATGCGATGCGCCGGCGGCGGACGTGAGATAGCCCTGGCTGGCGGTCGCCTCGCCTTCGACCAGCCAGTTGCTGAGGTCCTTGAACCGGTCCGCGATTCCGATAGCCGTGCGACGCGCCCGACGGTCCCCTTCTTTCAACATCCCACCTCGGCATGAGATTTCCCCTCCCCCGCCTGCGAGCGAGGCAGGGTGGGGGCCTTCAGCCCGTACGGAAAATCTCGATGATCTGGCCAGTGCCATAATCGCCGACCAAAAGTCCGCCATCGGGGCCCACGGTGATCGCCAGCGGATGCTGGAAACCGCTCGCAAAGTCGGTGACCGTGCCCTGTTCAGCTGAGCCCATTCCGTGGATCGCGACCCGAACCACTCGGCGCCCCACCGTCGTTCCGAAATAGGTTCCCCATTCCGTGACGAAGGCGTTATCGCGATAGGCGGGGCCAAACTCGGCATCCTCGTAGAACACGATGCCGTCGGCCGAAGAATGGGCGGCGAACGCGGCGACAGGCTGGCTCACGCCCACGCAACTCCCGTGCAACGAGCCGTCGGGATAGGCAGGCCAGCACCGTGGCCACCCGGCGTCCTCGCCGTCGCGAACCCGAATCAGAACGTCGGCGGGCTGGCTGTTGCCAAGGTCGTCTTCGCCATTGATCGTGACATAGGCGAATCCGGTCGACGGTTGGACGGCGAGGCCGTATGGATTTCGGCTGCCGCGCACCACCACGCCCGCGTACGTCCAGTCCGCGTAGAAGCGCAGGACGGTGGCACTTCGTGGATCGGCTTCGGCACATCGATCGCACGTCGAGCCCAGACCAAGGAGGAAATCGCCGTTCTCCAGCATCACGAGGTTGTCGGCCTGATGCTCGCCACCCGGCAGACCCGAGACTACCTGGGCGCCACCGGCGAGGTTGTCTTTAGCGAGCCGATATTCGACAATGCTGCCGCGTACTGAGACAAACAGCTCGTCGCCGCGCCAGACCAGGCCGAGCGAGGGCGGCAGGCCTTTGACCAGGAGCCGCGCCGGCGCACCCGCGCCGGCGAACACGCTGATGTTGCCGGCGGCGCTGGTGACGTAGAGGCGGCCGTCGGGTCCGAAGGCCATCGCCGTCGGCTGATAGATCCCGTAGGCATAGACAAACGCGGTAAAGCCCGCCGGTACATGGATGCCGGCAGCCAGCGGCAGTTGCGGTCGCGGGGCCGGGGTGGGGCTTGGAGTTGACGTGGCCGGGGTGACCGGCCCTGTCAGCGACGCAGAAGCGGTTGGGCTCGCGCTCACGGAGACCGTCGCGTCAATCGGTCTGGTGCAACCCGCGAGCACCAGGATGACGAGTGGGCCGGCCAGGCGACCGCCGAGGCCAGGCCGGTGGAACCCTCCCATGTTCCGAAAACGGTTCGCAAGCCCGATAGTTTCGAGCCGCGACCCGTCGGGTGACGGCTATCCCGTCCGGAAGATTTCGATAATCTGGCCCGTTCCGTAATCCCCGACCAGCAATCCGCCGTCTGGCGCGACCGTGAGCGCCAGCGGATGGGAAAAGCCGGTCGCGAAGTCACTCACCTGGCCGTGCTCGACTCCCCTGAGTCCCGTCAGCACCACTCGCTCAACCCGACGCCCGGTCGTGCCGCCGACGTTGGCGCCCCATTCCGTGACAAAGGCGTTCTCCGCGTAGTCCGCCCCGAACTCGGCGGCTTCGTACAAGACGATCCCGTCGGCCGAGCTGTGCGGGGTGAAGACCGCCACCGGCGGGGCGACGCCGCCGCAGTTGCCGTGCAGGCTCCCGTCCGGATACGCCGGCCAGCAGCGTGGCCATCCGGCGTCCTCACCGGCGACCACCCGCAGCAGGTAGTCGGCCGGCTGACCACCGAGGTTGTCCTGGCCATTGACGGTGACGTAGGCATCGCCGGTGACCTGCTGGAGTGCCAATCCGTAGGGATTCCGCGCGCCGCGGACCACGACGCCGGCGTAGCTCCAGTCGCTGTGGAACCGCAGCACGGCGGCGCTTCGTGCGTCCGACTCGTTGCACACGTCGCACGTCGACCCCACCCCCAGCAGGTATTCGCCGTTGGGCATCGGCAGGATCCAGTCATTCTGGTGCCGGCCGGTGGGTAGGCCCTGGACGACCGCGCCGCCCCCGGTCAGCGCGCCGTTGTTGAGTTGATATTCGCGCACGCTGCCGCGAACCGAGACGAACAGGCTGTGGTCGCGCCAGGCGAGCCCCAGGGCAATCGGCAAGCCGGCGACCAGCGCCTGCGGGCTGCCCCCCGGTGATGGCACGACCAACAGGGTGCCGGCGCTGTTGACGGCATAGAGCCGGCCGTCGGGACCGAAGGCCATTGCGCTGATGGTTCCCAATCCGCGCGTGTAGACGTAGGCGGCAAAACCGCCGGGAACGCCGATCCCGCCGGCTGGCGGCAGATTCGGTGGCGATGGACGGGGCGTTGGGGTCGGCGCCGGCGATGGGGTCGGCGTCGCGTTCAGCCGAGGTGTTGGCGCGAGACTCGTCTTCGCGGTCGGCTGGCCACACGCCGCCAGCCAGACGGCCAGCGCCATCGCCGGCGCAATCCGTCTCACGACAAGGGCGGGATCGTCAGCACGAGCTTGCCGAACTGCTCAGCCCGCTCCATCCGTTCTTGCGCGGCGGCGGCCTGTTCGAGGGGGAAGGTGCGGTCGATCACCGGCTTGAGGACGCCCGCGCCCAACAAGCGGGTGACCTGCTCCCAGTCGTGTCGGGTGCCCATGGTTGAGCCGTAGATCGTGATCTGCTTGCTGAAGATCCGACGGATATCCTCCTCCGGCTTGGGGCCGCTGGTGGCGCCGCAGGTAACCAGCCGTCCGCCCCTGGCCAGGGCGCGAATGCTGCCCGGCCAGGTGGCCGCGCCCACGTCGTCGATCACCACATCGACGCCGCGTTTGTTCGTGATCGTCCAGACTTCCTTGGAAAAATCGGTCTGCTGGTGATTGATCAGCCGATCGGCCCCTAACTCCTGGGCGCGGCGGAGCTTCTCGTCGTGGCTCGACGTCACGAAGACGCGAGCCCCGCCGTACTTCGCGATCTGCAACGCGGCGATGGCGACCGCCCCGCCGATCCCCAGGATCAAGACCGTCTCGCCGGGCGCCACCTTTGCCTTGGTCACCACCATCCGCCAGGCGGTGAGGAAGACAAGCGGAAAAGCCGCCGCCTCTTCGAAGCTCAAGCCGTCCGGAATCGGTCGGAGATTGACCTCCGGGAGGACCACCGCCTGCGCGAAGGTCCCGTCGCGGTGCTCGCCGAGGATCTCCCAGCGGTCACACAGCGAGTGCTCGCCACGGGCGCAGTAGTCGCAGGTGCCGTCACTCAGCCCGGGGTCGAAGAAGACCCGGCTGCCGACGACGTGTTTTAACGCGCCGGGTCCGTTCGCCGCCACCACGCCGGCGCCGTCGGCGCCCCCGATATGTGGCAGAGGTGTTTTCGGCACGCCGCCGCGGCGGACGAACAGGTCGAGGTGGTTGAGCGCCGCCGCCCGCAGCCCGACCAGTACCTCACCGGGCCCTGGCTCGGGCGTCGGGGCGTCCTCGTAGCGCAGTACCTCCGGCCCGCCGTGCTGGTGAAATCGCACCGCCTTCACGTCGCGTCATGCTACTCACTTACCGGGCGGTGGCGTCGTCCAGCGGCCGAAGGCCGCCGCCCTTTCGGGCGAAAGAGGGCAGGCGCCGAACGCGGCTCGTGCGAGCATGCGAGCGCATCCCGGCCTTTCGGCGCGAGCGCGCCGCGAGCCGCGCTGAGGCGCACCTGCCCGTTTAAGTCACTGTGTAACTTCACCCGCCGGAGGGATGCAAGAACGTCACGCTGCGTGACGTTGCAGTAGCGAAACCTGCGTTCGCGAATGCAGTTGTGTCAAAAAATCATGACCTATAATGTGGCCCACGTGACAGCCGACCCCGAGATTCAATTGCTGAACCGGCTCGGCGGTCTCTTCTCCGCATCGCTGTCGCTGGACGACAACATCGACGCGATGTTGTCGGCGACTTCCCAGATGGTTCAGTTCGATGCGGCGACGGTCTTCCTGCTCAACGAGGGCAGCCGCGAGCTGACGGCCTGTGCCACCTACCCGCACAAAGACGAGGTGCCGCACATCGCCCGTTTCGTGTTGGGTGAAGGAATTCTCGGTTACGCAGTCGAGCAGCTCGAGACCCTCAACATCAGCGACGCCACGCTCGATCCGCGCTTCAAGATCCTCGACCAGAGCCGGTCGCCCCGCTCCTTGATGGTCCAGCCGCTGGCGACGCCGCAGCGGGTGGTCGGGGCGATGACGATCTCCCGGCAGCGGGTCGACCCCTTCACCGAACTGGACGCGTCGATTCTCAAAGTCATCACGAACCAGGCCGCCATCGCGATCGAGAACGGTCGCCTCTACGAGCAGTTGCAGGCCCACCTGGGCGAGCTGGAGACGGCCAACGCCCAGATCGCCGAGGTCAGCCGGCTGAAGTCCGAATTCCTGGCCAACATGTCGCACGAGCTGCGGACTCCGCTCAACGCCATCCTCGGATTTTCCGAGCTACTGCGGGACGACCTGGCCGGGAAGATCACGGAGAAACAGCGCAAGGACTGTCTGGACAACATCTATAACAGCGGACGGCATCTGCTGTCCTTGATCAACGACGTCCTCGACCTGACCAAGATCGAGGCGGGTCGGATGGACCTCGTCTACGAGGAATTCGGCGTCGAGTCCGCGGTCCGCGAGGTGCTGA
>VBJI01000096.1 GCA_005880875.1 Chloroflexota bacterium
CGTAGAGCACGCGCATTCAGGGCGAGCATAACGGTGCGATGCGCCCCCACCCCCAGCTCGGGGGACGGAGCGTCCTCTGGAATAATGAATGCATCGTGACCTTCTGGGCAGGGCGCCGGGTGCTCGTCACCGGCGGCGCCGGCTTTCTCGGATCCCGCGTCGTGGATCGGATCCGCGCGGCGGGGGCGAGGGACGTGCTGGTGCCGCGCTCGACATCGATGGACCTGGTGGATCGGGACAACTGCCGCCGGGCGGTGAAGGGCGTGGATCTCGTGATCCATCTCGCTGCCAAGGTGGGCGGCATCGGCTTCAACCGGGAAAACCCGGGGTCGCTCTTCTTCGACAACCTGATGATGGGCGCCCAGCTGATGGAGGAGGCGCGGCTTGCCGGCGTGAAGAAATTCGTCGGCGTGGGCACGGTCTGCGCCTACCCCAAATTCACGCCGGTCCCGTTCCACGAGGACGATCTCTGGAACGGCTATCCGGAAGAGACGAACGCGCCCTACGGCCTGGCCAAGAAGATGTTGCTCGTCCAGGCGCAGGCCTACCGGTCGCAGTACGGCTTCAACAGCATCTTCCTGCTGCCCGTAAATCTCTACGGGCCTGGAGACAACTTCGACCCGCGGTCGTCGCACGTGATTCCGGCGCTGGTCCGCAAGGTGCACGACGCGCAGGTCCACGGCCAGGACTTCATCGAGGTCTGGGGCGACGGCTCGGCCAGCCGCGAGTTCCTCTACGTCGAGGATGCGGCCCGGGGCATCGTGCTCGCCGCGGAGAAATACGACAAGCCGGATCCGGTCAATCTCGGCTCGCACATGGAGATCACGATCCGGGAGCTGGTGCAGCTGATCTGCGAGGCTTTCGAATTCCGTGGCGAGGTCCGCTGGGACACGAGCAAGCCGAACGGCCAGCCACGCCGGTCCCTCGACGTGAGCCGGGCCGCCGCCGAGTTCGGCTTCCGCGCCAGCACCGATTTCAAGGCGGGGCTCAAGGCCACCGTGGATTGGTGGGTCGCGGCGCAGCGCGAGGCTCCGGTCCTGAAAAACGCCGTCATGTAACGCAGCGTCGTCGAAGAATAAGAATTTTCGAACTCGCGCCAATAGCAACCTGACAGCCGTTTCGTTCGTTCTGCGTGGGGGCCGCTCCTAGCATGCTCCCCGGGTATGAGGACTCGGGTGTGCGGCTTGCTGCTCGCCGGCCTGGTGGTGGGCGCGGTGGCGGCGGCGGCGACCGTCACGGCGGCCGGCGCACCCGGCGGCGCCCGCCTGGCGGATCCGGCCGTTGGCCCGCACGCGCGGGACGAGACCCGCCACCGCGGCGATCATTTCGCGTTTGCGCCGGCGCAGAGTCCGATCATCGCGCGCCGGAGCGCCGCGCCGCTGGCGGCGTCGCCCCAGGTGGTGCCTTACAGCGGCCGCCTGCAGCGTGAGGTCTTCGGCTTCGCGCCCTACTGGAGCCTGGCGCAAAGCGCCAACTGGCACTACGACCTGCTGAGCACCATCGCCTATTTCGGGCTTGACGTGAATGGCAACGGCAGCTTCAGCACCTCGACGAATGGCTGGGCCGGCTGGAACAGTCAGAACCTGGTCACCACCATCAACGCCGCCCACCAGGCCGGCGATCGCGTGGTGGTCGTGATCAAGGCGTTCGACGAGGCGACCATCAACCAGATCGTGACCTCAGGGGCCCAGTCGGCCATCACCAACACCATCAATGCCATCGCGTCGAAGAATCTCGACGGCGTCAATGTCGATTTCGAAGGCTCGTCGAACTCCAGCTATCCCAACATCCAGGCGGGCATGACCAACTTCGTTGCCCAGCTCGCCGCCCAGGTGCATCAGCGACTGCCGGGCTCGATGGTGTCCGTGGATACCTACAGCGGTTCGGCCAGCTGGGACGGCGGCTTCTTCAACATCGGTGGGCTGGCGCCATCGGTCGATGCCATGTTCGTGATGGCCTACGACATGGGATTTGGAAACCTGTCCGGACACGCGGCCCCGAACGCGCCGCTGAACGGTTGGACCTACAACGACACGACGTCCGTGTCGCAGTACCTGTCGAAAGCGCCCGCGTCCAAGGTGATCCTGGGCGTTCCCTACTACGGCTACAAGTACTCGACCACGAGCAATCAGCCGTACAGCCAGGTCGCTGCCGGGTCGAGCGCCTCCGCCGACAACTACAGCGGCGTCCTCGATGACTTCTCCTGCGCGGTGCAGCTCTCCAGGGCGTGGGACGGCACGGCCGCCTCGCCGTGGGCCTCATGGTGGAGCCCGGCGACGGCCGATCCCTGTGCCGGCAATCACAACAGCTGGCGGGAGCTGTACTACGACGACGCCACCTCCCTCGGCCAGAAATACGATCTCGTCAACGCGAAGAACCTGCGCGGCACCGGGATGTGGGCGCTCGGCTACGACGGGACCTCCCCGGACCTGTGGGCGGTGCTCTCCGCGAAATTCACCGCGGCAGCGACCTATGACCTGACCGCGGTCCCGCATGCCTGGGCCGTCAATCAGACGCAGACCTTCAATGTCAGCGTGACGAACGCCGGCTTCCAGACCTGGCCGGCCGGCGGCCCCAACCCGGTCCGCCTCGGCCTGCATTTCGCCAGCTCGACCGGCGGCTGGCCAAACCAGGTTCGCAGCGGCTACCGCGCCTGGGCAACCGACGTGCGGATTTCGCTGCCGGCCGACCTCGATCCCGGCTCGACGGCGGTGATCCCGGTGACCCTGACCGCCCCACCAATGACGGGGGCGATCGTGCTCGAGGCCGAGATGGTGCGCGAAGGCATGTTCTGGTTCAACCAATGGGCGTCGCAGTCGGTTTCGCTGGCGCCGCCCAGCTGGCTCGCCACCTATGACATGAGCGCTGTGCCCCGGGTGTGGGCCGTCAACCAGCGGCAGACCTTTGTGGTGACCGTCACCAACACCGGCAACCAGACCTGGCCGGCCGCGGGCCCGAACCCGGTCCGTCTCGGGATCCATTTCGCCAACGCCACGGGCGGCTGGCCGCGGCAGGTCCAGTCGGGATACACGGCCTGGCAGACGGATAGCCGCATCTCGTTCCCGGCGGACCTCGCGCCCGGAGCGAGCGCGGCCATCACGGTCTCGGCGCAGGCCCCGGCGGCTGCCGTCTCCACGGTGCTGGAGGCGGAGATGGTCAAGGAGCAGCAGTTCTGGTTTGGTCAATGGGGCCCGGTCGCGCTCCGGCTCGCCGGACCGGAATGGATCGCGACCTACGACATGAGCGGCGCGCCGCGGAGCTGGCAGCCGGGCCAGACGCAGAGCTTCACCATCAAGGCGACGAACACCGGCAACCAGGCGTGGCCGGCCGGCGGGACGACTCCGGTCCACCTCGGGCTGCACTTCGCCAGCACCGCGGGCGGCTGGCCGGCGCAGGTCAGCTCGCAATATCGCGACTGGCTGACCGACCAGCGGGTGGCCCTGTCCGGCGATGTGGCGGTGGGACAGAGCGTGTCGATCCCGGTGACCGCGACGGCGCCGAGCAACGGGGCGGTCCCTGTCCTGGAGGCTCAGCTGGTCAAGGAGCAGCAATTCTGGTTCGGCGAGTGGACGGCGGTGGCGTTGACGAATGTGCCCACCAGCTGGCTGGGGGGCTACGACCTGAGCCTGGCGCCCCGAGTCTGGGCCCTGAACCAGACCGCGACCTTCAATGTGACCCTGACCAACACCGGCAACCAGACCTGGCCGGCCGCCGGTGCCAGCCCGGTTCGCCTCGGGCTGCACTTCGCGACCGCCGGCGGCGGCTGGGCTGCCCAGGTGGCGTCCGCATATCACCAGTGGTTGAGCGATCAGCGCGTTTCATTGCCGCAGGACGTCGGCCCGGGTCAATCGGTGACGGTCAGCGTGACCCTGACGGCGCCGGCGGTCGGAAATCCCATCGTGCTGGAGGGCGAGATGGTCAAGGAGCAGCAATTCTGGTTCTCGGACTGGGGGCAGGTCGCCATCGCCATCAGTCCCTGACGGCTGACCTTAACCACGGCTTAACAGCCGCGGTGCAGGTTTGCGGGTCTCATCGCGTCATCTCTAGCGTCGCGCCGACCGAATAACACCTGATCGGGAGTGTCCAATGCGCGCACACATCGTGGCCGTTTCCGCGGCTGCCGTCATCGCAATCTTGATACCGGCCGAGGCATCCGCCACCGCGGCCACCCGCCCGTCGCCGCCGATGGCGGCCGGCCGGGTGGTCACGCCCTCGCAGCCCGGCAACATCCGGTCGGAGCACATCGTCTTCCGTCCCGGCACGCGGGCCAGCCACCCCATCATGTCGCAGGAGCCGACCCCGGCAGACCTCAAGGCGCGCCGGCCGCTCAACGCATCACCCATGACCGGCGCGCCGCTGGCCGCGACCGGCACCAGTGGGCTCGAATTCCTGACCCGCCCGTACGTCACCTGGCATTCGATCAATTCCGTCTTCGACCACTGCAATCCGGACTACAGCATCGATAACAAGGTCTGCCGCTTCGACGGCACGGTGGCGCAGCGGAGCAACGGCGTCGACCCGAGCTTCTCCAGCGGCTATGCGGTGACGCCGGGCGGCGGCGACTATCTGTACTACGACGGCCACAACGGCTGGGATTACGGCCTGGCGTATGAGAACGTGCTGGCCGGCGCC
>VBJI01000097.1 GCA_005880875.1 Chloroflexota bacterium
AGGAACATGCGCTGCAGGATGACAATGCGCTCACCGGTAAAGGTGGCAAGATAGGTCCCCTCTTGCAGCGGCGCGACCGCGCCCGCGGTGAGGTACAGGAGCGCGACCACCACGGCGCAGAGGACCGAACCCACCGCGCCGAAGCGCAGCGCCGAGACCGTAATCACGAGGAAGAACAGCGAGGCAAACGGGCTCGTATATCCACCGGAGGCCCAGGTGATCATCGTTGCCACCAGCATGTCCACCGCCGTGGTCGCGTAGCTGAAGGCCTTGCCCGGTCGTTGGTGAAGAAACAGGAGGAGGAGGGTTGTCAGGCAGACGATGCCCCAGGCCGCCAGGATGCCGTTGACCCGCGCGAGGTCATAGCCCGGGGTCGGGTTGAGGTTGTTGAGGATGACGGCGAAAATCAGCAGCGTCCAGCGGAACAGGCCGGTGAGCCGCTCATTGCTGAGGTTGATCAGACTCTCGGCCGGGTCGTGGGAGCGCTGCCGGCCCTTGCGCGATGCATTTCGGGCGGCGGCCATTGCCGAAATTATCCGGCGCCTCTGTGACGGAAAGCGTTACAAAGCGGTCGCTTCCATGGCACGCGACTGACGAGATTACGCCGGGAGCTGAACCCCAAGCAGGTCTGACAGCACCTGCCTGACATCCTGGTAGCGGAGGAACGCGGTGTCGGCGTCTGTCAACGCACGGTCCACCGCATCGTAGGCGTTCCGCATCGGCGGCACCAGGTCCGTGGTGGTGACCTGTGCCCGCTCCCCATGAGCGGCGCGAAGCTCCTGGCCAATCGCCTGAATCGAGCCGCTGTACGTCTTCACAATCGCCTGCGCCTGCTCGAGAATCGCCTGCAGGTCGTCGGCAGTCAGCGGATGCCCGGCGTACTTGTTCCGCAAGGTCGCCACCTGGATGGCGACCACCGCCGCCGCCTCGCCGGCGCGGCTCAGGTCGGCGCCGATGGCGGCCAGGTGCGCGCTGCCATCGACCTGCTGGCCGGCCGCCGGCACACCGCCGACCAGCCGAAGCGCCGGATCGCCCTGCGCTCGCGCCTTCGCGTCATCGAAGTCCCGTTCGGCTCGTTTCAGCTCGGCGAGCGCGGCGTCCAGCTGGCTGACGTCGGCGGACCGGCCTGCGTTCTTCATCGTCGTCTGCGCGGCGACCAACTCCTGCCGGCCGCTATCCAGACTGTGGTAGACGGATCCACCGGCGTAGGCCGTGTAGCCGGCGGCGCCGATCAGCACGAGGACGGCAATGCCGACAACGGCGCCGGCCAGAGGGCGTTTCCGCATGCCCGGCTATCTTCGGGGAATCAAAAAGCGGGCGCTTGCCGCGCCCGCTTCACTCCTTTTGCCGGACTCGGCTCAGACCCGAGCCCGATTTCCGGTCACGAGCCGTAGCAGCATCAGCAGGATCACGGCGCCGATCAAGGAGACGATGAAGCTGAAGATGTAGCCGCTCCCCGTGATATGGAACAAGTTCGTCGCCAGCCAACCGCCGATGACGCCGCCGATGATGCCGACGATGACATCCACGATGATGCCGTAGCCGTGGCCGCTCACAAAGCGCCCCGCGAGCGCCCCGGCAATGCCGCCAACGATGATCGCTCCCAACCAACCGATTCCTTCCATACTGTCCTCCACGAATCAAGATGCCGCAAATTCATTTGTACCCTGTTCCGGGAAACGTGTCAACGCCGGTATCAGAGATAGCCTAGCCGGCCAGTCGTTCCTGGATGGTCGCCGGCCGCCGCTCCGCCGGGATGCCGGCGAACAGGTCGCGTTCGAGGACGCCGGTCACCCACGGCCTGGGGAAGATCCGGACAAACAGTTCGGGAGAGGGAGGCTCAGACACCGCCACCGCCGTCGTCAGCTCGACCGCCGGGGTGGCAAAAGCGGCGCGGTAATAGAGCTTGGCGGGGAGGGCACCCGATCCCTGGTCCGCCGTCCGGGCGCGGGAGAAGGCCGCGGCCGACGCTTCTCGAATCGCCGCCTGCTGCCCGTCGGCGACCACGACGTGCGGACGGACGCTGGCCATCAGGTCGGCAAACAGGTGTACGAGATGGTCCGGGGTGAGCTCGACGAGCTCATAGTCGAACAGCACGAGGTCGCGGGCGCCCAACTGGCGGGCGGCCACCCGGTAGTCGACGGCCGTTCCCGTTCGCCCCGCGGCGCAGACCAGGGTGATGTCGGTGCCGGACGCCGCGTAACGAGCGAACGATTTTCCGCACAGGTCAGCGGCATGATCGGCATCCGCGGCGAGACCCAGCAGCCGAAAGGCCACATCGGATAATCGACCGCGATCGGCGGTTTCTTTCGAAGGGCCCCGCTCCGGCGCGAAAAAGCGGGGAGAAAATCCCTAAACGGCGGAGCGGGCGCTCGAGAGCAGCCGGTCGTAGGCGTGCTTGAGCTGCGGGTAACGCAGGAAAATCAAATGCGCGAATTCCTGGGTCAGCGCCCGCGGCGGCCGGATCAGACGCATGCCGGCCTCGCTGAGCAGGCGGTTGCCCTTTCGGCCGTTGCAGCGGCGGCAGGCGATCACCTGGTTCTCCCAGCTGTTGGCAGCCCCGCCCCGAGACGTGGGGACGACATGATCGACGGAGAGCTGGGATGACGGCATTCCCTTGCCGCAGTACTGGCAGCTTCCGTCGTCACGCAGCAGCAGGTTGCGGCGGTTCGCGCGCAGCATCCGGCGGGGGATCTGGATGTTGGAAAGCAGTCTGACGATGACCACGTCCTGGCCAAAGCAACGCCGAGCCATTGCTTGCTCGACCGCCTGCCGGGCAACCTCGTCAATGAAGGTGACGCGCTGCTTAGTCAGCAGGACCACGAGCCGCCGCTTACTGATCACGTTCAGCGGCTGAAGTGAGGCGTTTAGCAGTAGGACGAGTTCGAACGACCTCCTCTGTCGGGCATGAGCTCCACGAGCGCCATAAATATAACGGAGATCGTTCCAGCAGTTTTCGCCCGGCCTAGCTGGCGGCTCTGACTCGGCGGTCGATCGGCAGGTAGGGCACGTCCTTCAAGCCGACGTACTCGGCCCGAGGCCGGATCAGGCGGTTGTCGGCGTACTGCTCCAGGATGTGCGCCGTCCAGCCAGAGATCCGGCTGACGGCGAAGACCGGCGTGAACATGTCGATCGGGATGCCCATGGTGAAGTAGCAGGATGCCGAGTAGAAGTCGACATTGGCATACAGGTGCTTCTGTTGCATCACGACCTCTTCCACCTTCCGAGATATCTCGTACCAGCGGAGGTTGCCGACGTGCTCGCCCAGTTGGCGCGACATCTCCCGCAGGTGCGTGGCCCGTGGGTCCTCGGTGCGATAGACGCGATGCCCGAACCCTGAGATTTTCTGATGCGCCTCCAGCCGCTCGGTCACGTAGGCCTCGACCCGTGCCGGCTCGCCGATCTTCTGCAGCATCTTCATCACCTGCTCGTTCGCCCCGCCGTGGAGCGGACCGGCCAGTGCGCCGATGGCCGAGACGACCGCGGAGTACATGTCGGCGAGGGTCGCCGCGGTCACCCTGGCCGCAAAGGTCGAGGCGTTGAGCTCGTGGTCGGCGTGCAGGATCAGCGCGAGATCCATCGCCCGGGCGTACAGGGGATCGGGCTCGGCACCGAACAGCATTCGCAAAAAGCTCTCGGCATGGCTGCCCGCCTCTTCCGGCTCGATCGGCTGCCGGCCACGGCGGATCTGTTCATAGGCCCCGACGATGGTCGCCGTTTGCGCGGTGACCCGCATGGCCTTCGCCACATTGGCATCGCGCGAGCTGTCGCGGGCCTGCGGATCGTAGAAAGCCAGTGCCGACAAGGCGGTCCGCAGCGCGTCCATGGGGGCCGCATTCCGCGGAAAATCCTTCATCAAGGTCAGGACCTGCGGCGGCAGGGCTCGGTGCGAGGCGAGCTCGGCGCTGAATTCGGCAAGCGCCTCGCGGGTTGGCAGACTGCCGAACCAGAGCAGGTAGGTCGTCTCTTCGAACGAGGAGTGCCGGGCCAGGTCGTGGATGTCGATGCCCCGGTAGGTCAGTTTGCCCTGTGGACCGATGATATCCGCGATGGCCGAGTTCGCCGCGACGACATCCTCGAGGCCGCCCTTCGTCATGGGCATACGAGCCAAGTATAGGAAGCGATCAACGGCGGCGGCCCGTGAGCAACCGCCGAGATCAGGGCGCCAGCGAAACCGTCTGCGACTGCGACAAACGCGCGCCGTCGCTGACCGTGATCGTGATCGAGGGTTGCGTGGTCTGCACCTCCAGGGCGCCCGATGAATCGGAGCCCGGCTGGAGCAGGCGGAGGATCGACGTCGTTTGACTCGAACCGGCTTCAAGTCGGAGCGTCGTCGTAAAGGTCGGCGCTCGCCGGATCACGGGGCAGATGAGGTATTTGCCCGGCGCGCTCCGCGTCACCTTCGGCGGGTCGAGGATGAAGGTTCGCACCACCCGCCCGATCCGGTTTTTTGTGAATTCTGTGTAGTAGAGATTGTCCGCGCTGTCGAGCGCGATCCCCTGGGGTTGCTGGATACCGGAGATGACGGTAACCTGATGGCCCTGGGCGTCGAGCTCGTGAATGGCGTTGTCGCCCAGGGTGTTGACGAAGATGTCGCCCGCTCGGCTCACGAGAACATCGTCGGGCGTCGCCAGGCTGGCAAAACGGTGCCGCGCCGGATCGAGGACCCAGAGCGCGCCACCTTCGTCGGCCACGAAGATCCGTCCATTAGCGTCAACAGGCCGCCCCCACCGGACGCACCAACCCGCTCGCAATTTGCGTGGCGGTCTTGCCGTCGGCGCTGACCCGCCAGACCACGCCGTT
>VBJI01000098.1 GCA_005880875.1 Chloroflexota bacterium
GAGGCAGTGACATCAGGATCACGCTCCACGCCGGCGAACCGGGGGCAAGCGTCCCGGCCACCCGCGACCTGATCGAGCAGTCGTTCGGTGCCCGATGTTTCGACCACACGGGGATGACCGAACTCGGACCAACCGGTGTCTCATGCGACGCACGCGATGGCGTGCATCTGATCGAGTCCGAATTCATCTTCGAGATTCGCGATGACGCGGGCACGGTGCATCCGTTGCCGGAAACCGGAACGATTGGCGGCGAGCTGGTCGCCACCAACCTCGGGCGCTGGGGGTCGCCGCTGATCCGCTACCGGACGGGAGACCGGGTGGTGGTTACGCGGGCGCCCTGCCGCTGCGGCAGCCCATTCGCGAAAATGCTGGGCGGGATCCGCGGGCGCGTCGACGACATGTTCACCGTCCGAGGCGTCAACCTCTACCCGTCTCAAGTCGAAGACCTGGTGCGGCGGCATCCGGTCATCGGAGAGTTCTGCATCGAGGTCCGGTCGGTTCGCGGCATGGAGGAGGTCACGATCCTCTGTGAATGCCAGCGCGACGACGGCGAGGCGGCCGTCTCCGAGCTCGCGAACGACCTGCGGCTGGCGCTCGGCGCCCGGATCGAGTGCCGGCAGGTGGCGGCGGGCTCCCTGCCTCGCTCAGACCTGAAGTCCCGCCGCCTCCGCCGCGTCTGACGGTCGGTCGCCTACATATTCGGGCAGTTATGCGTAGCCGAGCCACTGCCAGGGCTCGGCGTGGTCGGCGCCGCGGTGGACGGTGAGGCGCCGGTCGACGGCGATGCGCCGGTCGATGGACCGACATCGGGGGACACGCTCGGCGACGGCGACGTCGCCGCATGCACCGCGATCGTGCCGAACCCGCCGGCCAGGCCGACGCCTGCAGCGACCACCATCTTTACCAGCGGACCGCGCATCCATCCGAGGTTGTTCATCGCTTGATCACCTCCCTGGTGGCCATGCGATGGCCGATCGCCACCGGTTCGAGCATGGGCATGCAGGCCTTTCAGAAGCGTGACGAATTCGTGAGGACATCCTTATATAAGGCGCCTCTCATCTCTTGAGCGGCTAGCATCAAGACGATGCCCCACCGGATTGCTGGCGCAGTCCTGGTCAGCCTCGCGCTCAGCGGCTGCACGATCGGCGGCTCGTCGACCGCCACCACTTCATCACCCCGGCCGACGGCGACGCCGAAGGCCACCAGCATGACATCGCCCCAGCCGCTGAACTTCATGGTGAGATCCGTGGCCGAAGGCCTGGTTGCGCCGTGGGCGCTGGCGTTCGCAGCCGACGGCACGATCTGGCTGACGGAGCGACCGGGGCGGGTTCGCATCATTCGCAAGGGCCAGCTGCTTCCGACGCCGGCGCTCAGTCTGAACGTCGTGACCAATACCGGCAGCGAGAGCGGCCTGCTCGGCATCACCGTGAAGGAGCCCGACGTCTTTCTCTACTACACCTACCGAGGATCGGGTGGCAACACGAATCGCATCTCACGGTTCACGATTCAGGGCGATTCGCTGGTCGGCGAGCAGGTGTTGCTCGACGGGGTCCCGGGTGGGACCTGTTACCACTTCGGCGGTCGCCTCAAGCTCGGGCCCGACGGATGGCTGTACGCCACCACGGGTGAGGGCTACGTGCCATCGCGCGCCGCCAGTCCGAGCGGCCTGAGCGGGAAGATCCTGCGCCTCCACCTCGACGGCAGCGGCCCTGAGGTCTTCGCCTGGGGCTTTCGCAATCCGCAGGGAATCGCGTTCGATGCCGGCGGCCGGCTCTATGCCAGCAACAACGGACCGACCGGCGACCTGGGACTGTGCTGTCACGACGAGATCGACTACATCCAGCCGGGCGGCTTCTACGGGTGGCCCGAGTTTGCGGCCACCGTGACGACTCGGTACGGCCAGGACGGCATGCCGGCGACGCGAAGCGGACCGATCGCCAACAGCGGCGACTCGACCTGGGCGCCGAGCGGGATCACCTTCTATACGCCGAAAAGCACGGAGCGGGCGACCTTGCTGGTGGCCGAGCTTCGAGGGCAGGCGCTCCAGCGGTTCATCATCGATGCATCCGACCCCAGCAAGGTGATCAGCCAGGAGGTCGTCCTTCAGAGCAAGGGACGGCTACGCGACATCGTCGCCGGGCCGGATCATTGCGCCTACCTGCTCACGAACAATCGCGATACGCGGGGGACCCCGATGCCCGGCGACGATCACCTCTTTCAGCTCTGCCCCTGAGCGCCGAACAGCGCCTGGAACTCCGGCAGAGCGCGGACCGGGTCGAAGTCGGTGTCCTTGCGGACCTGCTCGTAGAGGGATGGATTGACGGTCAGCGCCTCGCGGATGGCGCCAATCGCCTGCTCCGCCCTGGCGCCGCGCGCCGCATAGGCGCCGAGCTTCAAGATCATGTAGCTGTATAGCTTCGGCTCGTCCGGGAAGAGCTCGCGGATGGTCGCGGCCACGGCCCGCCGAAGCTCGAGCGCGTGCTCGACCTCGTGGCAGCGCAGATAGACGTTGGCCCAGTGCTCGGCGGGATGGTCATACCAATTGACCAGGACCAGTGTTTCCAACGAGTCGCCGCGCTGCCACGGGTAGCGGTTCTTCTGGGAGAGGTCGTCGCGGGTGAACAGCTGGATCAAGGCGCCGGTTTCGGCGCGGAGGCGTTCCGTCTCCCCCACCAGCTGCTCCCAGGGCGTCTCACGCTGTTCCAGGAAGATGCGATCATTCCACGCCAGATCGTCTGACGTATCCGGAGGTGAGCTGCCGTCGTGCGCCGCTTTGAGGCGATTGATGGCGTCCTGGCGCCAGAAATTGTTGTGCGCCACCTCATCCTTGGGGCTCCAGTTGTGGAGTTCGCCTCGCGCCGCGCGCTCGTCGGGACTCAGGCGCCTCGCATAGGTATCCTGGTCGGCCTGCCCGCGCTCCAGCAGCGCGAGCAGCCGCCGCTGGGTGTCGGTGTCGACGGTCGTGATTGGATCCATCGTCAACGGTGTACTAGGACGACGGGCGGCGAGTCAATTGGCCGACCTCGATCAGGTGGCCGTCCGGGTCACGGATGTAGGCCCGGATCTCGTTGGCGTGCTCCTTGGGCTCGGTCAAAAACTTCGCGCCTTTGGCCGACCACTCCTTGTAGAGCTTGCGAATGTCGCCGACGCGGATATTCATAAAGGCACTGGTGCGATTCGGGTCCGACGGCGTACTCAGCGTCACCGTCGGTTTGTCGTCGGTCGGTCCGCCACCCGCGTTGAGGATCAACCAGGTATTGGCGAGCTTCATGATCACCGGGTCTCGCTCGAGCACGACCTGGGCGCCGAAGACCCGCTGGTAGAATTCGCGGGACCGATCCTGGTCGGAAACTACCAGGAATTGTGTGATTACGAAACCGTCGCCCTTCGGTGCCGGGAAATCTTCGGACTTCATGTCCAACCTCCTTGAGATCGAGAGGCGGCGTTATGCCGCCTCTCCAACTGCTGCCATTGTGGTCCTTGGACGCCGGCCGCTGATCGCCGCAATTGCAATCATCAGCGCCCCAACCGCCAGCACGCCGGCGATCGCGTAGGCTGAGCCATAGCCGGCGGTAATGGCGTGGCTGATCACCGCGTGCGACGGCAGGATATTCAGCAGGTCGTTCTTGGTTACCGTGGCAGCGACCGTGCCCAGCACCGCCAGGCCCATCGAGCCGCCCAGCTGCTGGGCGACGTTGACCAGAGCCGAGCTGAGACCTGATTCCCCAGGACTGACGCCACTCACGGCAACGATCACGGTGGAGACGAAGATCAGCCCAAGGCCAAACGACAGCACCATCGCTGGAGCGAGGACCCCCGTGAGGTAAGCGGAATGCTCGCTGATCCGCGACAGACCAAACAAACCGAGCGCGACGGCCAGCGATCCAGCCGTCGTCGGGATCCGCGCGCCGATTCGTCCGATCATCCGGGAGGCGAGTTGAGCGCCTATGACGATCCCGATGGTGATCGGCAGAAAGGCGAGACCGGCTTTCAGCGGGCTATAGCCCAGGATGTTTTGCAGGAACTGGGTCAGAAAGAACAGGAAGCCGGAAAGGGTCGCGCCGATGGCGAACCGGATGAAATAGGCGCCCGACCGATCGCGGTTCGCAAAGATCCGCAGTGGCATCAACGGCTGCGCGCTCCGCAGCTCGATGACGATAAAGCTGGCCAGCAGGACGAGGGCGGCGGCGATGGGGCCCAGCGTCAGCGAACTCGTCCACCCGCTGCCAGCGGCCTTGTTCAAACCATAGACCAGCAACGTCAGCCCAGCCGTGACGGCGACCGCGCCCGGCAAATCGAGGCGACCCGGCCGGCCTTCGCTGGCCGCCAGGACGCGCGGGGCCGCCAGCGAGAGGACGATGCCGATTGGGACGTTGACGAACAACACCCACCGCCAGGAGAAATAGTTGGTGATCAGGCCGCCGAGCAGCAGGCCAATTGCCCCACCGGCGACGGTCACCGCCGAGTAGACCCCGAGCGCGCGATTCCGTTGGGCGCCTTCCGGAAACATGACGGCCACCAGGGACAGCGCGGTCGGTGCAACGATGGCTCCACCAATCCCCTGCACGACTCGGGCGGCAATCAGCCAGCTCGAGCTGGTCGCGAATCCGCCGGCCAGCGATCCCAGCGTGAACACCACGACGCCGAGGATGAACATCCGGCGCCGGCCGAACAGGTCGCCGGCACGACCGCCCAGCAGCAGCAGCCCGCCGAAGGCGAGGGCGTAGCCGTTGACCACCCACTCGAGCCCGGTGGGCGTGAAGTGCAGCGCTCGCTGGATCGAGGGCAACGCGATGTTGACGATGGCGGTGTCGAGCACGACCATCAGTTGGGCGAGGGCGATGACGACGAGGGCGAGGCCGAGATTGCGGGATTTAGTTTCCATTCCTGTTGCTCCTCAGTTCGAATACGGGATGCCGCTGGGCCTCCCGGATGAAGTCGGTCATCGACGAGTCGGCGGAAAGCGTGTAAAAACGACGAAGGAAGGCCGCCTGCAAGGGCGACTTCAAGCGCGGCCCCAGCACCTCGTTCAGGACTGGTCCGGCAGCCTCCGGAGTCAGTTCGATGCCGGCAATCGACTCGTGGTGCCGCCCTCGACTGAGGAT
>VBJI01000182.1 GCA_005880875.1 Chloroflexota bacterium
TGCCACGTGCCGTCTTCGCCATCGGCATCATGTTGCTCGCCAACCTCGGTGACACCGTGGCGGAGTTCGCGGGGATCGGCGCGGCACTGGCCATCTTTGGCGTTCCGATCTGGCTCAGCTCCGCGCTGGCCGCCCTGGCCATCATCTTTCTCCTGTCGCGCGCGAACTTTCGGCGCATCCAGTTCGTCTTCCTGGCGGTCGGGATCGGCACCTCGTTCGCCTATGCGATCTCGGCATTTTGGGCGCGACCCGATTGGGGCGCGGCGCTCTCCCACACCTTCATCCCGCACGGCTCGGCGACCGGCCTGTACCTGGTTGCCGTGATGGGCACGGTCGGGACCACCATCACCCCCTGGGGCCAGGCGTTCATTCAGTCCTACGCGGCCGACAAGCACCTCGGGCCGAAGGACCTCTACGCCTCCCGGCTCGACGTTGGGGCCGGGGCGTTCCTCACCAACGTGGTGGCGGCGTTCATCGTGATCGCCTGCGCGGCGACACTCTGGGCGCACGGCCAGACCACCATCGCCTCCGCCGCAGACGCCGCCAAAGCGTTGGGCCCACTCGCCGGTCGCTTCGCCGAGCTGCTCTTCGCGCTCGGCCTGCTGACCGCGTCGTTGCTCGGTCTCGGAACGGTCCCGTTGACCAGCGCCTACGCGGTGACCGAGGCCTTTGGTTGGGAGAGCGGCCTCGACCGCAGCTGGCGGCAGGCGCCGGCGTTCTACGCCCTACTCGCCTTCTTCGTCGGGTTCTCGGCGTTGTTCGTCTTGATCCCGGGCTTGCCGCTGATCCTGGTGATGTACCTCAGCCAGGTCTTCGATGGGATCCTGCTGCCCTTCATCCTGGTGTTCGTAATGTTGATGAGCCGCGACCGGCGTCTCCTCGGCCGGCTGCGCAGCAACCGGGCGCTCTACGCCGCCGGCTGGGTCGTCACCGGCCTCATCAGCCTGCTCTCGCTGGCGTTGGTGGCCAGCCAGATCGTCGGTACCAGGTAGATCACCGAACCTATTTCGTCGGGCGCCGCAGCAGAGCCATGGCGCCGGCGATCGCCACCACCCAGACCGGCACCATCGTGATCAGGAAGGGCCGGATCGTATCGCTGTTGGAATGCGACTGCCGATCGAAGGCTTCGAAGACCATGACGGTGCCGGCCAGCAGAAGAATGAGCCCGACCGCGAGCCCGAGCCACTTGAGGGATCTCACCGCACGATGGCGTCGATGGAGATCGCGCCCGGCCCAGTCAGCCCGAGGGCGAGCGTGGTGGCGCCGAGCAGCAGGGGGAACTCGAATCCGCCCTGGCCGTACAAGCCTTTTTCCCAATGCGTGGAGACTGCCACCCCCATGTTGAACGCGGTGGCCAGGGCGACGGGCCGGGTCAGAACGCCGGCAGCGAGCGCTAGACCACCGCCAAACTCTGCCAGGCCTGATGCGGTGGCGGCCAGCTCTGGATAGGGAATGCCCCTCTTCTCCAGCGCGGCGACGAATCCCGGGCCGCCCCGCTCCACGGCCCCCGGATAGTTCGGCCCCATGCCACGAGCCAGCAAGGGGTGCGGGCGTTTTCCCGGACCGCCGAACAGCTTCGGATACCCGTGCGCCACCAGGATGGCGCCGGCCGTGATCCGCAAGAGCAGCAGTCCCACGTCTTTCATGCTTCAGCGTCCGGATAAGAGCCTATCGGACACTTAGGGAATGGCGCATCGGCGGAGTTTGCGGAGGCCGGCCCTTGCCGTGGGGTTGCTCGCGATCGTCCTGCTCGCCGTTGGGTTGGTCGAGGGCGATCTTGCCGAGGACCTGACGCATCTCGGCGGCCTCGTGATCGGGCTGCTGAACCGCTTCGGCGCGGCGGCCTGTCTGGCCCTCATCTATGTCGAGGAGAGCGGCATCCCATTACCGGTGCCCGGCGATTTCTACGTCGGCTTCATGGGAAAGCTCTTTGCCGCCTCCCTGCCGAGCCTGGTGGGCGCGTGGTTGGGGATCGTCGCCGTGGTGGTCGCCGGAGCCTCGAATCTCTACTGGATCTCGCGGCGCTGGGGACCGGCCCTGATCCGCCAGCCGCTGGTCGGGGGTCTCCTCGGTCTGGAAGAGCGCCGGCTGGCCAGAGCCTCGCAGTGGTTCGAGCGATGGGGAGCGTTGGCCATCATCTTTGGACGACACCTGCCGGGATTTCGGATCCCCATCACCGTGATCGCAGCCACGCTGGGCGTGCCCTATCGGGTCTTCGCCCCGTCGGTGGCGATCTCATCGGCCATCTGGGCGGCCGTCGGACTCTGGCTGGGGGCGACCCTGGGGAGCTCGATCGGAAGCGTCCTCGCTCGCAACGCCTGGATCTATCTTGCCGTCTTCGGGGTAATCATCCTGGCCCTCGCCTTTACCCTCGTCCGCGGATGGGGCGGCTGGGGCAGGCGCCAGGCTGTGCCACGATGAGCCGGTGAGCGTTCCGACTGCAGGCCGGCAGCTGATGGTGAGCACCGTGGATTATCACACGGCAGGCGAACCGTTTCGCATCGTCAGCGGTGGCGTTCCGCCGCTGCGGGGCGCCACGATCCTGGAGAAACGGCGCGACGCGCTCGACCACCTGGACCACATTCGCCAATTGCTCGTGTTCGAACCGCGAGGGCATGCCGACATGTATGGCGGCTTCGTCACCGAACCCCAGGATGATGAAGCTCAACTGGGCGTCGTCTTCTTTCACAACGCGGGCTACAGCACCGCCTGCGGGCACGGCACGATCGCGCTGGTGACCTGGGCGATCGACGCGGCGCTGGTCCCAGTGACCGGTCCATCGACCGACGTCATCGTCGACGTGCCGTCCGGTCGCCTGCGGACGGTGGCCACCGTCCAGGACGGACGGGTCCGATCCGTCCGTTTCCGCAATGTCCCGAGCTTTGTTGCGATCGATCGGGTGACTGTCAAAGCCGGCGGGCGATCGACCGACGTGGCGGTGGCCTACGGTGGCGCCTTCTACGCGATCGTCCCCGCCGGACGCTTCGAGCTGCCGATCGAGCCGGCCTTCGTGCCACGGTTTATCGAGCTCGGGCGCGAGATCAAGGCGCGGATCGAAGCTGACCGCGAGGTCGTCCATCCGCTCCAACCCGAGATCCAGGGAATCTACGGGGTGATGTTCACGGAAGGAAACCGCAACGTGACCGTCTTCGCCGACGGCGAGGTCGATCGCTCGCCGTGCGGGAGTGGCACGTCGGCTCGGCTCGCACTGATGGATCAGCGCGGCGAGCTAGCCACCGGTACGACTCTGATGCACGAAAGCGTCATCGGCGGACGCTTCGCCTCGCGGGTGGTGGGGAGGGGGAGGGTTGGCGAGCATCCCGCGGTGGTTACCGAGGTGGAAGGTTCGGCGCACCTTACCGGCTATCACCAGTTCGTCCTGGCTGCGGACGATCCAATCGGCACCGGGTTTCTTATCCGGTAACGCCGGCGGCCTCGGGCTCGGGCGCGTCCGTTTCTTGACAAAGCGAACATATGTTCGATACAATGAAAGGGCAATGATGGGGGTAGGGGGGACTTCGCCGGCGAGCAAGGTCGATGTCGCAGCGCTCGTCGACGGATTTTGCGAGGCGCTCTTTGCGGACCTCCCTCGTGACGACTGCGCAAGCCGGATGGCGCGTCGGCGCCAGGCCATCGACCATCTCGAAGTCGGCTTCTCCGGCGACGCGGCGTCCTTCGCCTCGAGCGAACAGTTCGTAAACGACGACTCGACCTCACCGATCGAGTCGATGCGCCACGACTGCAAAATGTCGTTTGGCACGGCCGTCGACCGCCTGACCGTCGGCGAACAACTCTCCAGGCTGCCGAAAAGCGCGGAGGCGGTGGTGGCGGGCGAAATCGGTTTCGCACACTTGTCGGTGATGGCTCGCACCCTGAGCGTCCTCAGGAGAGACGTGCCCGACGCTAATGTCGACGAGGCGGAATTACTCGAGAAGGCGAAAGCCTCGACCCCGGGGCGCCTCTGGCATTACTGCATCCGGCTTCGCCATGCCCTGAACGCCCAGGCCGTCGCTGCCGAGCAACGGTTCGCGGCCGAGGAGCGCTGGCTGCGCCTGACGCCATTAGAGGATGGCTCGGTATCCATCACCGGTCGCGTCGATTCCATCGGCGGGGCCGCGCTGCGGACGGCGGTCGAACCGCTCGCCCGTCGCATGGGCCAGGGCGACGACCGCTGTCTCGAGCGTCGCATGGGCGATGCCGTGGTCGAGCTCGCCACCCTCGTGCTTGACAGCGGTCGCTTGCCGCACGTTGCCAGCCAGCGGCCACATCTTCAGGTGATAACGACAATTGAGACCCTTCGCGGCCTGGCAGGGTCGCCCGCGGCCGACATGGAATTTGCGGTCCCGGTCGCCACCGCGACCGTGCAGCGCCTCGCGTGTGATTCGTCGATCGCTCGCGTCATCTTCGGCCCTGACTCGACCGTCATCGACGCCGGCCGGGCCCGTCGAGTGGTGTCGGGCCCGGTGCGGCGGGCCCTCAACGCGCGAGACCAGTACTGTCGGTGGCCCGGATGCGAGCGTCCCGCCTCCTGGAGTGCGGCACATCACCTCGTGCACTGGGTCGAAGGCGGGAATACCGATCTATCGAACCTGATCCTGCTATGTCACAGGCACCACTGGATGGTGCATGAAGGTGGTTGGAAGCTCGTCCAGGCAAAGGACGATCGACTGCTGGCTGTTCCGCCGACCTACGCCTACTCGCCACCGGCGCGCGCACCCGACGAAACTGCCGTCGCTTGACGCGTCCGGCGACTAGCGCACCGCGATGATCTTGATCGCGTCCACGATGAACTGAACGGCGATCGCCGATAGGAGCAACCCCAGCACCCGGGTGAGTAGCTGGATCACGGACGGACGGAGCAGGCGCGCGATCCGGTCCGCGAGCAAAAGCCCAACCGCGACCACGATCACCGAGGCCACGATGCCGAGGACCACACCGATGCGTCCGGGCATGTCCTCGTAGCGCCGGGTCAACACCATCACGGCGGCGATCGCGCCCGGACCGGCGAGTAGCGGCGTCGCCAGCGGGACGAGCGCGACGTTCGCGGTATCCGCCGGTGCCATCTCCTCACCGCGGAGCATTTGTAGGGCGACGAGCAGGAGGAGCATCCCGCCGGCGATCGTGAGACTTTCCACCGAGACGTGCAGGTAGTCGAGGATCAAGCGGCCGAAGAGCGCAAACACGACCACCAGGCCGCCGGCAGCGCCGGCCGCTTCCAGCGCGGCGCGCCGTCGGGCCGCAACGGAGCGTCCCGCGGTCAGCGCGATGAAGATGGGAGCACTGCCGAGCGGATCCATGATCACCACCAGGGTGATGAAGGCCTCGCCAAAGGCTCGCCAACTCACGGCGTCAGCCTAACGTTCCCGCGACCTACGATTGGAACGATGGCAAAGGCCGGCGAGGACCTCCTTTGGAAGTTGGCCGAAAGCGACGAGATCGACATCGAGACGCGTCACGATGGGAAATCGCCCCTCCATCGCACTACCGTCTGGGTCGTACCGACGAAGGACGGCGTGTACATCCGCTCGTTCAAAGGCAAGAAGGGGCGGTGGTATCAGGAAGCCGTGGCCAATCCGCACGTCACCATACGGGTCGGCCGCCGAAAGCTACCGGCGCGGGTCGAGCTTGAACGGAATCCGAAGGTCATCCGCGAAGTCAGCGGCGCCTATCGCGAAAAGTATGGCGAACGCTGGCCGGAAGAGACCAAGCCGATGCTCCGGCGCTCGGTCTTACCGACGACCCTCCGCGTTTCGCCACAATAAGTCCAGTCAGTAGGGCTTCAGCAGCGCGGCATCCCACTGCTGCCGGTCGGCGCCGGCCTGGAAGGTCGATTCCGCGAAGTCGAGGATCGCCTGACGGGGATCGTGGCTTCGCCGGACGTCGTCATAAGGAAGGATGAACTCGCCGAGGTCCGGGTTCCATCGGGCGGCTGCCGGCCGCACCGGCGCCCGCTCGATCCCGGACGGTGTTGGATAGGCGTAGGCGAAGAAAGCGGGCACGCGCAGCTGGGCGTTGCCGGGCCAGAACCCGACGCAGATCTGCTCCGCATCACCACCCACCTGGCGGATGATGCCGGCCCCGGCCGGAGGCGTCACCGGGCGCCCGGAGTAACGGGCAAGGGCCAGGTCGAACGTCCCCCACCAGAACGAGACGGCGGACGACCGGCCTAAAAACCGCCCGCGGTGTTCTTTGAAGATGAGGTCGACGCGCGCCAGCAGCCGCCAGAAACGGTTGGCCCAGCCCGGATCGTAACTCCGGTGCACCGTGTCTTCGGGAAACGGAATCGGATCGGCAACCTCGGAGGGCATGGTCGTGATCGGCACATCGATGTCGAGGCGGTGAAGCCCCTCCATCAGCTCGCGATAGAACTCGGCGACCGGACGGGCTCGCAGCGCCACCCGCTCCAGCCGCCCATCGTTCAACGCGATCACGACCTCGTGCTCGACGAGGTCGACGTCGATGGCGAATCCCGTCAGCCCACTCCACATCGGTGAGGTGCTCAGTCCGCGCGCCGTGAGATAGAGGGGTACGTTGGCCCACTGGGGTTCGCGACGCGTCAGGGCGAGACGGATCTTCCCGATCACCTGCAGCTTCATGTGGAGCGTGTCGAGGGTTGGCGCCCAGGCGTCGTACGGTAGCTCAGGCCACTCACCGACTTGGGTGATCGGGCCGGCGGATATCACAACGCTCCCATCGTAGTCACTGCGGACAAAACAACGTCCCGGCCAGATCGGCCGGGACGGGGGTAGGGGGGAAGAAGGCTCGGTTCGATCAGTCGTATCGCGAGTGCGCCAGGGCGAGCGCCAGGCTGGGCCGCGGAACGGCCGCTGCCTCGGACTCGTTTTCGAAGCGCTGCTCACGCGCGCCAATAACCGCGCCGACGACTCCACCGTAAACCGCGCCCGCATAGACCCCGCAGGCGAGGAAGACGATGGGCTGCAGACCGACCAGCATGCTGCCGATCAGTGAGAATAGCGTGCCACCAATCCCACCACCAATCAGCGCACCGCCGGTCCCCAGACGAATCATTTGCCGCATTTCATTTGTCATCGCCGTACACCTCCGTTAGAAGCAAATTTCATTTCGATAAGGCCATGATGCGCCCACCAACCTGTCGAAACGGTGACATGCGCAGGCCCCACCCTGACGCCTCAAACGCTCGCATCGCACTAAAGCGCGGCTCGCGTGGGCCGGCGGGCCCGAACCCTCCCCCGCAAGCGAGGGAGGGAACTAACCCTCTTCGAGGCGAAACCCGGAGCCGCGCACGGTCACGACGCGAACCCCCGCATTCACCAGCTTGGCGCGCAGCCGGCTCATCTTGACGTCGATGACGTTCGAGCCGAGCGGTTCGGTTTCGTCGCGCCAGGCGTGTTCCGCAATGGCTTTGCGCTCCACCACGGCCGGGAAGCGCCGCATCAACAGTTCGAGGATGTGGAACTCGGCGACCGTGAGATTGAGGAGCCGGCCGTTGAGTGTCACGTGGCGGCGGGCGGGATCGAGTGAGAGGCCGCCGCGGGTCAGCACCGGCGCATCCACGCCGCGCGGCCGGCGCTGCAGCGCGCGGACGCGGGCTACCAGCTCGCCGAAGTCGAAGGGCTTGACCAGGTAGTCATCGGCCCCGGCATCGAGCCCCTGGATTCGGTCCGGCGGCGCATCCCGCGCTGTCAGCATCAGGATGGCGGTGGGTCGGTCATTACGCCGCGCCCAGGATGCCACGTCGACGCCCGGAACGCCGGGCATCCGCCAGTCGAGAATGGCGACATCGTAGTCATAGAACTTCAGCTGC
Source organism: Chloroflexota bacterium (assembly GCA_005880875.1). GTDB lineage: Bacteria > Chloroflexota > Dormibacteria > CF-121 > CF-121 > CF-13. Next base: position 7,787 of record VBJI01000182.1, read on the forward strand.
TCGATCGCGTCATCGCCCCGGTCGACCGCATCGACGAAGTAGCCCGCGTCTTCGAGGCCCTGCACCAGGACCTCCCGCAGGCCGCGGTCGTCCTCGGCGACCAGGATGCGCATTGTGGATCAGGCCGCCTGCTGAGAGAGCTTGATATCGAACTCCATGGTCGCATTGTCCTGCACGCTGACGAATCCGCCAATACTTGGGGGCGTCATGCCGAACTCACTGAAGGGAAAGGTGATCGAGCCGGCGAGCTCGATCTGCGAGCCACTCAACCGCGCCTGGATCGGAATGATGACCGTCTTGGTGACCCCGTGGATGGTCAGCTGGCCGGTGGCCGAGACATTGACCACCTGACCGCTGGTGGCGCCGGCCGGGAGGTCGATCGGCGTGGCCAGCACGAATGTCGCCGTCGGGTAGCGATTACTTTCCAGCCCCATCTGATGGATCCGCTGATCGCGCATCGAGCGGTCACTGGTGAGGGTACTCACGTTCACCGTCAGCGAGGCGGCCGCCACCGTGTAGCTGCTTCGCGACTGAGTGATGGTGACACTGCCGGTGATCGACGAGGTTCGCCCAACCGCATCGCTTGGCGCCGACAACGAGGCGAGCTGTTCCCGAACGCGATAGCCGGCCTGGGAGCCCGACGCTACGGTCCAGGTCCCGGTGCCGGCGCTGGTCGTTGCCGTCGGCGAGCCGCTCACCGTCGGCGTGGGCGAGCTCAAGCCGAGTTTCTGCGGCGAGGAGCCCGCGAACCCCACGAAGTAGGCGACGCCGACCGCAGCGGCGCCGAGCGTCAGACCGCCGGCCACCAGCGCCGCGATCAGGGTTTTTCGATGGCTCATGTAAGGAAATGCTGAGGGCCATGACCTTTCAGTTCGATGACAGGCTAGGCGCTCATCATGAGGCGACGTTAAGGAAATCGCGATCAGGAGGCGATCGTCAGGACGGCCGCGCCCTCGAAGCGGCCATGCGCGAGGTCGTCCAGGGCGCGATTCGCCTCCTCGAGTGGATACGGATGGACGTCGGTGCGAACCGGGACCCGCGGCGCGATTTGCAGGAATTCTTCGCCGTCCCGCCGAGTCAGGTTGGCGACCGAGCGGATATGCCGCTCCATCCAGAGGAGCTCGTAGGGAAATGACGGAATATCGCTCATGTGAATGCCGGCGCAGACCACGGTCCCGCCGGGATCGAGAGCCTTGAGCGCGGTCGGCACCAGGGCGCCCACCGGCGCGAAGATCAAGGCGGCATCGAGTGGTTCCGGCGGCGGCGTCATCGAATCCCCGGCCCATTCGGCCCCGAGGCGTCGGGCGAACGCCTGCTTTTTCGTATCGCCCGGCGAGGTGAAGGCAAAAACGCGCCGGCCCTGGTAGCGGGCGACCTGCGCGATGATATGGGCCGAATCGCCGAAGCCGTAGAGGCCAATCCGCTCCGCGTCGCCCGCGAGCCGTAAGGCGCGGTAGCCGATCAGGCCGGCGCAGAGTAGGGGCGCCGAGTGCAGGTCGTCATAACTTTCCGGCAGTGGAAAGCAGAAGCGTTCGTCGGCGATGCAAAACTCGGCATAGCCACCGTCCAGCTGATAGCCGGTGAAGCGCGCGTTCACGCAGAGGTTCTCCAGTCCACGGCGGCAGAAGCGGCAGGTCTCGTCAACGAAGCCGAGCCAGGGAACACCAATCCGTTCACCGGTCGCAAACCGGCGGGCGTGCTCTCCGGCGCCCTCGACGCGTCCCACGATCATGTGGCCGGTCACGAGCGGAAGTTTTGGCTCGCTCAGCTCGCCGCTCACGATGTGGAGGTCCGTGCGGCAGACCGCACACATCGACACCCGGATCAGGACCTGATGTTCGGCCGGAGCGGGCGCGGGTACATCTTCGAGGCGAAGCGGCTCGTTGGCCGCGTGCAACCGCATCGCCCTCAAACCGCCCCCACCCCGACCCTCCCCCGCAAGCGGGGGAGGGAGATAGGCATCGCTACGCCGTGACTCCCGTCTTGAGCGTTGCTTTCAGACTGATGGGCGTGGCTGCCAGCGCCTTGGAGACCGGACAGCCCTGCTTCGCCTCCTCGGCGATCCGCTTGAAGCTCGCCTCATCGATATCCGGGACGTTGCCCTCTGTCGCGAGATCGATGCGGGTGATCGCCCATCCCTGCTCGGTCTTGTCGAAGTGGACGCTGGCGGTGGTGCGGATTTCCTGGGGCTTGTGGCCGGCCTGCGTCAGCCCGTTGGCGAACGCCATCGAGAAGCAGCCGGCATGCGCTGCGCCGATCAGCTCTTCGGGATTGGTGCCGGCACCCTCCTCCATCCGGCTTTTGAACGAATAGTTGCCTTCGAAGGCGCCGCTTCCCAGCCGCATCGTTCCCGACCCGTCTTGCAATGACCGCTGCCATCTGGCTTCCGCTGTACGCACTGGCATATCAGGATCACCTCACTCGCGATGATTGCCGTCCTGAACTGATCCTAGTGCACGCCGGCTGTGGCTGCCGCCAGGATCTCGACCGTTCGGAGTCTGTCGTCCTGAGTCTTGCCTTGAACGGCGGCTACCAGCAGCGTGACGCCTGCCGCCGACCATGCCACCAGCTGTTCGCGCGCGTAGCCGGCCGGTCCGGCGATCGTGATCGCATCGACCAGCGCATCGGGGACCACCCGAACCGCGTCGCGCTGCCTCCCGGTCAGGTAAAGGTCCTGAATGGTCCGGGCCTCCTCGGCGAAGCCGTAGCGCGCCACGACCTCGTTGTAGAAATTTTTCTTTCGCGATCCCATACCGCCCACGTACAAAGCGACCCAGGCGCGCACCGCGTCGCGCGCCCGAGCCCGGTCGTCGTCGATGACCACGGGAACATGAGGGGCGATCGCCAGCGAGCTCAGGGATCGACCACCGGCGCGCGCGCCCGTCTCCAGATCCGCCCGGAAAACATCCATGTGCTCCGGAGAAAACAGCGTCGGCATCCACCCGTCGGCCAGCTCACCCGTGAGCCGGAGCCCGGCGGGCGTCAGGGTCGCCAGAAAGATCGGGACCGTGGCTCGCACCGGACGAGCCAGCAGTTTCAGGCCTTTGTCGAGCTGGAACACCTCACCCCGAAACTCGAGGCGCTCGCGCCGCAGCACCTGCCGGACGATGGCGATCGTTTCGCGCATTCGCAGCACCGGCCGCTCGAAGGGCACGCCGTGCCAGCCGCTGATCACCTGGTGTCCGCTGGTTCCCAGCCCGAGGATGAAGCGCGCACCCGAGATCAGATCGAGGGTCGCGGCTGTTTGCGCCAGCAGCGCCGGCGTCCGGCTGAACACGTTGACGATGCCGGTACCGAGGCGAATTCGCTCGGTGCGCGCCGCCAGCGCCCCCAGGATGGAGATCGCGTCGGTTCCGTACGCCTCGGGCATCCACACCGAGTCGAATCCGAGCGCCTCCGCGCGTTGGGTCAGCTCCAGCGCCTCGACGAATGAGAGGCTGCCCTCGTACGGGAGGATGAGTCCGAGCTCCACCGAGGCATCGTACGCCGTCCAGGAATAACCTGATAAGCAGAACAACGGAGGAGGACGCCATGGCTGAACAGACCACCATCAACGCCGCGCTGGCGGGAACGATCGACATCGGCGGCGACCTCAGCGTCAATCGCTTCGGGTTCGGGGCCATGCGGCTAACCGGCGAGGGCATCTGGGGAGAACCCAGGGACCCCGAGGAGTGCAAGCGCGTGCTGCGCCGAGTCCTCGAGCTGGGCATCAACCTGATCGACACCGCGGATTCCTACGGACCGCAAGTGAGCGAGCGATTGATCGCCGAAGCGCTCTATCCCTATCCCGACGAGCTCGTGATCGCGACTAAGGGCGGCCTGACCCGGCCCGGTCCGAACCGCTGGAACCCGAATGGTCGCCCCGAGCATTTGCGCGCCGCCTGCGAGGGTAGCCTCAAGCGCCTCCGCGTCGACCGGATCGACGTCTACCAGCTTCACCGTCCTGACCCAGAGGTTCCCTTCGAAGAATCGGTGGGCACCCTCGTCGAGTTGAAGAATGAGGGGAAGATCCGGCACATCGCTCTCTCGAACGTCACCGTCGACGAGCTCGAACGGGCGCAGAAACTCACCCCGATCGTCTCGGTGCAGAATCGATACAGCCTGTTCGAACGGTCGTCCGAACCGGTGCTGGAGGCGTGCTCACTGGAAGACGTGGCCTTCATCCCCTGGCGCCCGGTCGAGGGCGGCGAGGTGATCAGCGCCGGCGGCGCCGTGGGCCAGATCGCTATGAAGTACCGAGCCACCCCGACGCAGGTCGCGCTCGCCTGGTTGCTCGCCCACTCGCCGGTGATGCTGCCCATCCCGGGAACGTCGAAGGTGGCGCACCTGGAGGAAAACCTCGGCGCGGTCGCGCTGGAGCTCGCCCCGGCTGAGCTCGCTGAGCTCGACCAGCTCGCGGTGGAGGGCTAGCGGCGGCGGACGAGGTGCCGACGGCCGACGGCGATGAATACGACGCCCTGGACGAGGCGCTGATGGAGACGTTTCCGGCCAGCGATCCGATCGCGGTATCGAGCCCCCCAGCCGGCCCTCCCCGGCGAGCGGGGGACGCCTGGAACCGTCGTAACGAACCACGGCGCTAGGTCAGCGCCACCATGGCAAGCGGGCCGCTTCGACGGCATCGCGCACCGGTTGTTCGAGGTCGATCTCCAAGCGGGCAACGTTCTGGGTCCATTCGCCGGCCATAACCACCGCCATCGCCCCGCGGCCGACCGACTCGTCGTTGCGCCAGCAGCGGAGGCAATCGACCGCGGCCGCCCGCAGCCGATCGACTGACACGGTGTCGTGGCTTTCGACCGGGTGGACCAGGGCGAGCCGATCCGCGAGCCGGGCAAGGCCCGCGAGCAGGATCAGGACCTGGGCCTCCACCGCATGGGCGCCCTCCGCACAGGTCGAGGCCCGGTAACCCGACGCGGCCAGCCACTCGACCAGGTCGGCGGCCAGGATGGCGTGGTTTCCCGCTGAGAGCAGGAAGCCAGCCCGATCGGCGCTCAAGGGGGACGCGGCGTTTTCGTTGACGAAGTCGTCGAACGCCTCACCGGCCAGGTCACCGGCCCGCAGTGCGGTCCGGCGCAGCGGATCGACGCCGCCGGGCCGCTCGAGACCCAGGATGTGATCGAAGGACCGGTCGAGGTAGGCCGAGATCGCGCGGTAGAAACGAGCCATGGCGCGCGCCAGCGCCCGTCGCACGCCGCGCGGCCACAGGAGCACGCCGACCAGGAGGCTGATCGCGACACCGACCAGGAGATCCTCGATGCGAACGACCCCGATCTGCCAGCCGGTCGGAACGATGAGGTTGAACATGATGATGAGCAAGAGGCTGAAGGCTGCCTGACCGGCCGCGAAGCCGACCGCGGTTGACGCATAGGCGGCGAGGAAGATGGCGAATGGGAGGACCGACCACAAGAGCACCCCATTGGTGCCCGCCACAAGGGCGAAGAGTCCACCAAGGACGACGCCCACCAGATTGCCGCCAACGGACTGTATGGTCGTTCGACCGGTGCCTAGTGCGTTCGACCGGAGCACTTGCAGCGTTCCGAGGACGACCCAGAACCCGTGCTGCAGTCCCAACCGATTCGCGACCACTACCGCGATGGCCAGGCCGACGGCGATACGCAGACTTGACTGCACCACCGTCGACGAAGGGTCGAGGTGCGTACGGACCGTCTCGAGAACGCGAACGATGACGGGTCCAATCCCTCCGGGTGTCGGCGCCGGGGTTGGCCCGGTTACCTCCGGCCATCCGCCAGCTGTGATGATGGCGTTGCTGCCGAGCACGACCGTCAGATAGGCGATCACGCGCAGAGTGTGGTCGACATCCAGCCCATCGAGGACCTGATCCGCCGGGCGCCCGGCTTTAAGCTCCTGCCCCGCCCAGCGGTCGAGGGCGACACGGTGGGCGAGGCGAGCATCCTCGACGGCCTGGAGGTTTGGCGGCGCGCCACCGATGAGCACGTCGGCGCTCGAGCGTAGCGCAGTGACCACCGACTCGCTCATGCGGTCGCGCTCCGCGATGCGCGGCACGACCGCGGCGCGGTGCTGAGAAAAGGGCCGCTCGACGACGTCGACTATCCGCTGCAGCTCGATGAGAAGCTGCGCAAGAGCGCGGTCGCGTCGCGCCGGTCCGGCCGGGCGCTTCGCGGTCGCGACATATTCCCGACGCGCGGCCTGCTCGGCGTTGCGAGCGCTATCGATCCGCTGCCGCAGCTCGGCGCCATCGCCACCGGCATGAAGCGCCTCAACCAGGTCGGCCACGCGCAGACAGGCTTTCGCCGCCTGCTTGCATAGCGTCACCCGCTCGAAGTGCGGCCACATGAACACGCCCGCGAGAGTCGAGATCACGCCCGCCAGGACGAAGGCGCCAACCCTTACGGGAATGCTGGACGAGGGTGCCGGCACGGCCGTGGCGACGATGTATGCGAGCAGCATGCCGGTCTGGCCGGCCACGAAATAGCCGCCGAACACACGGGCAAACGACATCACGAGTGCCACCAGGAAGGTGACGGCCGCCGCCGCCGCGATGGTCAGCGAGACGAAGGTGCCCAGGGCCACGAGCACCGCGCCGACCGCGGTCGCGGTGAGGTACGCGCGAGCGCGGGCGGGCCTGATCCCGCCGAAGTCGGTGATGACGAGCAGGGCGAAGCATCCGAAGACGATGAAGATGACGTTCTGGCCGAGGTGCAGTACAAACGTGCCAAGCGCCAAGGCAAGCGGAATGATGATTGCGGCGCGGGCCGCGCGGCGCAGGGCCGCAAAGCCGGGATCGCGCGGAGTTTTGAGGGAAAATCGCGGCTGTCGCGGTGGCGCCGGAACCTCTTTGCTGGCGACGACGGTGCCGCGCGCGCTCATCCCTTATTCCTACACCACCACGATGGCGCGAGTCGTTAAAGTC
>VBJI01000099.1:0-4765 GCA_005880875.1 Chloroflexota bacterium
CTATCGGCTGGTGTACTCGCGGGTTCATGACCGGGCACTCGGCTCGTTCCGTTCCTGGCTCCGGACGGTTGCCCTGATCACCCTGGCTCGATCCGGACAATCCCTGCGCCGACGGCGCGGGCCTGCGGCTGATCAGGGCTTGCAGTCAGTGGGATGTCCGGCGCCATTACGACCGACGCGTCCGACACTTTCGGCGGGCGTGGCGATGCCATTACCGCCAGTCGACGATGGACCCGGCATCGTCTACGCGCTCGGTCACTCTATTTCGAGTTAGGACCTCCCGGTTTTGGACGACGCGCGCTCCACCTCGCTGAGCACGTCGGCCTCAGAGAGCAGCCCATTGCGGTGCTTGGCGGCGTCAAGCACCGTCTTGACCAGGTCGGGGCGCGGGTCGATGCCGCGCTGCTCCAACCAGAAGACGACGTTCGACTCGCCGCTCATCGGGCCGATCTCGATCACCTGCTCGCAGCCGAAGAGCTCCGCCGGCACGCCGGAATAGACGCGGTTCGCCAGCCAGTCATCGCCTTTGCGCTTCGCCTTGATGACGGCCGCGGCGTGCACGCCGGTCGCCGTGCGGAAAGCATCCTTGCCGAGCACGGGATAGTTGGCCGGGATCGCCATCCCGGTCCCCTCGGCGATCACCTCGCCCATCTCGCGCAGCTTGCCGAGGTCGGTATCGATCCATCCGAGCAGCCGGAAGTTCACGAGCAGCAAATCGAGGTGCGTGTTTCCGACGCGCTCGCCAAGGCCGAGCGCGCAGCCGTGGATCCGGTCGGCGCCGGCGATGGCGGCCTCGATGGCGTTGATCACCCCGAGGCCGCGGTCGCTGTGCCCGTGCCAATCGAGCCCGGTCTCAGGCTTCATCTCGTCGAGCATCCGTCGCACGTAGCCGACCACGGCGCGGGCGCCCTCGGGTGTCGAGTGGCCGACGGTATCGCAGACCGCGACCCGCGCCGCCCCCTCGTCGATGGCGGTGCCAAAGAGCCGCCGGAGCGTCTCGGGCTGCGCCCTGGTCGTATCCTCGGTGACGTAGAGCACGGGCAGCTCATTCTGGCGGGCGAAGCGGACCGCCTTGCGCGTGTTGTCCACCATCTCTTCGATCGTCCAGCCTTCCGCGTATTGCCGGATCGGGCTCGAACCGATGAAGGCGGCCACCTCAATCGGAACACCAACCCGCTGCGAGATCTCGATCACCGGCCGGATATCCACCTCGAGCGTCCGCGCCGCGCAGAGCGGCTTGATCCTAAGCCGCTGGTCGCGAATTTCCTGGGCCAACCGTTCGACGTCGGCGACCGCGCGCGGGCCCGAGCCGGGAAGGCCGAGGTCGATCGATCCGACACCGAGCTCGTCGGCCAGATGCAGGAAGCGCAGCTTGTGTTCGATGTCGGGGTCGCGGACGGATGGCCCCTGGATGCCGTCGCGGAGGGTCTCGTCGTGAACGCTGAGGGGACGGGCTGGTTTTGCCGGGGCATCGACCGTGTTCCAGTCGTAGATCAGCTGCCCTTCGTCAGGCACTCACCTTCTCCAGCTCGCCGACGAGCGCCGTCAGGAACTCGGTCGCCAGCGCACCGTCGACGATCCGGTGATCGACGGAGATCGAGATCCACGCGCCCGGGCGGGCGACGACCTGGCCGTCGACCACCATCGGGCGCAACTTGATGGCGCCGAATGCCACGACGCAGCATTCGGGTGGGCTGATGATCGGCGTGCCGGTTTCGACCGGCCCGCTGGCGCCGACGTTGGTGACCGTGATGGTGCCGCCACTCATCTCGCCGGGACCGAGCGTTCCGGCCCGGGCGCCCTCGATCAGCTTTGCGCTGCCCTCGGCGATCCGGGAGAGATCGAGCTCAGCGGCGCCGCGCAGCACCGGAACCAGCAGCCCCTGGCTGGTGTTCACCGCGATCCCGACGTTGATCGCCTGCTTGACGACGATCTCGTCGCGGGCCTCGTCCCACGAGCTGTTCATCAGCGGAAAGGCGCGCACTGCCTTGATCATCGCCTGGATGAAATAGGGGAGAGGGGTCAGCGATCGGCCGCTTGCCTTCTGCTTCTCGCGAGCGGCCTGCAGAGCGGAGGCATCGAAGACGGCGAACTCGGTGAACTGCGGAATGGTCGACACTGAGCGGACCATCTGGCGGGCGATGGCCTTGCGAATTCCGACCACGCTGATCCGCCGTTCTCCGTCGGTCGGCGGCGCGGCGGGGGTCGCGGCGGGCGAGGCGGTCGCCCCTTCGACATCGGCTTTGGTGATCCGGCCGCCAGGCCCGGTTCCGGTGATTCTGGCAAGATCGATCCCCCGGTCTTTCGCCAGCTGCCGCACGAATGGCGCCGCACGAACATCGGCGCCAGCTTCGGCCGTCCCGGCTGGCGCAACCCGTGCCCGCCGGCGGACGCCGGCCTCAGGAGCGCCCGGGCCATAGCCGACCAGCGTCCGCGGTGCGTCGTGTTCCGATTCAGCCGCCGCGGTGGAGTCCTCCGCCGCAATCGTGACCAGTGCCGCGCCCACCGCCACCGAGTCGCCGGGGCGAGCGTGGAGCTTCTGGACCGTTCCGGCGTACGGCGAGGGGATGACGACGACGGCCTTTGCCGTCTCGACGTCGGCCAGCGGCGTATTCACCTCGACGTGAGCGCCCTCCTGGACGCGCCAGGCGACGAGCTGCGCTTCGGTCAGTCCCTCGCCAAGATCCGGTAGACGGAACGTCTGATCAGCCATAGGCCAGGGCGACGTCGGCGGCCTCGAGAATTCGATCGACGTCCGGCAGGTACAGCTTCTCGTAGCGGGCCGGCGGGTACGGGGCGTCCATCCCGCCGATCCGCTCGAGGGGCGCTTCGAGCAGATCGAAACCGTCGTCGGCGATCCGGGCGACGATCTCGGCGCCGAATCCGCCGAAGACCGGTGCCTCGTGCACGACGATCGCCCTGTGCGTCTTTCGCAGTGATTCGAGGATGGTTGGCATATCGAGCGGCGAGAGGGTCCGCAGGTCGATGACTTCGAGCGAGATATTCTCCTTCTCCGCTGTTTTCGCCGCGTCGAGGGCAATGCTGACCGTCGGCCCATAGGCGATCACGGTGACTCCGCTGCCTTCGCGGGCCACCCGCGCCCGTCCGATCGGTACCTCTCGTGCGGTGTCGATTTCTTCTTTGAGGTAGTAGCGCGCCTTCGGTTCGAAGAAGATCACCGGGTCCGGGTCCGCGATGGCGCTCTGCAGCAGGGCGTAGGCGTCGCCGGGTGTAGCCGGGGCAACGACCTTCAAGCCGGCCGTATGCGCGAAATACGCTTCCGGGCTCTCCGAGTGATGCTCGACCGCGCCGATGTGACCGCCAAACGGCACCCGGATCGTGATCGGCATCGAGACGCCGGTGCGATTCCGGTACTTGGCGACGTGGCTCACGATCTGGTCGAAGGCGGGATAGATGAACCCGTCGAACTGGATCTCGGGCACGGGCTTGAAGCCTCGTAACACGAGGCCAATGCAGATGCCGATGATCGCCGACTCGGCCAGCGGGGTGTCGAAGACCCGCTCGGCGCCGAAAGTCTTTTGGAGTCCATCGGTGATGCGGAACACCCCGCCCAGCGTGCCGACGTCTTCACCGAAGATCAGGACGCTGTCATCTTGCGTCAGCGCGTCGCGCAGCGAGAGGTTGATCGCCTTCGCCATCGTCACCGGTTCCATCAATTGCTCTCCAGCGAGGACTCGAATTCCTCGCGCTCTTCCAGGAAGCTGTCCGACGGATGCTGGTAGACGCGGCCGAAGATCGCCTCGCCGGGCGCCGGTGCCGTCGTCGCCCGCAGGCGATTACGCATCGTCTCCACCTTCGCCTCGACCTCGCGGTTGATCGCCGCCAGCGCGGCCTCGTCGAGCAGGCCCTGGCTCTCCAGCCACTGGCGGAAACGGGGAATTGGATCCTTGGCGCTCCAGCGCTCCAGCTCGACATTTGTCCGGTACCGCGTCGGATCATCCGACGTGGTGTGCGGACCCATCCGGTAGGTCATGGCCTCGATCAGGTAAGGACCGCCGCCGCGGCGAGCGCGTTCGGCGGCGGTGCGAATCGCGGCAAAGACCCCCAGCACGTCGTTGCCGTCGATCCGGATCCCGGGAAAGCCATACCCCTGCGCGCGCTCGGCGATCGACCCGGCGGTCTGTTTCGCCAGCGGTACCGAGATCGCCCAGTGATTGTTCTGGCAGAGAAAGATCACCGGCGCCTGAAACACGCCCGCGAAATTCATCGCCTCGTGCCAATCGCCCTTCGAGGTGGCGCCATCGCCGAAGGTGGAGAGCACCACGTCGTCGCTGCGCTTGAAGCGGGAGCCCATGGCGTAGCCGACCCCATGAGGCACCTGGCTCGCCACCGGAATCAGCAGCGGCGCGAAGTGGTACGTGCGCGGGTCCCAGGGGCCGTGTGAGACCCCGCGAAACAGTTTCAGCATTTCCGCCGGGTCGATGCCGCGGCACATTCCCATGCCGAACTCGCGATAACTCGGAAAAATCCAATCGGTTTCCCTCAGCGCGGCCACGGTCCCGACGTGGATCGCCTCCTGGCCCTGGTATGGGCCCCAGAGACCGAGCTCGCCCTGCCGCTGGAGGTTCAGCGCTTCCTCGTCGGTGCGCCGGATCCAGACCATCTTGTGGTAAAGGTCGCGCAACTCGTCGGGACTGAGACCGAGCGTGCTGCGCGCTTCAGCCGTCAGCTCGCCGGCCGGAGAGAACAACGGACGAACCGGGTCGTCGGCCGGCGCGACCTGCACTACGTCCGCCATCGTCGA
>VBJI01000099.1:5048-12750 GCA_005880875.1 Chloroflexota bacterium
GCCGACCGTCGGTAGGCAACACTGAACATCCACAACCTCCTCCATCCCGGCTTTCACCTCCGAAGGCGGGTAGTCGCCGCCTACCAGCAGCACGTCGACTATCGCCGCGAGGCGGCGCTTCGTATGTGGGTTGGCTTCATCGGCACGTTCCTGTTCTTGCGCTTCCTGACCTACGGCATCCGATACCATTTCCTGCCCGCCCGCAACCTCGTCACCAGCGGCGGGCTGCACATCCACCATTTCGTCTGGGGCATCCTGATTCTGCTGATCGTCGGCTTCCTCGGCATCACCTTCTGGTCGCCAAGGATTCATGGATGGCTGGCGCCTCTGTACGGGATCGGCGCCGCACTGGTGATCGACGAGTTCGCGCTCTGGCTAAACCTGCGGGATGTCTACTGGGCGCAGGAAGGCCGGGTCAGCATTGACGTCGCGATTCTGATCGCGGCATTGCTCGGTCTGTATTACGCCGCCGACCGCTTCTGGAAGCAGGTGGTGGCCGAGCTGCGGGCCGGGCTCAGGTTCGCGTCATCCGAGGAAGGCCGTCTGTTGCGCCGCCGGCCCGCCGCCAAATAACCGGGTTGCCCGCCCGCGAGTCACGACCAACGACGACCTACGCCGTCGCGCCCGCCGATCGGGAACGGATTCACGAAGCGCTGCATGCGCGGGGCGGTCTCGACGAGCCACCGGGGCCCTACGAGGTCTGGCGGACGACGCTTTCCGTGGGGAGCAGTCGAGCCCGGGCCATCCTGTATTCCACCGGCAAACTCGTGGTGTCCGGCCACACGCCGGCCTTCGACGAACTGACGGCCGTGGTCGAACCGGTGGGGAAGAGGGCCCCGGCGAAACGTGAGCTTGTCCAGAAGCAGGCGTCGTCCGAACCTGCCGTTCCACCCGAGACCGAACCACACGTCGGCACCGACGAGGCGGGAAAGGGCGACTTCTTCGGACCGATGGTGACGGCCGGTGTCTACGTCGACGGCCGCACCGCGCAGATCCTGCGAACCCTCGGCGTCCGCGACAGCAAGACCGTCAGTGACCGCGAACTGCGCGGCCTGGCCGCCAACCTACGCCAGGTCGTCCCAGAGGGCCAGCGTGCCGTGCTCGTGCTGGCGCCCAAGCGCTACAACGAGCTCTACAAACAGATGCGCGGTGAGGGGAAAAATCTCAACACCCTGCTGGCGTGGACGCACACGCGGGTGATCGAGGACCTGATCAAAGCGGGACTTCAGCCACGCTTCATCCTCAGCGATCAATTCGGCGACAAGCGCTACATCGAGAGCCGGCTGCTGATGGATACCCGGCTCAGCGGCATTCCGGTGCTCCAGATGCACCGGGCGGAAGCCGACGTCGGCGTGGCCGCGGCCTCCATCCTCGCCCGCGACGGCTTCCTTCGATGGCTGGACCAGGCCTCAAAGACATTGGGGCTGACGCTGCCAAAGGGAGCATCGCCGAAGGTGATCGAGACCGGCCGGCTGCTGGCGAGCCGCGCCGGCCCCGATAGCTTGAAGGACTACGCCAAAGTCTCCTTCAAGACGATGCAAAAGATTCTGGCTCCGTAAGCTAGACGGTCGTGCCAGCCGACCGCACGACCTACCCTCAACTTTTTCGGATTCCGACGTTTCCTCGGCTGGCGAGCAGCGTCGTCCTGGCCCGGACCGCCAACGCGATGATGCAGCTGGCGCTGGTACTGTTCGTGCTCCAGCGCTTCCACTCGCCGGGACTCGCCGGTGTGACGGTATTCCTGGCGATTGCACCCGGGATCGTGGTGAGCCCGATCGCCGGCGCGCTGCTCGACCGCCACGGACGGGTTCGCTTCATCATCCTCGACTACGTCGTCGGCGCGCTCAGCCTGCTCCTGATCGTCGGCCTGGATGCGACCGGGCGGCTGGCGCCGGCGGCCCTGCTGTCGGTCGTGACCCTGGGATCGCTGACCTACTCCCTGAGTAACAGCGGTGCCCGCTCGTTGCTCCCGTTGATCGTCCCCAAGCGATTGTGGGATCGCGCCAACGCCCTCGACAGTCTGGCCTACGCCGTCACGGGGGCGGCGGGCCCGGCGCTGGCGGGTGGATTCACCGCCTGGCTGGGGCCACGGCCGGCACTGGGGATCACCGCGGTGTTGTACCTTGCGGCCGCGCTCTCCGTGGTCGGACTGGCCGAGCCAACAGCCCGCGGCGGCTCGGGTTCGGTTCTCCGGGACGCCCTGGACGGCCTGGCGTACGTCGCCTTGCGCAACGCGTCCTTGCGGGGACTCGCCATCGTTGTCTCGCTGGTGAACGTCGGCTTCGGGATCCTGATCGTGGCGCTTCCCGTCATGGTGTTGCAGCGGCTGCACGGCGATGCGGCCGTGGTCGGCGGGCTGTGGGCGCTCCTCGGCATTGGGTCCGGCGTCTCCGTCCTGTTTTTCGGGCGGTTTAACAGCGAGGGCCGCGAGCGGCTGATGTTCGGCTTGGCGACGCTCGGCGGGGGCCTGGGGGTCGCCGTCTTGGCCCTGTCCGGACACCTCTTGCTGGCGGCCGCCGCCGTCGGCTTCGTGGGCGTCAGCAACGGTCCCGCCGACATCGCTCTGTTCTCGATGCGGCAACGCCGGACCGACCCGGCCTGGTACGGACGAGCCTTCGCGGTCTCCATGTCCCTCAACTTCGCGGGTACGCCACTCGGCTCGGCGATATCGGGTCCACTGATTCATCTCGGACTGGGTTCGGCTATTGGCGTATCGGCCGGCTTTCTGCTGATCGCGGCCCTCCTGGTGCCCCTGGTTATTCCGGCCGAGGACGCGGGTACAATGGTGCCCGAGTCCGCCAGGCAGTCGCGCCGGGATCGTCCCGTCGAGGAAAGTCCGAGCTCCACAGAGCAGGGTGCCGGGTAACACCCGGTCGGGGTAACCCGAAGGAGAGTGCCACAGAAAAGACACAGCCGTCGCGCAGGCGGCGGCGAAGGTGAAATGGTGCGGGTAAGAGCCCACCAGCAGCCGGGAGACCGGCTGGCTCGGTAAACCCCACCCGGAGCAAGACCGAATAGGAGGACGAAACGGCTGGCTCGGCCGGTCCTCGGGTAAGGTCGCTGGAGTCGCCGGGTAATCGGCGACCGAGACGGATGACTGCCGCCCCACGGCGCGCCGGCTCAGCCGGCTGAAGCGGGGAACAGAACTCGGCTTACCGGCGGACTCACTCTCTTCGTAACGACATCGTCACGCCGCACGTAAACCAAACGTCCTTAAGCGGACTCTACGGTTTCGTGATCATGGCCCTTCAGGATCCGGCGCGCGACGCCGCCGGGTTTGAAGCCGCCGTCCTCGCGGAGGGTGGGCGGCTCTTTGCGGTCGCCTATTCCGTGCTGCGGGACGCGCAGGAGGCCGAGGACGCCGTTCAGGAAACGATGGAGTTGGCCTGGCGGTCCTGGGATTCGCTGCGCGATCCGTCGAAGCGGGGCGCGTGGCTCCGCCAGATTTGCGTTCGCCGCGCCCTCCGATCGCGCCGGCGGCTGTTCCCACGGTTGTGGCTCGCCGAAACCGACCACGTGCATGGGGCGCCGCCCACAGACCCCGACCTGGATCTCGACCGGGGCTATCGCCGCCTGACCCCTCAGCAGCGCGCCGTGGTGACTCTCCACTACGAGTACGGCTACACGCTCGACGAATGCGCATCGCTGATCGGATGCCGGCCGGGGACCGCCCGCAGCCATCTCGCCCGAGCCCTGGCCAGTCTGCGAAAGGAGCTCAACTATGGGTAAGCGCGAAGAATTCGATGCGCGGCTCAAGTCCTATCTGCACCGGGGCGCCAGCACGCCGCCGCCTGCCGGATTCGAGGCGCGAATCGTTGCCGGCGCGCGCCGGCAGCGGGGGGGTTGGGTGCTCCAGGTCGCCGCTGCCGCCGCCCTGCTGGTCCTCGCGGTCGGTTTGGGGATTGCTCTCCAGCGGGCTCGTCAGTCAGTGGGGTTGACGCCGACCCCGACGCCGTTCGCGTCGCCGAACATCAACCCCACGCCAACGCCGACACCGAGTGGGCCGTATCCCCTGCTGCCGCCCGTATCACTGCGCATCATCAGCGCCAGCACCGGGTGGGCCGCCGGTTCCGGCACCAACCGGATTCTTCGGACGGCGGACGGTGGGTCGCACTGGGACGATGCCGGTCCTCGTGGCGCGCAGCCCGGGAACTGGACCACCTTCTTTCTTGATGCCAACAACGCCTGGGTGGCGTCGTCCCTTCAGCCCGGCTCCGACACGCCCGACTTCCGCGTGCGCGTCTACCGGACGACAGATGGCGGCAAGAGCTGGCACAACGCGGGTGTGCTTGCCGCCGAGCAGGGGTGGCCCGCGTCCATGTCCTTTGTCGACGCTAGCCACGGCTGGCTCGTCCTGAACCTGGGATTCGCCGCAGGTTCTCAGGGCGTCGCCTTCTACGGCACGGTCGATGGTGGGGCGACCTGGACCAAGCTGTCCGAGGCTGACACCAGCGGCAGCGCCGGCCACCTTCCGCTCGGCTGCAGCAAGGGGGTGCCGGTGTTTCTGAACGCCTCGACGGGCTGGCTGCCGGGCGCCTGCGGTGCCGGGGGCGGCCCGTTCTTCTACGTCACCCGTGACGGGGGACGGACCTGGCACAGTGTCACCCTCGGGTCACCGGCCGGATGGGGGGCAACGTGCGTGTGTGAAATGACCAGCCTGCGATTTTCCGACGCTCGAAACGGGGTCTTCGTGCTGACCTCGTCGGGGTCCGCTGGTGTGCCGGAGAGCGTGGTCTATTCGACCAGCGACGGAGGGGGTTCGTGGCGGCCCGGGCCATCACTGCCGGCGCAGGCGTACGACGTCTTCTTCATCGACAAGAGCCACGGCTGGACGGTCAATCTAAAAGCCAACAACAGCCTTCTCTCCACCTCGGACGGTGGGCAGCACTGGTCGACGGTTGGACCGATCCCATCGACGCAGGTTGTCGCGGACTTCCAGTTCGTTACGGTCGAGATCGGCTGGGCGCTCGCTTCCGAGCCCGGAGGCGAATCGATTGTCAAGACCGAGAACGGCGGCCAGACCTGGACGACGCAGCTCAGTCCTTGAGCTTGTAGACGCGGCGCGCGTTATCGGCCAGCACCTGTCGGCCGCGTAGAGCAGCTTGCTGGTCGGGCACAGGCCCAGCGCCTCGCGCATCGCGCGGCTGCCCTCGAGACCGGCGAACGGGATCGCCAGCGACAGGTCCATATAGACGTCGGGGAACACGGAGCCCAGATAGGCGGCCTCGCGATGGTACGGGTAGCAATGCAGCAGCACGACACGAAGGCCGCGATACGCGGGATCGATGAATAACGGCCGGAGGCCCAGTGGTGATGTTTCCGCGAGGTCCTCGTCGGGATCCCCAAAACCGCAGTGGACCTGCAACGGGACGTCGAGCTCGAGGCATTCCTGCGCGCCTTCGAAGAGCAGCGCCTGGCACAGGGCGCTCCCGGAAAGACGGGGGGATTGACCGCGCTGGGCCCGGAGCCGCGTCGCGCTGAAGGCAACGCCGAGGGCATCCGTGTCGACCGGTCGGAGCTTGAGGGTGGCGCGGTAGGCACAGATGGTCTTCACGCCGACGGCCCCGCCCCGGACGGCGGCTCGCAATCCTGCGCGCACCGCAATGAACCACTCGCGAGGGTCGTCGGCGGCCTGGATCAGCCCCTCGGCGAGCCTCTCGAGCCGGACGATCTCGCGCTGGGTGATTCCGGTGGCCTGCTCCTGCTCCGCCAGCGTGAAGGCGTCGGCGCTCGCGAAGCCGGTGTCAACGAGCATGATGGCGGTCGCGGTTCGTGCCAGCAGTCCCTTCGCGTAGCCGACTGGGTCGGCGGCGTTGCGCTGGGCGAGAACGGCGGCTTCGGTCGGATCGCAGTCAAGCTCGGCGGCGATTCGTCGGACCGCGTCCCGGTAGGCGACCGTGTTGACGACGTGGCTCGCGGCCAGCTGCGGATCGAGCGCTTCGGTGAAGGCGCCGCGCAGTTCCTCGGGCGACAACTGAAAGGGCCAGCGCCGCAAGGGGTGGCAGTGGTGGTCGATCGCGGGCTGGTCCGCCCACACGCGCAGCAGCTCGCCGGCGACGTCAGTATTTATAGATGTGCTGTCGGAACTCGAACGCCTCGTCCGCGTTTGCGAACGCATCGACATCGAGCTCCTTCACCGCGATGTAAGAGGTCGCGAGCCGCTCGCCCATCGCCTTCAGCAGGAGATCGTCCCGCTTGAGGTTCTGGATCGCATCCTTCAGGCTCGTCGGCAGGCGATCGGCGCCGATCTTGGCGCGCTCGCCTTCGTCGAGTGTGTGCGGATCAACCGTGACCGCGGGCGGCAGTGTGAGCTTGCGCTCGACGCCGTCCAGCCCGGCGGCGATCACGCCGGCGAGGGACACGTACGGATTGGCGCTCGAATCCGATGACTTGAGCTCGACGTTGACCGATTCGGCTTCGTGGCCCTTGAATGGCGAGGCGACCCGCAGCGCGCCTTCGCGGTTGTCCGGTCCCCAGGCGCGGTAGGCGGAAGCCCACATCTGCGGCTGCAGCCGCCGATAGGAATTGACCGAGGCGCAGGTGAGCGCGACGAGGGCGGGCAGGTGCTCGAGGATGCCGGCCATGAACTGGCGGGCGAGCGACGATAGCTTGTACTCGCCCGAGGCGTCGTAGAAGCGGTTGACGGTCTGATCCCGACTCCATCCCGAGAAATGCAGATGACAGCCGTTGCCCGCCTGGTCGACCCAGGGCTTCGGCGCGAACGAGGCATAGAGCCCTCGATCGAGGGCGACACCGCGGACCGTCTCCCGGTACAGGATGTGGTGATCCGCGGCCTGCAGCGCCGGGGCAAAACGAATCGACAGCTCCTGCTGCCCCCAACCGAGCTCGGCGTAATACTGCTCGACCACCATGCCCTGTGACTCGAGCGCGGCGACGATCTCGTCGATCACCGGCGCAGCGATGTTCATGCCGGTGCTGGTGAAGCAGCCGCTGTCATCGATGGGGACGAACTGTTCGCCTTCCTTCCGCGCGAGTGACCACTCGGGTTCAAAGGCCGCCAGCAGGGCCAGGTCGTGTTCGGCGGCTCGCGCGACCATGCGCTTGAGGAAGGCGCGGCCGTCGGCGGCGTAGGGCTTGCCATCGAGCGTTTGCATGTCGACCAGGACGGTGCCGGTATGCGGCGCGTAGGGCGCGATCGTGAACGTGGTCGGATCGGGTACGAGGCGAATTTCCCCGACCGGGCCCATGCCGTCGACGGTCGCCAGGTGGTCGAGCATGGTAAAGGCCTGCATCGCCAAGGTCAGACCGATGCCCGACTCGAGGCGGTCGTTGAGGCCGGACATTCCCGAGCTCTTACCGCGAATGATGCCGTCGTTGTCGCAGTAAAGGAAGCGCACGAGGCGGAGGCCGGCCGCCTCCGCCTTCGCGAGAATCTCCTGCCGTTTGACGTCGAGGTCGACGCTGGTCGAGCTGTCGGTGACCGCGGTCGCCATCAAATCACGCTCAGCTGGCCGGGCCGGAACCCGTGGCTGCCGCGACGGCGCGGCGGGCGGTGTTCAACCCGAGGAGATAGACGATGACCGCCACCGCCAGCGAGGCAATACCGACGCCGCCGACGATCAAAATCCACGGACCGTTGTCGATGACGGCGGAGTTCCAGGACCCCTGCAGCTTGCCGGTGAAGATCCAGCCGCCGGTCAGCGTCACCAGCACGCCGACGGCGCTGGCGATCGCCCCGGCG
>VBJI01000030.1 GCA_005880875.1 Chloroflexota bacterium
GGCCGGCCCGATGTTGCGGGCGTCCTCCACCCAGCCGAGGGCAGCCAACTCGAAGGTGGCGCGGCCATTCTGCGTGTAGCTGGCGTCATAGAAATCGACCGGACCGCCGTCCTGCTGTTGTGACACGTTTTCCAGGTACGCCTCGCGCTTGGTGACGGCGCCGTAGATGGTGGGCTCGTGCCTGGGGTCGAGGCTGAACGTCTTCGCGAAGCAGCCGTTCTCCGTTCCGTAGATCTTTCCGCCCTGCATCAGGGCGATGAAATCATCCTGGACGGGCTTGGAATTGTTCTGCTTGGTAAAGGTGGTCGTGGTCTTCCCGGTTCCGCTGAGGCCGACGATGATCACCACCCGCTGCCGGTTGCCGACGGGAATGACCTTGCATCCCGCGTGCATCGGCAGGCCGCCGGCATCGTAGACCTTCTTGTTCCACATCCGCAGGCCGCCCTTCTTCGACTCGCCGAAATAATCCGAGTTGAGGACCCGGGTGATGCCCGCCTCCAGATCGACGAAGATCGCCCGATCGTTGGGGTAGCCGGGGGCGGTCAGGTTGGGGGTGTAGATCATGGTGATCTCCGGCTGCCGGCCCACGGGTGGGTAATAGAGATGCCGCTGCATCCCCGCGACGTTGGCGTTACGGGCCTCGATGATCAGGCGGGCCGGGGTTAGAAAGTCGGGGTCGTTGCCGATCACGCCGTCGAGCAGGACCATCTCCTGGCCGCGGATGTAGTCGTCCTGGATCTTGGCCCATTTTCGGCCCTCTTCCGGTGACACGGTCTGCGCCGTGTGCTCCTCGGGGCGGTCCGTCACGATGAAGGTGCTCTTTGTGCTGCGCGCGTCGACCCGTGTCTGCACGTTGTAGTTGTCGTAGATGGTGCGCCGCGCATTCGGCATCTTCGCGGTCAGCTCTCGCAGCGCTTCGGCGGTGGGGTTCTCGATCAGACGCTTCGATTCGGGGATGTAGCCGCTTCGGACTTCGATCGTCACTCTTTACAGAATACACGCGGGAAATCCCGCTGACGTTAGAGGCCCATCACCCCGACCAGCTCTTTGACGGAGTCGGCTGATTTCTGTAGCGCCTCTCGCTCATCGTCGGTGAGCTCCAGCTCGATGATTTCCTCGGCCCCGCCGGCGCCGAGCTTGACCGGAACCCCCACGAAGAGTCCGCGTACCCCATATTCGCCGTCCAGCCGAACGGCACATGGCAGGATCTGTTTGCGATCCAGGGCGATCGCGTCGACCATCTGCGCCACCGCCGCGGATGGCGCGTAGTAGGCACTTCCCGACTTGAGCAGGTTGACGATCTCGGCGCCGCCGTCGCGCGCTCGCTTCACGATCGCCTCGATGCGCTCGGGCTTGATCAACTGGCCGATCGGGATCCCGGCGACGGTGCAGAGCCGCGCCAGCGGGACCATGGTATCGCCGTGTCCGCCGAGCACGTAGGCCTGAACGTCCCGCACCGACACCTTGAGCTCCTGCGCGATGAACGTGCGAAAGCGAGCCGTGTCGAGCACGCCCGCCATGCCGATGACGCGTTGGCGGGGAAAGCGGCTGACGTCCAGCGCCAGCTGGGCCATGGCGTCGAGCGGATTGCTGACGACGATCAGGATGGTCTGTGGCGATCGACGCACCAGCTCCTGGGTCACCCCGCGGACGATCGCCATGTTGGTCTTCACCAGGTCGTCCCGCGACATCCCGGGCTTGCGCGGGACGCCAGAGGTGATGACGCAGATGCTGGAGCCGGCGGTTTCCTCGTAGCCGTTGGTGCCGGTGACGCCGGAGTCGTAGCCGACGATGGGGCCGGCCTCCAGCATGTCGAGGGCCTTGCCCTGGGGCAACCCTTCCACGATGTCCACCAGAACGATGTCGGCATAGCCGCGCTCGGCGAGGCGTTGTGCCAGGGTGGCCCCGACGTTGCCGGCGCCGACGACGGTGATCTTGATCCGGGCCATGCTGGCTTTCACCGTATCAAAAGCGTCGTACACTGTCTGCGCCATGGCGAGTGCGAGCGCGCCGGCGGGCCGCCGATTCCTGAAGACGTTGCACGAGACGGCGGTGCGCGAGCGGATCTCGTGGCGGGGCATGCTCGTGCTGAGCGCCTTCTGGTTCGCGATCGCCTATGTCATGCAACCGCTGGGGTCGACCATCATCCCCGTGCTGGTGGGCGACTTCATCACCCACGCGACCACGGTGCACATCGGCCCCCTCGCGCTCCATCTCGACATCAACACCTACGTCGCCATCCTCGACACCTTTGGCGCCGCCTTCGCCATCGTCTGGCAGCCGGCCATCGGCGCCCTCAGCGACAACCACCTCGCCGCCATCGGGCGGCGCCGCCCTTTCATCGCCATTGGCGTGGTCGGCGACGTCATCTTCCTCACGCTGATCGCGTTCGCCACCTCCTACTGGATGCTGCTGGTGGCCTATGCCTTCTTCCAGATGGCATCGAACACCGCCCAGGGGCCCTACCAGGGCATGCTGCCGGACCAGGTCCCGGCGAACCAGCGGGCCGAAGCATCGGGCTATTACGGAATGATGAACATGGTCGGGACGATTTTCGGCTTCGTGGTCGTGGGCGCCATCCTGATTCCCACCCACCACATCCGGCTTGCCATCCTGACGCTCCCGGTGGTGGTCGCGGTCGCCGGGGCGCTCGTGTTCTTCGGCGTCCCCGATCGGCGCATCACGCACCGGACGGACCCCAGCGTCGCCCGCTCGGTGTTCTTGAGCTTCGCCATCGATACGCGGCGCTACCGCGACTTTGCCTGGTTGATGGTGTCGCGCCTGTTCTTCCTGATGGCGCCGGTGGGCGTCTCGACGTTCGCCCTGAACTACATTCGCTTCACCTTCAACTACACCAAGGAGCAGGCCTCGCTCTACTCGAGCATCCTGCTGGCGATGGTAGTCGTGTTTGCAGCCATCATGTCCATGACCGCCGGATTCCTGGCGCAGCGCTACGGCAAGAAGCGCATGGTCGCGGCCGCCTGCATCATCGGGGCCGTGGGCTCGACGCTCCTGATTTTCGCGCCCAGCCTGATGTGGATCCTGATCTTCGGCGTCATCCTCGGCATCTCGCTGGGGGTCTTCCTTTCGGTCGACTGGGCTTTCATGACGGACCTGATTCCCAAGGCCGAGGCGGGCCGCTACATGGGCGTCTCGAACATCGCCACGGCCAGCGCCGGCCTGATCGCGCGGCCGATCCTGGGCCCGATCATCGACGCCTTCAACAACAACCGCACCAGCACGGTCGGCTACCGCGTCATGTTCGGGATCGTGACCCTGTTTTACGCGGTCGCGTTCGTCACCCTGCGACCGGTCCGCGAGATCAAGGTCGACTAGCGGCCGGCGTCAGTCGATGGCGGGCAGGCTGACCGCCACCTCGGTCCCCTTGCCTTCGTTGCTGATGACCTGGATATCGCCCTTGTGAGCGTCCACGATCCACTTCGCGATCGCCAGCCCCAGGCCGCTGCCGCCATTCTCCCGGTTGCGGGCCTTATCGGCGCGATAGAAGCGCTCGAAGATATGGGGCAGGTCCGCCGGGGGAATGCCCTCTCCGTTGTCCGCGATCGTGACCCGCGCCCGGCCGTTCCGCCGGATGACGCCCACCGAGACCTCACCGCCGGAGGGCGTGTGGGTGAGCGCGTTATCGATCAGGATCAAGAGCAGCTGGCGCACGCGGGCCGCGTCACCCTCCACCCGCACGCCGCCGTTGAGGTCCGGCCGCAGCTGGACGCCACGCTCCTCCGCCAGAGGTTCGGTTTGCGTCATCAGGTCCCGGACCACGTCGTTCAACTCCAGCGGCTGGCGATCGATCCGCAGCTGCCTCGCATCGGCGAGCGCGAGCGTGGTCAGATCGCCCACGATGCGATTGAGCTGCTCGACCTCTTCGACGATGTTTCGGGCATAGGTCCGGTTCGCCCCGTTCACCCGGCGCAGCCAGGCTTCGACGTTGGTCCGGATCAGCGTCAGCGGCGTGCGCAATTCGTGCGAGGCGTCGGCCACGAACTCGCGCTGACGTTGGAACGCCCGGCTGATCGGCCGCAAAGATCGGGTCGCCATCAACAGCGAGGCCAGCGCCCCCAGCAGGATCCCGACGGCCGAGGCCAGCACGAGCTGGCGCACCAGCCGGGAGAGGGCGTCATTGACCCAGGAAATCGGTTGGGCCACCTGCAGGATCCCGACAATCTTGTGCGTCTTCACGTTTCGGATTGGGCTGGTGTCGACCACCCACTGCTGCTGGCTGGCGAACACCTTGGTGTCGGAGCCCTGGCCGACCCTGGCGCTGAACACCGCATCGTTAAGGGACGGATTCTTGAAGACGGTCTGCAGGCTCGCGTTCGGAGTTACCACCTGGGGCCCGCTGAGCTGGAGCACATAGAGGAAGGTATCGCCGTAGCTCGGGTCCGGGCTGTACTGCGGATTGACGGTGACCGTGTCGCCGGTGACGGTCAGGTCGCGGGTCGCCTGGACGACGGCCGACTGCAGGTAGTTATCGACCCGGCTCTGCAGCGCCTCTGACACCGTGAAGTAGACGATGAAATCGAAGCAGCCGAGGATCAGGACGAGCAGGAGAAAGTACTGGGCGGCGAGGCGCACCAGGGCGCCCCGGAACATCATCCCGACAGCCGGTAACCGACGCCATAGACGGTCTGAATCAGCTTCGGAGATCGGCCCTCATCGATTTTGTCGCGGAGATAGGAGATGTAGACAGCGACGCGATTGGTGGTGCCTTCGAAGTTGTAGTCCCAGACGCGCTCGGCGATCTGCGCCTGGGTCAGCACCTGGTTGGGGTGACGCATCAGGAATTCGAGCAGGGCGAACTCCCGTGCGGTCAGCTCGATGGGCACGTCACCCCGGCGTACCTGGTGCGTCTTGAGGTCGAGCACGAGATCCGCCACCTGTAGGCGGTTGGCGTGCCCGTTCTTTTGCTCGCGTCGCATCAGCGCGCGCAGCCGCGCCAGCAGCTCCTCGAACGCAAATGGCTTGGGCAGGTAATCGTCCGCG
>VBJI01000031.1 GCA_005880875.1 Chloroflexota bacterium
GATCTATTCGGACTACGTCTGACCCTTCTGCTACATCGACTCGGTCGGAGTCGAGCGGCTGGAGCGCGAATACGACGTCGCGATCGAATGGGTCCCTTTCGAGCTGCATCCCGAGATCCCGCCGGAAGGCCGGCCACGCGACGAGGTCCTGCCGCCCGCCTACCGGGCTCGGGCGGAGGAAGGGGTCAACCGGCTGGCCGCGCAGGTCGGACTGCAACTGCGATTGCATGATCGCCTGATCAACTCCCGGCCGGCGCTGCAGGCGGCGGAGTTCGCCCGGGAGCAGGGCCGCTTCGATGCCATGCACCGCGAGCTGTTTCGAGCCTACTGGGAGGAGGGTGAGGATGTCTCGGATGGCGCCGTGCTTCGCGAGGTCGCCGCCCGGACAGGGGTCGACGTCTCCAGCATGGAGGCGGCCGTCGCCGAGAACCGCTTCGGCGATTACCTCGATGCCCGGCGCGCCGAGGCCGAAGATTTGATGATCAACGGCATCCCGGCCCACGTCATCGCTGAGCGCTACCTGGTGATGGGAGCCCAGCCGTACGAGCTGTTCGAACAGGTCATGGCCAAGATCGGCGTCTCCAAACGCGAAACCGACCCAGCATGATCCGCGGGCTAGCAGGTTATGAGAAGCGGCGTCGCAGGACGGCGCGCACGAGCAGGCCGGCCCCACCGAGCGCGACAATGATGAAGACCGCGCCAACCGCGGGCGTGAGGACGTCGTAATGACACGAAGGCGGAGAGCAGTCGGCAACGACTTTGAACAAGATTCCCGCCCCGGCCAACCCCGCGCCGACCATGTAGCCACCGGGCTGCTCGGGTCGGCGGCGGAACCTGGACAGTAGAAGAATCAGAAAGATTACAGCCGTGGCAGCCGCAAGCGGCCCGGCCGCGAGCGACGCGTAGCCGAGCGCGACGCCGGCCAGCAGAAAACCGACCGTAGAGAGTAGAACGGGCCATTTCACGAGCCAACGTTAGCGCTAGAGACCGTAGTGATCAGGCGCGGCCGATGTAGTCGGCAAGGATCCGGTTGAGGTCAGGGAGTCCCGGACGCAGCCCGTACTTCTTTTCGGCGCCGAGGCTGAGCCGAATCAGCCCGGCGGACCGCAACACTGCTAGGTGCCCGTGGAGCGTGGACTTGGAGAGACCCAGCACTTGCGCCAGCTCAGCCAAGCGGCGATCGCCTGCCGCGAGCTCACGCAGCAGGCGCAGACGGGTTTCATCGCCTAACGCTCGGTAGACGAGCACCATGTCTCGATTCGGCTCGCCGGTCACGGGCCGGCCGGCTCGATAACAGATGATCTTCGTGCTGTCCCAGTTGGAGATCGTGATCCATGGCCGGGTGACGATCGAGGGGACGAGCAGGACGCGATCGATGCCCGCCTCGCCCTCGTAGGTGATGCCTCCCGTCGAAAAGTCGACGAGTTGATGAGATGACATCCGCCGCGCCGACCTCGCCTTGCCGCTAACGTCGGCCGACAGCGCCTCGGCGCTGTTGCCCATCGGGTTGAAGACCTCGCGGTTGAATCGATCGACCACCTCAAGGGTTAGGCGAGTGACCTCCTTCGCGCCGGTTTGAATCAGCCGACGAATCCCCGCCGACTTCCCCGCACGGCTGCGCTCCGCGAGCGCGGCCGCGGCCTTCGCTTCGCCGGCGAGCGCTGATTTTACGAGCGACTGACCCTCACCCGTCCGCAACGCCGGTAGCCGGCCACCGACTAACGCGGTGATGACGTCCTCAGGCCGGCTGCCGCGGATATGCGACAGGAGGCGTTCGACATCATGAGCCCCACCGGCCTCATGGACCATCCCGAGCAGGAGGAACCACCGCGGACCGTCTGTGCCAACCAGCGTCCGGAGCGCGGTAAGGAGCCTGCTGGACGCCGCTGCCCGCGCCCGCGCGAACCAGGCTTTGCCCACTTCGTACGAGTCCTGCCGCTCATCCCCCGTAAACATAGAGAGGGCAAGCAACGCCTCGTAGCCAGTTCCCCACTCCAGGACAGCGGCAAATGGCGGCGGCGCGCTGACCGCCTGTCGCAGATGCTGATTCGCCATTATTCGGCTTTCATGATACGGTATGTTCGGTGAAAGCCGAACGTGCGGCTTCCAACGAGTCGAGACGGTCGTGGGGTGCGCTGCAGCACCACGACTTTCGCCTTTTCTTGGCCGCCCGCGCCATCAGTGTCGCGGGCGACCGGATCTCGCTGCTGGCACTACCAACCGTAGCCATCCTCATCCTTCGCGCCTCCCCCGTGCAAGTTGGCGTCCTCAACGCTGCCGGGACGCTCGCCTGGCCGGCGCTCGGGCTGTTCGCCGGCGTCTGGGTAGATCGGCTTCGCCGGCGCCGGATCCTGGTCGCGAGCGACCTGGTACGCGCGGCGCTGCTCGGGTCGATCCCGCTGGCTTTTGCACTGGGTCACCTTAGCCTCCTCCAGCTTCTCTCGGTCGCCGGTCTCGTGGGCGGTATGACCGTCTTCTTCGACCTGGCCGCGACCGCCCACGTGCCCTCGCTCGTGCCACGTTCGGAGTGGGTCGACGCCAATGCGAAGCTCGAGGTGGCCCAGCAGGCGGTCGCGACCGGTGCGCCGGGGTTGGCCGGTCTGCTGATCACCCTGTTGTCGGCGCCGTTCGCGATCACGTTCGATGCGATCTCATTTCTCGTTTCCGGGATGCTGATTGCCGGGACGGACTCCAGCCAACCGGCGTTGACGGTCAGCCCCCGACGCAGCCTTATCAGCGAGGCGGCGGAGGGGATCGGGTTTCTCATCCGAGACCGGGCACTGGTTCGCATCACGATCTGCGCGGCCATCTCCAACGTCGGCCTCATGATGGGCTTGGCGCTCCAGTTGCTCTTTCTGTATCGGGCTATGCACCTCTCTCCGGTCGTTGTCGGCGCGTGCTTCGCCGTGGGCAGTCTGACCAGCCTGGTCGGCGCCATGTACAACCGGCGGATCATGAATCGGCTCGGTGTCTACCGAACGCTGGTGCTATCGACGTTCATCGAGGGCATGGCGTTTGTCCTCATCCCGGCAGGAACGGTGCTGCCGGTCATTCCGCTCTTGCTCGGCGCGCTGGTCCTCAGCGGTTTTTTCAACACCACCTGGAACGTCAGCGTGACCACCTTCCGTCAGACACGAATCGCCCCCCAATTAATGGGGCGAGTCGGGGCGGCCGGGCGCGTGATCGGCTACGGTGCGCTACCGGTTGGCTCGCTACTCGGAGGTCTCCTAGGCCAGGCCCTTTCGGCGCGGCTCGGGGAGCGAACCGGATTGGCGATCGCGCTGGCCATCGCGGCACTCCTGGCCGGAAGCTCAGCCCTGGCCCTGGCGGGGAATCGCAGCTTCTCCGATGGCGGAGGTTAAGACAGGAAGGCCGCGCCGACCTGGTTGGCGAGCTCGACGCCGCGACGCGTGAGTCGCACCTGGCCATCGTCCTCGACCAGGAGACCGGCACCGACGAGTTGCCGACGCTGGGCGGGGAACTCCCGCGTGGCGGTTGTGCCCTCGAGCAAACGCACTCCGATCATGGCGGCTTCACCGCGGGCAGCTGCCGGCGAGAGGGTTTCCATGCCGTCGACCGCCTGCCCGGTCTGGCCGATCTGCCTGATGTAGGCGTGCGGGCCTTTCTCATTCCACCGCCGCTCCGTGCTGTCACCCTCGAGCCGGAACATCGAATGGGCACCCGCACCGCAGCCCAGGTAAGGCCGATAGTTCCAGGCGGCCAGGTTGTGCCGGCAGCCGAATTCCGGTCGGCACCAGTTCGAGATCTCGTAGTGGGCATAGCCGGCGGCGTCCAACCGTGCCGCCGCCGCCCAGTACTGCTCGAGCTGGTCATCGGCGCCGGGCATCCGCACCAGACCCGTCCGCACCTCCTGACCCAGCCGGGTTTGTGCCTCGACCGTCAGCTCGTATGCCGACAGATGCTGAACGCCTTCCGCCAGCACGGCCTCCAGGGTCTCAAGCCAGCCCGGCAGCGTCACGCCGGGCACGCCGTACAGCAGATCCGCATTGATATTCGCAAAGCCGCCGGCACGCGCCGTGCGAATCGCTTCGATCGCGTCGCTGCCGGAGTGGAGCCGTTCCAGAAAGCGCAACGCGTCCGGATGCAGGCTCTGCACGCCGATGCTGATCCGGTTGATGCCGGAGGCGAGCCAGCCGTCTACCTGCTGAGCCGTGACATTGCTCGGATTTGCTTCGAGCGTGACCTCGGCGCCCGCCGCAAGCCCGATGGATCGGACCTGATCCATCACACGACGCAACTGGTCGATGGTGAGAAGGCTTGGCGTCCCACCGCCGATGAAGACCGTGTCGATCGGCCCAATCGGGATGGCCACTCGAGCCGCGTCGAGCTCCTGGGTGAGGGCATCGACATAGGGCGGGATCAATCCCTCCAGCACGGCATAGGCGTTGAAGTCGCAGTACTTGCACACCCAGGTGCAGAACGGCACGTGCAGGTAGAGACTGTGGATGCGTTCCATCAGTCCAGGCTCAGCACCGCCATGAACGCTTCCTGTGGAATCTCGACATTGCCCACCCGCTTCAGCCGTTTCTTCCCTTCCTTCTGCTTCTCGAGCAACTTTCGCTTTCGGGTCACATCACCGCCGTAGCACTTGGCCGTGACGTCTTTGCGCATCGCCGGTACGGTCTCGCGGGCGACGATCTTGCCGCCGATGGCGGCCTGGATCGGCACCTCGAACAGTTGCCGCGGGATCAGCGTCTTGAGCTTTTCCGTGAGCCGCCGACCCTGTTGCTGCGCCTTGGCACGGTCGACGATCATCGACAGCGCATCGACCGGAGAGCCGCCCACGAGGACGTCGAGCTTGACCAGGCTCGCCTCCTCGAAGCCGACCAGCTCGTAGTCGAGGGAGGCGTATCCCTTGCTCCGCGATTTCAGCTGGTCGTAGTAGTCGTGGATGATCTCGGCGAGCGGCATCCGGTAGGTGAGGACGACCCGATCGCCCGGTTCGTAGACCGTGTTCAGGTATTG
>VBJI01000183.1 GCA_005880875.1 Chloroflexota bacterium
CGATCGCCAAGCATGGCCAGAGCGCCGGCAAGGGCTATCCGTGGTTGAGTGCTTTCCTCGCGGCCGAATAGGCGCCTGACGGTGGGTGCGGCGGCAACCAGATCGAATGGCAGCGCTGCGGCGAGCTCCGCAATCGCCAGGCCTAGAGCGCGGTCATCGGTGTCGACCCAAGGTCGGAGCAGCGGTAGATTGTCACGCGTCGCTTCTCGCACCGCAATGGCAATGCCGGCAGCTGTATAGGGTGGGCTTTTGGGCTCGGTGCCAAGGCAGCACCAGGCGAGAAAACTGACCAGCCGGGGACGCCGGTGAACTTTCGGCAACGCAGCGATACGCGTGATAAAAGGTACCGCAGCTGCTGTGGCTGAATAGATGTTGCCTTGATGCCATAGGACTTGTTGATACATCTCCTCCCAGCCGCGGTCGGCTTTATCGACGTCTTCTGCGGCCAGCTTGCTTAGGAGCGCCGGCACCGAGCTAGCCGAACCAAACGCTGTCTCAAGCCTTTTCCAAGGAATGTCGTCGATTCCCTCCAGCGGCCCGGAAGCACGAAACATTTCTCTCGGCGGCTTCGGGCTAGACCCGGGTCCGAACGGCGCGGCTCATGTCACGTTTTGCTTCCCGTTCGGCGATCGCCTCCCGCTTGTCGTACTGGCGCTTGCCCTTGCCGAGGCCGATCTCGAGCTTGACCCGGTTGCCCTTCCAGTAGAGGCGCAGCGGAACGAGGGTCAGTCCCTTCTGCTTGATCGTGATCCCCAGCCGGATGATTTCTGCCTTGTGCAGCAGCAACTTTCGCTCGCGCTTGGTCTCGATCTCGGTGCCCTGCAACTGGATGCCGGCCTCGACGGATTCCAGGATGAAGTAGTTATGGAACGCGGCCCGGTTGCTGGCAATCGTGGTGTCGGCATCGCGCTTCTTCTTCCCCACTACCGCCGACCCCGCGCCCAGGCGGCGGCGCTCATCACCCGTCCACCAGCCGGCTGCACTTCATCGACCACATAGATGCCGCTTGACGTTTGCACCGGCAACCCGTCGCCGGCGTCTGCGCCTCGGTGGCCCCGAACCACCTTGACCTCAACGCCCTTCAGTGTTAACCAGGTACCGACACGCCCGACAAGGCCCCGCACCCTTCGATCGATCTCTTCAGCCGTCATGGTCGTGGGATCCAGCTTGCCATCTTCGGAGCGCAGTCGCGGCGCATGCGTGGCCCCGACCGCGGGTTGGGGACTGGGCTGGACGCGCCCGCCGACCAGGCCATCGAGCGTCTGAACCAGCAGCCGTCCTCCGAGATTCGCGAGGCGACCCTCGAGCCGAGGAGCAATTTCATCAGGCCCGATCGGCACGCGCTCCTGCGCGAGGATCGGCCCGGTATCGACCCCGGCGTCCATCTGCATGATGGTCACGCCGGTTTCCGAATCACCGCTCAGGATCGCCCACTCGACGGGGGCGGCCCCGCGATGGCGCGGCAGCAGGGAGGCATGGACGTTGAGCGTTCCGAGGCGAGGCGCCTCGATGAGGCTTGCCGGAAGGATCTGGCCGTAGGCAACGACCACCATGACGTCGGCACCGACCGCCCGGATTCGCGCCTGGGCCTCATCGGTCCTGATGCGCTCGGGTTGAAAAACCGGTAGCTGCATCTCGGTCGCCTGCAGCTTGATGGCCGACGGTAGCGGCCGCATCCCCCTGCCACCGAGGCGATCAGGCTGGGTGACGACGAGCGCGACGTCGTGGCCCGCTTCGTGAAGCTGGGTCAGGGTCGGACCGGCAAACGCCGCTGTGCCGGCGAAGGCGATACGCAAGCGCGGATCAGGCGCCGACGAGTTCCGCTTCTTTCTCCTGCTCCTCGGGTTCGACTTTGCGCAGCGTCTCGAGGCTGGTGAGGCGGTCGGTGAAAAGGATGCCGTCCAGGTGATCGATCTCGTGCTGGATGGCACGCGCCAGCAACGCGTCGCCCTTGATCTTTACCGTCTTGCCGTGGCGGTTCAGGGCGCGGGCCACGACCTGCATGTACCGCTTGACCTCCCCGACGTAGCCGGGGATCGATAGGCAGCCCTCCAGGCCGACCTGTTCACCTTCGTACTTGACCATCTCGGGATTCACGAGCACGTGCAGGTTGGTATCGGTCTTGATCACCGCGACGCGCAACCCGACCCCAACTTGCGGGGCCGCCAGACCGACACCCGGGGCCGCAATCATGGTGTCGACCATGTCGTCGATCAGCTTGCGGATGCTGCTGTCGACGCGGGCCACCCGCTTCGCCTTCTGGCGAAGGATGGGCGCTTCCTGGGTGAGGATGGGCAGCACAGCCATGGCTCTGAGCCTACATCGGGTCGACGTCGAGGCTCCAGCCCCGGCCGCGCGGTAATCCGTCTGCCACCCGGTGCAAGTCGGTCCCTTTAAGGGTCACCTCGAAGCGAAACTCGTCCTTGAGGCGGTACACAAACGCGGGAGAGGGTCCGAGCACCTCGATGTCTCCCAAATTGAGCACGCCGATTGTAGCAGACAGATGTTCGGCCGCCGCCTTCGCGTCGCGCTCCGCTCGGGCCTCGTCGCGATGGCTGCAGGTGGCCACGATCAGCTCCTTGAAGGGCGGGAACCCGTAGGTCCGCCGGATCTCTAGCTCCTCGCGGTAGAAGCCACGATAGTCGTGATATTGGGCGTGGCGGATGGCCGGATGGTCCGGATTGTAGGTCTGAATGAAGACCTGCGAGGCCTGGCTGCCGCGCCCGGCCCGCCCAGCCACCTGGGTCAGCAGGCTGAAGGTCCGCTCCGAGGAACGGTAATCGGGAAAGTGAAGGCTGGTATCTGCGTTAACAACGCCGACGGTCGTGACCCTCGGCAGATCGAGGCCCTTGGCCACCACCTGAGTGCCGACGAGGACGTCCGCCTCGCCCGAAACCATCTGTTCGAAGACCAGGTCGGCGGCGTCGACCGTCTTCATCACGTCCCGATCGAGCCGGACGACGCGGGCGGCCGGAAGCAGCGAGCGCACCTCCTGCTCCACGCGTTCGGTGCCGATGCCGAAGCTCTTGATGTAACGGCTGCCGCACGCGGGACAGCGGCGCGGCATCGGCTCCGTGCTGCCGCAGTAGTGACACTGCAGTCGGTTGAGGCTGGCGTGATACACGAGAGCGACGCTGCAATGGGGACACTCGCGCACCTGGCCGCAATCCCGGCAGAGAACGAAGGTGGCCAGGCCGCGCCGGTTCAAGAACAGAATCGATTGCTCGCGCCGCTCGAGCGAACCGGCGATGGCGGCCTGCAAGTCGCGACTCAGCGGGCTGAAGTGCTGCGCCGCGATCTCCTTTCGCATGTCGACAACCGTCACCGGCGGCAAGGGCCGCCCCTGCGCCCGATGGGGCAACTCGAGCAGGTGCTCGCGGCCGGAAAGCGCACCGGCGTAGGTCGCCACGCTCGGCGTGGCGCTGCCAAGGACGAGGACGGCATGGGTTTTGCGGGCGAGCCAGCGAGCCACGCTCGGTGCGTAGTATCGGGGAAGCCGATCTTGCTTAAACGCGGATGACTCCTCTTCGTCGATCACGATCAGGCGCAGCCGTGGCAGCGGGGCAAAGACCGCGGCGCGCGGCCCGATCACGATGTCGGCCTCGCCGCGCCGGATCCGCCACCACTCCGCCGCCCGCTCGGCCTCGGTGAGCGAGCTGTGCAGCACCGCGAGCCGCCCCGGGAAGCGGGCCGCAAATCGTGCCACCGTCTGCGGGGTGAGCGCGATCTCCGGCACCAGGATCAGGCCCTGGCCACCCTGGGCCAGGATGTCCTCGAGCAGGCGCAGGTAGACCTCGGTCTTGCCGCTGCCGGTGACGCCATGGAGCAGAAAGACGTCCGCCTCGTGCCGGGCGAGGGATACCGCGATCCGTTCCGCCGCCGCTTGCTGCGCCGGCTCCAGGCGGACCGCCTCCACCGCCGTCGCGGCACTGGCCTGCCGCAGGATACGACTCTGCCGCCGGCGCTTGACGGTTCGGCGGACCACCGCGCGCACGCGGGGGGGCACGATGGCGCGAATCACCTCGTCCAGAGGTACCAGGTAGTGCGCGGCCACGAAGCCGGCCAGCTCGACGAGCACCGGGGGCAACATGGGCTCGGCATCGAGCAGCGCCTCGATCGGCTTGAGCTCGAGCACGCTAGGCCCCTGCTCTAGCGCGTAGACGAATCCCGTCACCGTCCGTTTTCCGAAGGGCACTCGGACCCGATGGCCGACCTCGATCACTCCCGTCAAAGCGTCGGGGACCGCGTAGTCGAAGAGGCCGGTCTGACTCCCGACGCGCGCCTCGACCGCGACCTGCGCGACGGCGCGCAGGCCCGTGTCAGGCGCCGCGATTGCGAGTGGTATCGATGGCATCCCAGATTCGTCCGGCCACCTCCCATTTCGGCAGCCGCGGAATATCTACCACCAGGCCCGATGCCGAAACGACCGTGACGGCATTGAAGTCACTGCCCAGCCCCTGGCCATCGACGCCGACCTGGTTGGCGACGATCAGGTCGAGGTGCTTCGATTCCAGCTTCTGCTGCGCCTGGGCTCGCAGCTCGTCGGTCTCCGCGGCGAAGCCGACGCGAAACAAACCCCGCCGCGGTCCGAGCGCTTTCAGGATGTCGACGTTTGGGCGGAGATGCAGGTCGATCGGCTGGTCGGTTCGCTTTAGCTTCGAGGCGGCGACCTGGTCCGGGGCGTAATCCGCGACCGCCGCCGCCATCACGAGCACGTCGGCACCGGTACAGGCCTTCTCCAGGGCAGTGAGCATTTCCGCGGCGCTGCCCACCGGCATCTCGGCTATCCCCTCGGGGTTGGAGGGGACGGTGGTCACGAGCGTCACGTCGGCGCCGCGTGCGGCCGCGACCTCGGCGAGAGCGCGCCCCATCTTGCCGCTCGAATAGTTGCCCACGTAGCGGACCGGATCGACGGCCTCCCGGGTGCCGCCGGCGCTGACCACGACGCGCAGCCCGTCCAGATTGCGGCGCCCGCTGAGGACGGCTTCGATCACGGCCACGATTCGCTCGGCGGATGCCAACCGCCCCACGCCTGACTTGCCGGAGGCCAGCCGGCCGATTGCCGGCTCGACGACCACGGCGTGGCGCCCTCGCAGCGCCGCAAGATGATCCTGCGTCTGCTGCTGCGTGTACATCACGTCGTTCATTGCCGGCGCCAGGACGAGCGGCGCGCGGCTGGCCAGCACCGTCCCCGACACGATCTCATCGGCGAGCCCGAGCGCCAGCTTCGCCATGGTATTGGCGGTGGCCGGCACGATCGCAATCAGCTCCGCCCACTCGGCCAGGCCGATGTGGGTCTCGCCGGCGCCCTGGGCCGCCAGCCAGTCCGCGGCGACCGGATGGTAGGAGACCGCCTCCAGGGTCAGCGGCGTCACGAACCGCATCGCTTCCGGGGTCAGCATGACGCGAACCTCGGCCCCCGCGTCGGTGAGCCCCCGAATCACCTCGATCGCCTTGTACGCGGCGATCCCGCCGCTGATGCCGATCGCGACCCGGCGCCCCTGCAGCCGGCTCTCGCTCATACCGGGGTTTGCCGGCGGGCGTGCTCGGCAGCGATCATGGCCAGGATCTCGCGCGCTGTCTCGTCGACGTCGCGATTGCAGACCACGTGCTCGTAGTCCTTTGCCAGGCCGAGCTCGATCAACGCCTCCTTCTGACGAACCGCCAGCGCCTTCGGTGACTCGGTGTTCCGACCGGTCAGCCGGCTGAGCAACTCCTCCGTGGAGGGCGGCGTGATGAAGATGAAGAGGCCGTCGGGCTTTCGCTTGCGGACGAAGGTCGCGCCCTGGACGTCGATCTTGAGGATGATGTCCTCGCCGCGATTGAGGGCCTCCTCCACCCGCCGGCGAGAGGTGCCGTAATAGTGGTCATAGACCTTGGCCCACTCGAGGAATTCCTTCTGCTCGATCAGGCGCAGGAATTCCGGCTCGCTGACGAAGCTGTAGCTGTGTCCATCGATTTCTCCGGGGCGCGGCGGCCGGGTCGTATACGAGACGGAATACTTCAGCTGGGGCGCCAGCTCGAAGAGGCGCCGCAACACCGTATCCTTCCCCACTCCGCTCGGACCGGAGATCACGATCAAGAGCCCCTGCTTGGGCTGGGTCATCTGATCACCGCATTTTACGTTGGCTCAGCGAGCTCCACGCCAATTCGAAATCTTCAGGTGGGGGGCTTTCCCAGGTCATGGACGCGCCGGTGCGCGGGTGACGGAGCGTGAGCGCCTGCGCATGCAGCGCCGGCCGCCCGATCAGCGGCGATCGACGCCCATACACGGGATCGCCAAGCACCGGGTGCTTGATGAAGGCCAGATGCACGCGGATCTGGTGGGTCCGCCCGGTGCCGAGCGTGACATCCAGGAGCGAGTGACCGCCGGCCAGGGCGAGCCGGCGGAATTCCGTGACCGCCTCCCGTCCGCCGGCCACTACCGCCATACGCTGCCGGTTTTTGCGGTCCCGGGCAATGGGGGCGTCGATCCGGGCGGCCGGGTCGGCCACCTCCCCCACCACGATGGCGCGGTATCGGCGCGTCATCAGCCGCCGCTGCAGCTGGCGGGCAAGCTCGCGGTGCGCTTCGTCGTTCCGAGCGACCACCATCAAGCCGGACGTGTCGCGGTCGAGCCGGTGGACGATGCCGGGCCGTTCGGTGCCCCCGATCGTCGACCACCCCGGTCCACGTCCGAGCAAGCCGTGGACCAGCGTCCCGGTTGGGTGACCCGGCCCGGGGTGCACGACCAGCCCGGCTGGTTTGTCGATGACGATCAGGTCGTCGTCCTCGTAAAGGATCCGCAGATCCATCGACTCGGGCTCGAGCCGGCTGGGCGCCGGCGGCGGCAGCTCCCAGCTGAGATGATCGCCAGCCCGGAGCCGGCTTCCCGGCCGGGCGGGGCCGTCATTGAGGCGGACGTGCCCCTGCGTTATCAGCCGCTGAACGTGGCTGCGGCTTTCACTGGTGAGCAGGCCGGCCAGGTACTGGTCGAGTCGCGGGGCATCGGCAACGACGGTGTGCTGCGCCGCCTGGCTCAAGCCCGCCGCGTCCGGCCACCCCGCCAGACCGTGCCCAGCAGCAGGACCGCAACCCCGACTGTGATCGACGAATCGGCGACGTTGAAGATGGGCCAGTGCGGAACCTGGACGAAGTCGATGACGGAGCCCTTGACGCCCCGATCGTAGGCGTTGGCGATGGCGCCGCCGAAGACCAGCGCCAGCCCCAGCCGGGCCGACCAATCACCAGGCGCCAGCCGCCAGTAATAGATAAGGATGCCGACCAGCACCACCGCTGAGATCAGCAGAAATCCGAAGGTGAAGTTCTGGAAGAGGCCAAAGGCCGCCCCCGCGTTGCGAGTCACGGTCAGGAAGAGCACATGATCGACCACCTGGCGCGGCCCGTAAGGAACGCCGAAGTGTCGCTCGACGTAGATCTTCGTGACGCGGTCGACGATGACGACGGCGGCCGCGATCACGGCCAGCAAGGCGTAGCTGCGGAAGCGGTTCAGCGGGCGGCCACCCGGACCACACTGACCGTCAAATCGTGCCCCTCGATCTTCAGCGTCTCGGTCGAGGCGCCGTCCGGCGCCCCACCGCGCGCGACCGCCACCGCCAGGGTCTCGGTGGCGATGTAGTCACGCCAGCGCTCGAGCGCCTCCGCCAGGATGCCATCGCCCTGGTAGAAGAGCCGGATCCGATCCTCGACGGCGAAGCCGGACTGCTTGCGGAGCTCCTGGATCTTGCGCACGAGGTCGCGGGCCAGGCCTTCGAGCTTCAGCTCCTCGCTGATCTCGGTATCGAGCGTAAGGTCGCCGCCCTGGCCCTGGTAGCGGGCCGCTTTGATGTTCAGCTCTTCCAGCAGGATCGCCTCCAGGTCGGCCTGTAATGGCCGATCGGCGATCGTCACCGCCCGCAGCGGCTGGCGCACCTTGATGCCGGCGGCGTTGCGCGCCGCCAATCCGGTGGCGACGAGGCGCCGCACGGCGCTCATCTGCCGGCGGAGCTCCTCGTCGGACCACTCGGGCGCGGCGACCGGCCAATCCGTCAGGTGGACGCTGTCCGGCTGTCCGTTCTTTCTGGCGGCCAGGTTCTGGAAGATCGTCTCTGAAATGAAGGGCATGAAGGGCGCCAGCATCTGGCTCAACGCGACCATGACCTGGTAGAGCGTCTGATAAGCGCTGCGCTTGTCCGCGTCGGATTCCGATTTCCAGAAGCGCCGCCGCGACCTCCGGACGTACCAGGTCGAGAGGTCGAGGACGAACGCCTCGAGCCGGCGCGCCGAGCTGTTGGGATCGTAGGCGTCGAGCGCGCCTTCGACATCGTTGATGACGGCGGCCAGCTCGGCGAGCAGCCAGCGGTCGAGCAGTGCTCGCTGCCCGACCGGTACTGGCTCTCCGCCCGGCTGGAACCCATCGAGCCTGGCGTAGTTGGTGAAGAAGTAATAGGTGTTCCACAGGATCAGCAGGAATCGGCGGACCACGTCCTGGACCGCGCTCGGATCGAAGCGGTACTCGTTGCCGACCGCCACCGAGGCATAGAAGTACCAGCGGGTGGCGTCGGCGCCGAACTTGGACATGATCTCGATCGGGTCGACGGTGTTCTTGAGCGACTTGCTCATCTTTCGGCCCTGCTTGTCGAGCACCAGGTTGGTGCAGATCACGTTCTTGTACGACGACTGATCGAAGAGCATGGTGGCTTCCGCCAGCAGGCTGAAGAACCAGCCCCGTGTCTGATCGAGACCCTCGGCGATGAAGTCAGCGGGGAAGTGCGCCTTGAAGACGTCCTCGTTCTCGAATGGATAGTGGTACTGCGCCACGGGCATCGCGCCCGAATCGAACCAGACGTCGATCAGGTCGGGCACGCGGCGCATTACTCCTCCGCATTTCTTGCACGGCAGGGTAACGCGGTCGATGTAGGGGCGGTGAAGATCGGCCTCGAGGGTGAGCCCTAGCTCCGCCACCGACCCAATGCAGCGTCGGTCGTCGCATTTCTCGCACTTCCAGACCGGCAGGGGCGTGCCCCAGTAACGCCAACGGGAGAGCGACCAGTCGACGAGCGACTCCAGCCAGTTGCCCATGCGTCCGGACTTGATATAGGGCGGCACCCAGTCGATGGCGTTGTTGTTGCGAATCAGCTGGCCCTTGACCGCTGTGGTCTTGATGAACCACGAGGTGACCGCGTAGTAGAGCAGCGGGCAGCCGCAGCGCCAACAGAACGGATACGTGTGGCGGATCGTTTCCGCTCGGTACATCAAGCCGCGCTTGGTGAGGTCATCGATGATCTTGGGATCAGCCTTCTTGACGAACAAACCGGCGAACGGCTCGACCTCGGGCCGGAAGCGGCCCTGCAGGTCGACGACGTGCCGAACCGGAATGCCTTTCTGCAGGCTGAGTTCCAGGTCATCGACGCCGTAGGCGGCGGCGGTGTGCACGATACCGGTGCCATCCTCGGTGGACACGAAGTTCGCGTCGACGACGAAGAATGCCGGTTTGTCGGGGACCAGGTACTCGTAAAGCGGCTTGTACCGTTTGCCCAGCAGGTCCTTCGCATCGACATCGGCCTCGACTTCATAGTCACCCTGTAGGATCGACAGCCGCGCCTTCGCCAGGATGTAGTGCTCGTCGCCCTGGCGGACCCGGACGTACGGAATATCGAGACCCACCGCCAGCGCCACGTTGCCGGGCAGCGTCCAGGGCGTCGTGGTCCAGGCGAGAAAGAAGGTATTCGGCTCGTCTTCCAGCGCAAACTTCACGTAGACGGACGGGTCTTCGACATCATCTTTGTAGCCACCGGGCAATCCCAACTCGTGGCTCGACAGCGGCGTCATGTCGTGGGGGCAGTAGGGCACCACCTTGAAGCCCTCGTACAACAGCCCCTTGTCCCACAGCTGCTTGAGGATCCACCACACCGATTCCATGTAGGACGTGTCGTACGTGCGATAGGCATGCTCGAGATCGACCCAGAAGCCCATCTGCTCGGTCATCTCGGCCCACTCGTTGATGTACTTGAAGACGCTCTCGCGGCAGAGCTTGTTGAACGCCTCGACCCCGTACCGCTCGATGTCCTGCTTCCCATTCAGTTTCAACTGCTTCTCGACCTCGATCTCGACGGGTAGGCCGTGCGTGTCCCAGCCACCCTTGCGCTCGGAGTAGAAGCCGCGCATCGTCTTGTAGCGCGGAAACAGGTCTTTCATGGCGCGTGCCAGCACGTGATGGATTCCGGGGAGCCCGTTGGCGGTGGGTGGCCCCTCGTAAAAGACGAAGGCAGGCCGCCCCTGCCGCTGGCGAACGCTTCGGTTGAAGACGTCTTGCTCTTTCCAGAAGCGGCGAACTTCCAACTCCATCCCTGGAAAGTCGGCGCGCGTCGACACCTCCTGGAACATGGACGCCAATTCTAAGTGGTTCTCAGCCGAGGAACTGCCCGAGCACGTAGAGCACGGCGATGGCGATCATGGGCGAGAAATCGACACCCAATCTGGTGGGGATGAGCCGACGAAGCGGCCCGAGGATCGGCTCGGTGACATCAACCAGGAACCCCATCATCCGACCGTGGTAATCGCGTACGAACCACGAGGCGGCGGCCCGCACGAAGATGGCGAAAATGAACAGGTAAATCAGGACCTGGGCAAACGTGTGGAGGTAATTGATGGCGGTTTGCACAAACTGTCAGCGCGGCCCGAAGAGCGCGCGGCCCAATCGTAGCATCGTGGCGCCTTCCTCCACGGCGATCGGGTAGTCCTCCGTCATCCCCATCGATAGCACCGGCAGTGGGGCGCCGAGTCGCTGGCTGTTTTCGTCTCGGAGCGTGCGCAACCGCTGAAAGACCGGCCGCACCAGCTCCGCGTCGGACACCGCCGGGGCGATCGTCATCAATCCCCTCAGCCGGAGATGCCGTGCTGCGTGAGCTGCGTCCGCGATGGCCGGCAGATCCGCCGGCAGCGCGCCGGTTTTCTGTGGCTCCTCGGCGACATTGACTTCGATCAGGACATCCAGCGGCGAGCCAAGCCGGCGGTCGAGCGCCTCGACCAGGTCAAGCCGATCGATCGACTGGACCATCGCGAACCGGCCTTCGATGAACTTCACCTTGTTGGTCTGCAGGTGGCCGATCAAATGCCAGCTGGCGTCGCCGGTACCAATGGCCTCGATCTTGGGCATCGCTTCCTGCACGCGATTTTCACCGAACGTCTTGAGCCCGAGGCCTATCGCGTCGCGGATCGGCGCGACGGCAACGGTCTTGGTGACGGCGACCAGCGTGATCGCGGCTGGGTCCCGACCTGCTCGCTCCGCACTGCGCGCCGTGGTTCGCCGAACCGCCTCCAGGTTTGCGGTGAGCGCGTCAGGCACGAGTCATGGCGCGACGACGACCGAGAGGAAGCGGCCGGGACGGCCCCCACGATGGGAAAACCAGCGATCCTCCTCCCTGGTACACCAGGCCGTGGCCTGGATGCGGTCCGGGTGTACGCCCTCGTCCTCGAGCTGCATTCGAAGCACCGCCGCGATGTCGAGCCGGAGGCCGCCCCCGTCGGTCTGCAGATATCGATCCTGCCGTCCGTACCTGGGCGGGAAGCGTTCGGCGACCTCGGCGCCAACCTGGTAGCAGCGGCCGCAGATTCCGGGGCCGATCAGGACATCGAGCTGATCCGGCGGCGTGCCATAGGCGAGGTGGAGCGCTTGCACCGTCTGGGTCGCCACACCCACCAGGGCGCCGCGCCAACCGGCGTGTGCCGCCGCGACGACGCCCCGGTCTCGATCCGCAAGGAGCAGCGGAAAACAGTCGGCGTGATAGGTCACGATCGCCTGGCCGGGGACGTCCGTCGCCAGCGCGTCGGTCGAGAACACGCACTGTCCCCCTTCCGGCCGCCGGCGATGGAAGGTGACGACGTTCGCCCCGTGCTCCTGGACCGTCATCAACGTGCGGTCGAGGTCGAAACCAACCTGCTCGGCAAATTGTCGGCGCCGGCGCATGACGGCCTCGGGATCGTCGGCGTCGGTCAGCCCCATCGAGCCGAGGGCCGTCGTGCTGAAGCCGTTTCGGGCTGGAAACTCGGCGACGCTGACGACGGAGGCGAGCTCGAGCGCGGCGATTTGTCAGCCTCGCTTTTCTCGGCTCAGCAGCTGATCGATCTCGTGCTTGACCTCCTGGAGGTCCATGAACGAGCGGTAGACCGACGCGAACCGGATATAGGCGACTTCATCGAGGCCGCGGAGCTTGTCCATCACCAACTCGCCGACTTCGCGGGACGGAATCTCGACCTTGCCCTTGGTGCGCAGCTCGGCCTCGATCTCGTCGACGACCCGCTCGATCGTGCTGGGTGAGATCTCGCGCTTGGTGGTGGCCTTCATCAGGCCGCTGAACAGCTTCTGCCGGTCGAAGTCCTCCCGCCGCCCGTCCTTCTTGATGACGTAGAGCGGCACGGCCTCGATCCGCTCATAGGTCGTGAACCGCTTGGTGCACTGGAGGCACTCGCGCCGCCGGCGAATCGACTCGCCCGTATCCGAGTCGCGCGAGTCGACCACCTTGAGGTCGATGTGACCACAATAGGGACACTTCATCTCAAGCCAGTATCCCAGATATTGTGGTTGGAAGCGAGGGAGAGGGGCGGGAAGGGGGCGCCCCTCTCCAGGTTAGCGGCGACCCCGCAGGAACGCGGGAATATCGAGGTTCGACGGGTCGAACCCGCGGTAGGCCGGGACCTCTTCGACCGGTACCGGGCGGCTGTACTGCTCCTCCATCTCTCGGCCGGGCTCGATCGAGACGAAGCCGGTGGCGACCACGGTGATCTTGACCTCGCCCGACATCTTTTCGTCGATGACCGTCCCGAAGATGATGTTGGCGTCCTTGTCGGCGGAGCTGCGCACGATCTCGGCCGCCTCGTTGACCTCGTGCAACGTCAGGTCAGTGCCACCGGTGATGTTGAACAGGATGCCGCGGGCCCCGTCGATTGAAGTCTCGAGCAGCGGGCTGGCCACCGCATCGCGCGCCGCGTCGGAGGCACGCTGGTCGCCACTGCCGAACCCGATCCCCATCAACGCGGCGCCCTGGCCCGACATGACCGCCTTGACATCGGCGAAGTCGAGGTTGATCAGCCCCGGCTGGACGATCAGGTCGGAGATGCCCTGCACGCCCTGGCGCAGGACGTCGTCCGCGATTTTCAATGCCTCGGTGAACGGCACTTTCTTGTCGGTGACGTCCAGCAGCCGCTGGTTCGGAATGATGATCAGGGTGTCGACCTTCTCCTTGAGGGTGGTCGCGGCTTCTTCCGCGATCGCGCGCCGACGAGTCCCCTCGAAGGTGAACGGCTTGGTGACGACGCCGATCGTCAGGGCACCGTTGTTACGCGCGATCTCCGCCACGACCGGCGCCGCTCCGGAGCCGGTTCCGCCGCCCATCCCGGCGGTCAGGAACACCATGTCGGCGCCGCTCAGTAGTTCGGAGAGCTCTTGCTGGCTCTCTTCGGCCGCCTCTCGGCCGATCGTCGGGTTGCCGCCCGCACCAAGACCGCGGGTCAGCTTCTTGCCGATGTTCATTTTTGTCTGCGCTTCGGAGTGGGCCAGCGCCTGCAGGTCGGTGTTGATCGCGATGAACTCCACGCCGCGGAGTTTCGACCGGATCATCCGGTTCACCGCGTTGCTGCCACCACCGCCGATGCCGACCACTTTGATACGAGCGTTTCCTTCCAGCGTCCGGTCGACATCGCGCATGGCTTCCTCCTTGTCGCGCTCCAGGCGCGCCCTTACGAACCGATCGGCTGATACCCGCGGTCCCTGGCCTCCGCCGTAATCGCCGGGGATCACGGGCCGCGAGGCGAGGCCCTTCATTCGAAGCTGATCGTCGATGTTCATATCGGCCTC
Organism: Chloroflexota bacterium; assembly: GCA_005880875.1. Classification (GTDB taxonomy): domain Bacteria; phylum Chloroflexota; class Dormibacteria; order CF-121; family CF-121; genus CF-13. The sequence continues at coordinate 13,835 of VBJI01000183.1, forward strand.
CTTCCTCTAGAAGAAATCCTTGATCCAACGGACGGTCCGCTCGTACGCCGCCGAAACACCAGCGCCCACCGGCGCGTGGCCGTTGCCCTGGTGGCGAAGTTTCGTGCCCCAGCGGAGCAGCCCGACCGCGGTCGCGTAGGCGGGGCCGGTGACCTGGTCGCTCATGCCTATGGTCTGGGCCGGCTGACCGATCCGGACCGGTAGGTCGAGCAATGACTGGGCGGCTTCGGTGAAGCCGAGCAGGCGGCAACCCCCGCCGGTAAAGACGACGCCACCGGGCAGGAAGCCATCGTGGCCGCCACGGCGCATCTCGAGGCGAACCATCTCGAGGATCTCGCGGGCGCGCGGCGCGATGATCTCGGCGAGGTGGCGGCGCGGTACCACCTGCACCCGATCCTGCCCGATCTGGTGCAGCTCGACCATCTCCTCGCGCGGAATGTTGGCCGGAATCGCGTGGCCGTAGTTGACCTTCAGCATCTCGGCTTCGGTGAGCGTGGTGCGCAGGCCGATCGCGACGTCGTTTGTCACGTGGGTAGCGCCCACCGGCAGTACCGCGGTGTGCACGACGCTGCCATCGGTGAAGAGGGCGACGTCGGTCGTCCCACCGCCCACGTCGACCAGCGCCACGCCGAGATCCAATTCGTTGTCATTGAGCACCGCCTCGGCCGACGCCAACACCTGGACCACGAGGTCCTCGACGCTCATGCCGGATTGGTGGACACACTTGACGACGTTTTGCACCGCGGTCAGGGAGCCGGTGATGATGTGGGTCTCGACCTCGAGCCGGGCGCCCGACATCCCGACTGCGTCCTTGACGCCTTCCTGGCCGTCGACGATGTAGCCGCGAGGAACGACATGGATGATCTCGCGGTCGTTGGGGACGGAGACGGCCCGCGCGGCGTCGATGACCCGGGTGACGTCCTCGTGCGCGATCTCCCGGTCGGACCGCGCGACCGCGATCACACCGCGGCTGTTCTGACTCAGGACGTGGGTGCCGGCCATCCCCACGAAGACCGATTCCAGCTTGTGGCCGCACATCCGCTGCGCCGCATCGACCGCGTGGCTGATGCCGCGGACGGTCTTCTCCATGTTCACGACCACGCCGCGACGCAAGCCTTCGGATGGAGCCTCGCCAACCCCGAC
>VBJI01000032.1 GCA_005880875.1 Chloroflexota bacterium
TCCGATTCGGTCACGGGACCGACCCCTTCGAAGACGATCTTGATCTGGACCTGCGGGTCCTGGATCTTGAGCAGGGCGCCTTTGAGCGCTTCGACCGAGCCGTTGCTGTCGGCCTTCAGCACCAGGTTGAGATCCTTGACGGCGCCCTTGCCCACCTGGGCCGAGAGGTCGGCCAGGGTGACGCGGCGCGTCTGCGCCAGGGTCGCCACGCGATACTGCTCGGCGCGCTGGCCGGCGATGGTCCGGGCCACCTTCTCGCTCGAGACCACCTGGAAGACGTCGCCGGCGGTGGGCACATCGGGCAGGCCGGTGACCACGGCCGGCGTGGCCGGCCCGGCTTCTTTCATCTTGCGGCCACGATCATCGAGCAGCGCCCGGACCTTGCCGAAGATGTGCCCAACCACGAGGTTGTCGCCGATCCGCAGCGTCCCGCTCTGGACCAGCACGGTCGCGACCGGGCCGCGGCCCTTCTCGAGGTGGGCGTCGATCACCGTACCGGCGGCGAGCCTGGCGGGGTTGGCCTTCAAGTCCTGAAGATCGGCAACCAGCAGGATCATCTCGAGCATCTCCGAGATACCGGTCTTTTGCTTGGCCGAGACCGGCACCATGACGGTTTGCCCGCCCCATTCCTCGGGAACGAGGCCCTGCTCGGAGAGGCCTTGCTTCACCCGGTCCGGGTTGGCGCCGTCCTTGTCGATCTTGTTGATCGCGACCACGATCGGGACCTGCGCGGCTTTCGCGTGCGAAATCGCCTCGACGGTCTGCGGCATGACGCCGTCATCGGCGGCCACCACGAGCACGGCGACATCGGTCACCTGGGCGCCGCGAGCACGCATTGCGGTGAACGCCTCGTGTCCCGGCGTGTCCAGGAAGACGATCCGCCGACCTTTCTCCTCGACCACGTAGGCGCCGATGCTCTGCGTGATGCCGCCGGCCTCACCTGCCGCCACTTTGGTCTGGCGAACGGCGTCCAGCAGCGAAGTCTTTCCATGGTCGACGTGGCCCATGACAGTGACCACCGGCGGCCGCGGTTTCAGGTTCTCCGGCGCCTCGCCGTCGGTGCTGAAGAGCTCCGATCGCGTGGTCAGCTTGACCTGCGTGCCTTCGCCTTCGCCGACCACCTGCTCAGCGATCGCGGAGTCCATCGCCATCGGGCTCGCCTGGACGCCGAAGCTGTCGGCGACGATGGCGGCCGTATCGAAGTCGATCTGCTGGTTGATGTTGGCCATCACGCCGTTCTTCATCAGCTCTTTGATGATGTCGACGGTCTTGACGTCGAGGTATTCGGCCAGCTCCTTTACCGAAAGGGTGGGCGGTAGCTCGACCTTGCCCTCGGCGGCGGCCGGCCTGGCGTCGGCGGCCTGGCCCCCGGTCGGCGCGAATTGGGTGCGCACGGACGACTCCTGCTCCGGCGACAGCACCGCCATGGCGTGCCGTGGGGCGTGCCGCTGTGGACGCAGGAAATCGAGGATGTCCCGGGCCTCGACGTTGAGGTCACGGGCGAGCTGCTGAACCTTGATACCGCGAGTTGTAGTGGCTATCTAAGACCTATCCTTTTCAATTCAACTGGCAATGATAACGTGCGCGGCCCCAGCCGGCGCGCGCGCTCAGTTCAGTATTCCCTGACGAAGCCGCTCCCAATCTTGCGGCGTGCTGCGCACCTGAAGCGCCCGATCGAGCGCCCGCCGCTTCTGCGCGGCCGCCCAGCAGGCCGGGTCGTGGCAGAGGTAAGCACTGCGGCCCGAAACGCGCCGAGGGTTGACGGCGATGGCGCCGTCGGCGACGCTTAATCGGTGCAGCTCGGTTCGCGGCTTGACCTGGTGGCATCCGACGCAGGTCCGTTCGGGCTCAGGGCGCTTCGCTGCCAGCCTCCGGCTGGGGGCTCGGCCCCTCCGTGGTCGCCTTGATATCGATCCGCCAGCCGGTCAACTTGGCCGCCAGCCGGGCGTTCTGGCCGTCCTTGCCGATCGCCAGGGAGAGCTGGTTCTCCGGCACGTGCGCGGTCGCCGTCCTCGATTCTCGGTCGATGTCGACGCTGAGCACCTGCGCCGGGCTGAGAGCGTTCGCCACCAGCTGGTGGGGATCGTCGGACCAGGGGATGATGTCGACCCGCTCGGCGCCGAGCTCGCCGACGACGCTCCGGATCCGCACCCCGCGCGGCCCAACGCAGGCACCCACCGGGTCGATGCCGTCCTGGTTGGCGGTGACCGCCACCTTGGTGCGGACCCCAGGCTCCCGAGCCAGAGCGCGAACCACGACCGCGCCGGAGTTCAACTCCGGAATCTCGAATTCCAGCAGTCGGCGGACCAGCGCTTTGTGGGCCCGGGAGACGACCACCTGCGCTCCCCGACTGCGCTTGCGCTCTTCGAGGAGCAGGACCTTGAGGTGCTGGCCGGTTCGGATCACCTCGTCCGGAATCTGCTCCTCCGGCGGTAGCACGCCCTCCGCCTTTCCCAGCTCGAGGTAGACGGTATGGCCGTCGGGCCGGTCGACGATCCGCTCGACGACGCCGCTCACCATTTCGCCCTTGTGCTCGAGCACATCCTTGAGCACCTGGTCCTTCTCGGCGTCGCGCAGCCGCTGAAAGACAACCTGCTTGCTGATCTGCGCCGCCAGCCGGGCGAAGTCCTCGGTCGGCAACGGCACATCGACAAGGTCGCCAACGCCGGCCGGGCCAAGCTGGCGAGCCTCCTCCAGGCTGATCTCGGTTGCCGGGTCGCCCGCCGTCTCGACCACACGCCGGCGGCCGAAGATCGCGATCTGGGCGGTTTCGGGATCCACGTGGACCCGGATGCTCTCCGGTGGATTGAAGGCCCGCCGGTAGGCGGTGGCGAGCGCCGTCTCCATCAAGCTGAGCAAGGACTGCTTGGAAATGCCCTTCTCTTCCTGGACCTGGTCGAGCGCCTTGATGAAATCCGACTTCAGCATCAGTGGCGCGAGAGATCGACCGCCAGCCGGGCGGACAGCACGTCCGCCAGTGGGATCGCCGTGGTCCGTTGATGTTTGCCTTCCCCCAGCTGCAGCTCGATCATCTGATCGGACACCGCGGTCAGGCGCCCTTCCGCGACCTGCTCGCTCTCACCCATCCGGTAGTGGACATTGGCGCGCTTGCCCACGAACCGCCGGTATTCCTCGAGATTTCGCAAGGGGCGCTCGGCTCCCGGGGACGAGACCTCGAGGTCATAGCGAGTCGGCAGCGGATCCGCCTGGTCGAGCAAGGCGCTCAAGGATTTGCTCACGCGTTCGCAGTCGTCGAGCGTCACGCCTTCCGGCCGGTCGATCCGGACGCGCAACGTGGTGTGCCCGCCGCTGCCCGTCAGCGCGAGGTCGTAGAGCTCGTAGCCAAGAAAGTCGAGCGTCGGCTGAAATAGGTCACGGATGCGAGCCAGCTGGGGCGTGGGTGTAGACACCACTAAAAGAAAAAGGGCCGCCGGCCCCTGTCCGCAAGATTCCTATTCACTTGGCCCTGAGTATAGGCGCTATCTCGGGTCAAGTCTCCGCCAGACGACAAGCAGCGGACTCGCATTGAAAATCGATGAGTAGGTGCCGCTGACGATGCCGATCAAGAGGGCGAGCGTGAAGCCCTTGATGCTTTGCGGCGAGATCAAAAAGAGCGCGACCAGCACGAAGACCACCGTCATCGAGGTGTTCAGGGATCGGGCCAGCGACTGGATGATGCTGAGGTTGACGTTCTGCTCGAATGTCAGGCGGCTTGCCTGGCGCAGGTTCTCCCGGATCCGGTCGAAGATGACGATCGTGTCGTGGACGGAAAAGCCGATGACGGTCAGCACAGCCGTGACGAACAACGTATTGATCTCGCCCAGCGGCGAATTGAACACCTTGCCCAGGATCGAATAGACACCGGTCAGGAGGAAGACGTCATGGAGCAGCGCCAGGATGGCGCAGACCGCGAATTTGTAGTTGAAGCGAAAGCTGAGGTAGGCCACGATCAGGATGGAGGCGATGGCGATCAGCCCGCCGGCGCCGACGACCAGTTCCCTGGCGATGGTCGGCCCCACGCTCGCGTAGCTGGACTTCGTGGGGTCGACGGGAAACTTCTTCGTGAGATCGGCGCGAATCGTCGTCTCCTGGGTGTTGCCCAGCGGCTTGGTCGTGATCAGCACCCCGTTCGGCCCGGCCTGCTGCACCGTCGCCTCGACGTTGAACGTATCCATCTCCTTCTGCACCGCCGAGGCCTGCACCGGCCGCGTAAAGGAAAGGTTGTATTGATCGCCGCCCTGAAAGTCGATGCCCAGACGGAAGCCAAAAAACAACATGGAGAGGATTCCGGGCAGGATGATGGCCAGCGACAGCAGGAAATACCAGTTGCGACGGCCGACGATATCCACTTAGGAGCTCGGCCTCATGCCGCCTTGGGCGCCTGCACCCCGTAGAAGGCCAGCCGCCGGGCCGGTCGGAGCCCGGCCAGAATCTGCAGGAATTGCTGGGTGGTGACGATCGCCGAGAACATGCTGACCAGCACCCCGATCGCGAGCGTGATCGCAAAACCCTTGATCAGGGGAGCGCCGAAGAAGTAGAGGACGAAGCAGGTGATCAGTGTCGAGATGTTCGAGTCCCGGATCGCCGGCCAGGCCCGGTGCACGCCGGCCTCCATCGCCGCGCCCAGCGTGCGCCCCGCGCGCAACTCCTCCTTGACCCGCTCGAAGATCAGGACGTTGGCGTCGACCGCCATTCCGACCGAGAGAATGAATCCCGCCAGGCCGGCAAGGGTCAGCGTCACGCCGAACAGCTTGAAGATCGACAGGGCGATGGCGGCGTAGAGGATCAGGGCCACGCTCGCGACCACGCCCGGCAGCCGGTAGTAGAGGAGCATGAACAAAATGACGATGGCCAGTCCGAACGCGCCCGCCAGCAGGCTGAGTTGAACGGTGGTCGCGCCCAGCGTGGCGCCGACCTCGCTCGCCGAGGCGATGGAGATGGTGCCCGGCAACGCACCGGAGTTCAGCTGGATCGCGAGCGCCTGGGCGCTGGCCGGGGTGAAGCCGCCGGTGATGATGCCCGACCCACCGCAGATCTCACTCTGCACGTCGGCGTCTTCCACCAGGCTCTTGTCGATGAAGATCGCGATCTTGTTGTCGGGGGTGCCGGCCGTGTGGCTCACCCGGTCGCGCGTCAGATTACAGAATCGGTCGCTCCCGGTCGAGTTGAGGGAGAAGGAGACGTCCGGGAGGTTGGTGTTCGCGTCCGTGGAACGCGAGGCGCCAGTGACCATGCTGCCGTCGATGTTGGTGAACTGCGGCTTGTAACCCTGGTATTTCTTCGCGTCGGTTGGGTTGAGCTCCGCCAGAGTGCTGGCATCAGGCGTACCTGGCACCCATTCCCAGATCGTGAGGTAAGACGTTTTCCCCAGGATCTGTTTCGCCTGTTCCAGGTTGACCCCCGGAAGCTCCACGATGATCCGGTTGGTGCCCTCCGGCCGGACCACCGACTCGGCATAACCGCTGCTGTTGACCCGCCGCTCGAGGATCGCGACGGCGGTGTCGCGGGCATCCTGGATGGTCGTGCCGGACTTCACGTTTGTGATTTCCAGCTCCAGGTGCGTACCGCCCTGCAGATCGAGGCCCTTGTGCACGAAGATCTGCTGCTCGAAGCCCAGGAATGGGATCGACAGCGTCGGCACCCCACGGATGGGGCCGGTCAACGGCTGGTTGGTGGTCAGTCGGTAGAC
>VBJI01000184.1 GCA_005880875.1 Chloroflexota bacterium
TACCGCCCGCTGCTGCTGCAGATCGCCGGGGTGGCGCTGGTGGTGATCGGGATCGCGCTCCTCACTCTGGGCCGGATCCCGGGGTTGATGAGCGAGAAGCGATTCGATATCGCCCACCGGCTGCCCCGCGCGCCGTGGGCCTCCTACGTGATCGGGCTCGCGTTCGCGATCGGCTGGACGCCCTGCGTCGGCCCGATCCTCGCCGCCATCCTGCTGCGCGCCGGGAGTAGCGGCACCGCCGCCCAGGGCGCCACGCTGCTCGCGTTCTATTCCGCCGGCCTGGGGCTTCCTTTTCTGATCGCGGCCGGCCTGTCTGGCATGCTGACCCGGCTACTCGCCAGGGTGCGGGGCGCCTACGCCACCCTGAACACGGTGGCGGCCGTCTTCCTCATCGGTATGGGCGTGCTGATCTTCTCCAACCGCCTGACGATCTTCAACGATTTCTTTCCGGTGGTGGCGGTGACGACGCCGTTCGACTCGCACTTCCAGAGCGCCGATCCGAGCCTGCCCGCAACTCGGGGCACCGTCCAGCTGGGCAAGCCCGCACCGGCGTTCGCCCTCAAGGATCTCGACGGCAGTCCGGTGTCGCTATCCGGGCTCAAGGGCCACCCGACCTTGATCACGTTCTGGGCAACCTGGTGCGTTCCATGCCGCGACGAGCTGCCGCTGATCCGGGATGAGTACCTGGCGCACCGGCTGCAGGGCCTGCGGGTGGTGGCCATCGACTACGGCAACGAATCGCCCGACACGATTCGCGCCTTCTGGACTTCACTGAACCTGCAGCCCGCGCCGGTCCTCGACCCCGACGGCCAGGCCAGCCAGGCCTATGGCGTGAACCTGACGCTGAGCACCGGCCTGCCGGTGAGCGTGCTGGTGGCGCGTGACGGTACGGTGAGCAGTTACGAGCCGTTCCCGCTGACGCGCGAGTACCTCGACCCCGCGTTGCAGAAAATCATGTCGTGACGCCGTCGACCGGAGCGAGGACCTGGTCCGGGCACGGGTTGTGGCGCTATCGCGCCGACCTGGCCATCCGCGGCGATCCCGTGACCCTGGGCGAGGGAGGGACCCCGATCGTCGCCTATCAGCGCTACCGGCTGAAGCTGGAGGGGATGGCTCCGACCGGCTCGTTCAAGGACCGTGGGGCCGCCACCGCGATCACGGCGGCGCGTGCCGCCGGAGCCAAAACCGTGATCGAGGATTCGTCGGGGAACGCCGGCACCGCCATCGCCGCCTACGCCGCCGCGGCCGGGCTGCGGGCTCGCATCTTCGCCCCCGATGACATCGTCCCGGCGAAGGCGCGCGCCATCCAGGTGCTGGGCGCCGAGCTGATCAAGATCTCCGGACCGCGATCGGCGGTGACCGAGGCCACCCTTCACGCGACGAAGGACGGGTACGATGCCGGCCATGCCCGCGACGACGCGTTTCTGGAGGGGACGAAAACGATTGCCTACGAGCTTTACGAGGAGCTCGGGGAGGAATTGCGCGATGTGATCACCCCGGTCGGCCAGGGCACCATTCTGATCGGGCTGGCGATGGGATTCGCCGACCTGGTCGCATCCGGCCGGATGGAGCGCGCGCCGAAACTCCACGGGGTGCAATCGGAAGCGTGCGCTCCGCTGGTTCGGGGCGCCTCGATCGGACGGCCCGCGCCGGTGGTGCCTCAGCCATCGATCGCCGACGGCATCCGGATTCCCGAACCGACTCGGGCGGAGCGAAGCTATGCGGCGGTGCGTTACAGCGGTGGTCGCTGGATCGCGGTGCCCGAGGCGGCCATCGAACGGGCCTGGCGGGAAGCCGCCGCGGTTGGGTTGCTGATGGAGCCGACCTCCGCCACCGCGATCGCCGGTGCGCGGGTGCTGAACCTTCCGGCCGGCGCGGTCGTCATCATTACCGGATCGGGGCTGAAAGCGGTGGAGCGCTACTAGACCCACGCCGGCGGGTCCGCGCCAGCAGCTCCGGATCGTAGGCGAGCGCCAGGCGCGCGCCCCACAAATCGATGTGGTAGCCCGGCAGCCGGCGACGAATGGCTCGCGGCATGTCGACGTCGGGCAGCGATTTGACCTGCAGCGCCCGCGGCGGAATGCCCTTGCTGATCGCCCAGGCGAGCAGACGTTCCGGATCCGCGCTTACCACCTTGCCATACCAGCCCGCACCGTATCGGGCGCGCTCGAGGTAGACCAGCGGCGCCAACCACAGCCCGCCGGCGGCCGCGTGTCGAAAACCATCGGACCGGCGCGCGAAGGCGCGCGGGATATCAGGCGGCACGGACCAGGAACCGGCTGGGATCGAATGCCTCGATCGCCAGCCGCGGTTGCCGTCTCAGAATGAGGTCTGTGACCAGCTCCCCGGTCACGGGCGCCAGCAGGATGCCGTTACGAAAGTGGCCGCTCGCGAGCACGACGCCGCGCCACGGCGGGAGCCGGCCGATCAGCGGCATGCCGTCGGGTGTGCCCGGTCGCAGCCCGGCCCAGGCGCCGCTGAACGTCGCATCGGCCAGGCGCGGGGCGAGCCGGGGCGCCAGGTTGAGAAGCCTGCCGATCCCGGCTGCCGTTGGCCGCGAGTCGAAGCCAACGTCCTCGACGGTGGTGCCGATGATGGTCAAGCCGTCGGGCTTGGTCACGACATAAGCGTCCTGCGCGCTGATCACGGTCCGCAGCGCGGTGCCCGGCGTGCGCAGCGCCACCAGCTGACCGCGAATCGGGCGAATCGGGATCGGCACCTCGAGCGGCGTGGCCCAGCCACCGGCCCAGGAGCCGTTCGCGATCACCACCTGGTCGGCATGGATGCGCTCGTCACCGATGGCCACCCCGGCCACCCGATCACCTTCGGTCAACAGCCGATCGATGGCGGCGCCTTCGCGCACAGCCGCACCCAGGTCGGCGGCAGCCCGAGCCAGCGCCTGGGCGAGCATCAGGGGTAGCAACTGATACTCCTCGGCGTAGTAAACCGCGGCCCGAACCGCCGGGTTTACGGCGGGCTCCAGGTCGAGCACCGACGCCCGATCGAGCCAGGGCACGATCGCCCCATGGTCGACCTGCCAGCCACGTTCCGCGCGGAGCCGCTGTTCCGCCAGTTCGTCGAAGGCCACCTGGAGCCGGCCCGCCCGGCGATATCCGATGTCCATGCCGGTTCGGTCTTTCAGCTCCTCGGCCAGGGCCGGGAAAAGGCGCGCGCTTTCGGTGGCGAGCGCCGCGAACGGCTGGGGGGTATTCCGGTCGTGGCTGGCCGCGACCATCCCGGCCGACGCTCCGGTCGCTTCGCGGCCCACCTGCCCACGCTCGAGAATGATGACCTTGACGCCGGCCTTGGCGAGCTGATAGCCGATGGAGCTACCGATCGCGCCCGCGCCGATGACAATCACATCGGAGTTCACGAGTCGATCTTAGTTTCGCCGCGTCAGTCGATCAGGCGACGAAGCCGGAGATCCTCGGTGGCGCGAGCTTCCTGATAGAGCGCACAGGTCGCCATCTTTCCCAGGCAGGGCGGCGACGGCCACTTGACCAGACTGTGGAACCGATGCACCTTGCGGTCGACGTGGCAATCAGCCGCAAAGACCTTGAGGAAGGCTTGCCGCTTGCGGAGAATCTGCTCTAGATAGGGACAGCGCATAGGAACGAAAAGTGATACTGCAAGACTAACACGAGGCTGGACTCGTGGGGCCTGCAGTCGCCCTCTTCTAGCCAGACAACGCAGCGTCCACAGCCTTCTGGCCCGATTGCGGCTGACTTCTACCGACCCGTTACACTCCAGCCGTGCGCATGCTCGGACCGGGATCTCAAACGTAATCTCGATGCCGGAGACTGGATTCTGGCGATCCCCGGCCATGTCCTGGTGGCGACGGCGTCGGACCCGCGTCTCGCAACCTGGGGAGAAGCTGCGCCGTTTGGTCTTCGTCCTGGGTGGCGGGGGCAGCCGGGGCGCCTGCAGCGTGGGGGTCTTGAAAGCCCTGCTCGAGGCCGGCGTCAAACCCGACGGCCTGGTCGGCTGCAGCTCCGGCGCCTTCAACGCCGTGGCGCTGGCCGCGAAACCCGATCTGGAGACGATCGCCCAATTGGCCCAGGTCTGGCGGTCGATCCGCAACCGTGACCTCTTCGACCGCAATCCGCTGCGAATGGCGTATCGCTACATGCGCAGCCGCAACAGCTTCTTCGACAGCCGCTACCTGCGAACGCTGGCCGCCATGAATTTACCGGCCACCTTCGACCAGCTAACGCTGCCCTGCGCCGTGATCGCGACCAACCTGACCCGGGCCAGAAAGGAGATCTTCACCACCGGCAGCGTGCCGGACGCGGTGGCGGCCTCCTCCGCGATTCCGGGGTTGTTCAACCCCTACCGGATCGGCAACGAGGAGTTCGTCGATGGGGCGGTGGCGGAGAACGTCGGCCTGGCCGAGGCCATCCAGCTGGGGGCGACCCACATCATCGCCATCGACAACAGCACCTCGAACCCGCGCCGACCGCCGAACCACACCCTCACCGGCATCCTGGCGCAGAGCATCCAGATCATGCTCGGCCAGCGAACCCTGGAGGAGTACCAGCGCTTCTCCGAGCAAGCGGAGATCTGCCTGCTGGTTCCCAACGTCGAGTTCGGCACCGCCGGAACGGACTTCAGTCAGGTCGACCGGCTGATCGACGAAGCCTACGCCCGGACCAGCGCCTTCCTGCAGAATGGCGGACTCGATGCCCGGGGACGCGTCGAGCCGGGCATTCACTACATGCTGCCACCCCGCCGCCCCACGGTTGTCTCCCTCGCCCAGTGACGGTCGCGGCGAAAAGCCCCGGCCGCCGGTGGCGGTGGCTGCAATGGCTCTGGCCGCTTGGGCTGCTGGTCATCGCCTGGCTCTTCGCGCCGCTGCGAGCCGGCGCCGCCTACCCCGGGATGACGTGCACGGCGCAAGCCGACACCGTCTTCAGCCTGGCCTCGTACACGCTGCTCTTCATCCCCACGGCGGCAGTGCTCTTGGTCCTCAGCCGCCGCCTGATTCCCGCGGCGCTGCGACGCGGATTGCGAGCCTGGGCCGCCGGCCTGACGGCGCTGGGAATCGTGATCGCCATCGTCTTTGTGGCCTTTGCCGGCGTCTCGGCTGACCGGCGACCGTTCCGGGCGACCGAGCAGGCGGTCGGCTGTCCGCATCTCAAGGCGGGACTCCAGGCCGTCCATTGCTGGCAGGACGGCAGTACTCTCGAGGTCAACGCGGTCGGCCAGCGTCCCCTGGACGCGAGCGCCCTGCAATCGATGGCCGGAGCGCTGCAATCGAGCCGGCAGGACGCCACCCTCTACGAGGCATTCGTGCTCGATACCTCCGACCCGAGCATCGCCGGCTACTCCAATGCGCGTCTCTTCATCCTGCAGGATCCGGGGCTGACCGACTTTGCCGACCTGTGCCTCAACGAGCGCCAGGCGAAACTGCGCGAGGTGCAATCGCATCGGATCGGGTTTTATCGATACAGCACTCGGCAGTCGCCGCCAGTCGACGCCTTTTTCCTGCAGGACGCCGGCAGGCGCGGGGAGCCCGGCTATGAGGTCATCGACTTCCTTCATGGTCAGGTGGCCTTGCCCTACGTCAGGCCCGCCGACCTGCGGCCGGAGGAATCCGCCTACCTCGACGGGGTCGCGAGCTCCCTGGGGCAGCTCAACCAGGATCTCAGTCGCGAGACCCAATCGCCCTCGCCACCAGGCGCACTGGCTCAGATGCGGCAGGACTTCGACCGTGTAACCACGGACCTGCTAGGCGGCGCGCCACCCAAGCGGTTAACGCTCTATCGCGATACGCGGGTTAAAGGGTTCCTGGCGAACTTCGATCTGATTCTCTCGGCTGAAGAAAGCGCTGCCCAGGGGCAGAGCGCGCAGACGATCCATTCCAGCGCGTATGAGGATCACCGCCGCTATTACTACCAGGAGGCAAGGGTGACTCGGCTGATCGGCTACCTCTTCCTGCAGATCCCGAACGTGCCCTTCACGGACGACCAACTGTCCACCGTGAACTGGGCGGTCTTCTGAGGGCGCCCGGGGCTCAGACCGACGGTGTCATCAACGGCGCCCGGCTCTCCCCGCGCAGGATGGTTTTGATCGTGTCCGTCCAGCGCGCGTCGCCCTGATCCTGGCGCCAGAGCCAGTATTCGCTACCCCAGAACAAGATGGTCGTATATCCGGAGTCCTTGAGGTTCTCGAAGATGCTGCGCATGGCCTGCGGGCTGGTGCTCTTCGGATTTGTATCGGTCGTCCCCGAGGACTCCCAGGGCTCCGCCTGAGCTTCGGTGATCCATGCCTGCTTGCCCTGTCGCTTCGCCAGGTCGTGGAGGCGGGCGAGGCGGTCGGGCCAATCGGCGTCGGCGCGGCTGAGATGGTCCTGCCCCAGGAACTGGTAGCCGATGGCGGTGTAGACATCGAGCCCGAGCACATCCCCGGGCTTCAGGACGGAGAGACTGTCACTCTCGGCGCCATCCGCGTCGAAGCCGAGCATCTGGCGCAGGTCGAAGCCCTGACGCGCCGAGGCCTGGTCGAAGACGAGGTTGAAGTGACTGAAGGCATTGACGATCAGGGGGCGGTGATGGCCGTCCAGCTGCCGCACGCTCTTGATCTCATCGCGAAGGAACGTCGCATCGATCCAGAGCCGCTGCGGACCGGCTCGGTTGAACGGTTCATTCTCGACCTGCCAGGCGACCAACTCCTGGTTATCGCGGTAGCGCAGCACCGTGTCCTGGACGAATCCCAGCGTGGCATCGCGAAGCCCCGAGTCCGACGCGACGTCCTGCCCGGCGTTGAGCCGGCTTACGTCCAGGACCGAGGGGGGAACGAAGAATTCGGGCCAGCCGAGCGCCTTCATCCCGACCGTGAGCACGATCGGCTGGTGGGCGCGTTGCGCCTCGGTCATCAGCCAGTCGAGCTGGGAATAGCCGTCCTGGTCGATCTCGTCCCAATAGCTGCCGAGACGGATGACGCGGAAGTGCATCGCCTCCAGGCGCTTGAAGGCTGAGCGGTAGTCGAGCCCGAGGTAGGCCGCCCGCGCCGGACTGAAACTGGTGCCGACCTGCACGGGCGCGCTCAGGCCGTGCGCCTTGGCGGTCGCCGGCATGAGGAGATGCAATGGCGCCACGGCCAGGAACGGCACCAGCAGCGCGATCGTGACCGCCTGCACCCGCCGTCGAAGCACCAGCGATTGGATCCTGGGTAGGGTCATGGCTCAGCCGGCCGGCGCTCGCCGAAACCGTTGCTGGTGTCACGGCCACCCTCGAGATTTCTTGCGCGTCGCGAGTGATGTAAAAATCTCGCGACGGTTCACGTAGCATTGGCCGATGACCGTGGCCCGCGCGGAAAATCTCGCGGCGAAACTCCGGAGTGGCCGCATGCTGCTGGGTGGTCACCGCGGCAACCCCGACGAATTCCCTGAGAACACGCTGGCGTCGTTTCGCTCCGCGATTGAGCTCGGGGTGGACGTCATCGAACTCGACGTGCACCGGTCTGAGGATGGCGGCCTTCCCGTCATCCACGACCACCTGATCGATCGCACCACGGACGGCAGCGGGCTGGTTCGCGACCACACGATCGCCGAGCTCAAGCGGTTCGACGCCGGCCGCTGGAAGGATCGGCGCTTTTCCGGCGAGCGGATTCCCACCCTCGACGAGGTGCTATCGCTTGCCAGGGGCCAGGTCGGGGTCGCGATCGAGATCAAGAACCTGCCGCTGCCCTATCCGGGGATCGAGGAGGCGGTGGTGCAGGCCGTTCGAGAGGCAGGCATGGTCCAGGACGTCGTGGTGATCTCCTTCGACCATCGCAGCATCAAGCGGATCGCCGAGCTCGAGCCGGAGATCCTCACCGGCGTGCTGGAGGCCTCGCGCCCGGTCGACGTGCTCCGCGTCATGGACGACGCCGAGGCGGACGTCTTCTGCCCGCACTGGGCGGCCATCGAACCCGAGACCGCCGCAGAGCTGCACGCGGCCGGCAAGCTGATCGGCGTCTGGACGGTCGACGACGCCGTTTCGTTGGCATGGTCGAAGGCCCTGCCGGCGAACGCGATCTACACGAACAAGCCGCGAGAGATTCGACCGTAGCCCGATGTCGCTCGAGCGCGACTGGCCACTGTTCGGGTTGCACATCGAAACCCCCCGACTGTCTCTACGCTATCCCACCGATGAAGATCTGGATGCCCTGAATGCGGTCGCCAGCCAAGGAATCCACGACCGAGCCGTCATGCCATTCGAGATCCCGTGGACAGACGATCCCCCAGAGGTTCGGCCAAGGAATTCGCTGCAGTTCTGGTGGGCTCTGCGGGCCAACTGGAAGCCGCACCGCTGGGCGCTCAACCTCGTGGTGCGAGAGGGAGAAACGATCGTCGGCGTCCAAGATCTCGTCGCCGCCGAGTTCGCGGTGACCCGGCAGGTCGCAACCGGTTCCTGGTTGGGAACGGCGTTTCAGAGACGGGGCGTGGGGACAGAAATGCGAGCCGCCGTCCTCCACCTGGCATTTGAGGGGCTCGGCGCTGAGCGGGCTACGAGTACGGCGTTTGACGACAACATAGCCTCCCTCAAAGTTTCCCGAGCGCTTAGTTACGTCGAGAACGGCGATGAGATCAAATCGGTTCGCGGCCGGTCGCGGCGGGCTATCCGGTTTCGCCTTGAACGTCAGGTCTGGCAGAGAAACCGCCGAGGCGATATTCAGATTCACGGCTTGGAGCCATGTCTGCCGATGTTCGGCCTGGATCAGAAGAACGCCTGACTACTTGAAGGCGCCGATCCCGGTGATCTCTTCGCCGATGGCCAGCATGTGGATCTCGCTCGTCCCCTCGTAGGTCAACACGGTCTCGAGATTGTTCATGTGGCGCATCACCGGGTACTCGAGGCTGATGCCGTTGGCGCCCAGGATAGTTCGCGCGTCACGGGCGATCTCCAGCGCCTCGCGCACGTTGTTCATCTTGGCCATTGAGATCTGCGTCGCCGATGCCTTGCTCTGGTCCTTCAGGCGGCCGAGCTGCAGGGCGAGCAGCTGCCCCTTGGTGATCTCGGTCAGCATGTTGACCAGCTTTTCCTGGGTGAGCTGATAGCCGGCAATCGGTTTGTCGAACTGGACTCGCGCCTTCGCGTACTCCAGCGCGCTCCGGTAGCAGGCGATGGCGGCACCGAGCACACCCCAGACGATCCCGTAGCGGGCCTCGTTGAGGCAGGACAGCGGCGCCTTCAGGCCCTGCGCCTCCGGCAGCTCGTTGCAGGCGGGGACCCTGACGTCATCGAGGACCAGCTCAGAGGTGATCGAGGCTCGCATCGACAGCTTGTGGTGGATCTCACGCGCGGCAAAGCCCTCGGTGCCCTTTTCCACCAGGAAGCCACGGATGCCCTGCTCGCTGCGCGCCCAGACGATCGCCAGGTCGGCCACGTTGCCATTGGTGATCCACCGCTTCGTGCCGTTGATGATCCAGTCGTCGCCGTCCCGCCGAGCGCGCGTTGCCATGCCGGCCGGGTTGGAGCCGAACTCCGGCTCGGTCAACCCGAAGCAGCCGATCACTTCCCCCTTCGCCATCCGCGGCAGCCAGCGCTCCTTCTGCTCCTCCGAGCCGTAGCGATGAATCGGAAACATGCAGAGTGAGCCCTGAACGGAGACGAAGCTGCGCAGCCCGCTATCGCCGCGCTCCAGCTCCTGGCAGGCGAGGCCATACATCACATTGCTCATGCCGGCGGCGCCGTAGCCCTTCAGGTGCATACCAAAGACCCCCAGGCGGGCAAGCTCGGGCACGATCTCCGTGGGAAAAGTCGCCCGCTCGTAGTGCTCGGCGACGATCGGAAGAAAGCGCTCGTCGACGAAGCGCCCGATCGTCGAGCGGACCAGCCGCTCCTCCTCATTGAGAAGGTCGTCCACGCGATAGAAGTCAACCAGTTCGGGCAACGCGAACCCATTCTACGGGCGGATCGCGGATCACACTTATCATTGATAGCGCGTGCATGACCAATCCCCTGTCGCTGCGGAACTTCTACTTCCGCAACAAACGCAAGGTGCTGCCGGTGGTCGGCATCCTGGCGCTCGCGATCCTGGGCGTCGTGGTCACCGATTCGCTGCTGGCATCGGCGCGTGAGACGGCCTATGCCACCTTCGGCAGCTATCAGAAACTGATCCTGGTTGCCCCACGCGCCACGCGGGACCAGGACCTGGCCAACCCACTGCAGGATTCCCTGGCCCGGTTGCACGATGTCCAACTCCAGGTCGACGCACTCGACGGCCCGGGCGGGATTACTTCGTACTACAACGCCGTCATCGCGCTGCCTGCGCAAGCCCGGGCGCAGCTGCCGGCCGTGCAGCGGCTCGAGATCGATGCCGCGAATGCCCGCTATTACGCGGCGCGGCTGCGCGGCGACCTGGTGCCGCTGGGGGATCTCATTGTCCGGGTGCAGCGCCTTCAAACCGAGGAGCAGGCGTTCAACCAGCTGGTTTCACAGCTCATGCAGCATCCGAACGATCCCCGCCCCTTGATCACCTACCTGCAGCAGCACCAGACGTGGCTGCAGTCGGTGCTCCCGGACAGCGCCCAGCTGGGGAGACTGCAGCTGGCGGTGGGTAGCGCCTCGGCCGATGCCAACGGATTGCAGCAATCGCTGCAGGCCCTGAATCGTGATACCGCGAGCCTGAACCGCGCTGGCCAGAATCTGGCCGACCTGCCGGTGCCGCCTTCTCCCACTGCCACCATCGACCAATTCCGGAGCGCGCTCGACCAGCTCACCGCCAGCCTGGGATCGATCGAGCAACCGCAGCCGGGCCTCGACAAGCTCCTCGCCGACAGCGCCCGCATCCCGGGAACGGCGCTGGTCAAGCGAGACGCCTACTCGAATCTGGACATCAACCTGCTCGCGGGTAATGCCCAGTTCGACCTGTACGGCATCGACCAGCCGGGTATGACCCAACTGTTGACGCTCTACGGCGACCGCGTGGTCGCCGGCCGTCTACCGCGGCAGAACGCCAGCGAGATCGCCGTATCGGAAGAGATCGCCCGCTCCCGCCACGTCGCCGTCGGCGGCCAGCTGGGCAACAATCTCGACGAGCTCGATCGCCTGCCTGATGCCTTTACCGTGGTCGGGATCATCCGTGGGCCGACGCGGCTCGGGATCATCCCGCTCGACTACATGACCCAGCACTATTTGTTCGAGCGCCGGTACCAGGGGCTGATCGTGATTCCGCAGTCGGGCCATGAGCAGGCGGTGCACGAGCAGCTGCAGCGACTGGTCGGGAATCAGGCGTTCCGGCTCTTCGACTGGCCGTACATCAAGGCCAAGATCGACAGCCTGATCGCCAACCTCGATTCCATCAACCGCTTCCTGATCCTGCTGGTCACCCTCGTCCTGTCGCTGGTCGTCGGACTTTTGAACAACCTCTTCTTCCGCCAGCGGATGAACGAGTTCGGCTTGCTGGCCGCGGTCGGGTACAGCCGCTGGGGCCTGATCCGACGGGTGGCGCTCGAATCCTTCGGGGTCACCCTGGCGGCCTGGCTCGTCGGGGTCGGGGTCGCGGTGGCCGTCTTGAGCTGGTTCAATGCGGTCTTCATGATTCCCCACGGCCTGCTGATGAACGTCTTCGACTGGAACGTCCTGGCGCTGCACACGCTGCCGATTCCCCTGATGGTCTTCCTCTTCGGGATGGGCACGGTTGGCTGGCAGCTGCTGCGCCTCGATCCCATCTCGATCATCGAGCGGAGAGACTGATGCTGAGCGCCCAGGATCTCGCTCTCGACTATCGCTCCGGCGGCAGCGTCGCGCACGCCGTCGACACCGTCAGCCTGGCGGTCGAGCGCGGCAGCTTTGTGGGGCTGATCGGCCCCTCGGGATCGGGAAAGAGCTCGCTGATGTACTTGCTTTCCGGGTTGAAGCGTCCGAACCGAGGCGCGGTGAGCTTCGAGGACCGGGACTACGCCAGCCTGTCGGGGGCCGGCCTGATGCGGCTGCGGCGGCATCGCTTCGGGTTCGTCTTCCAGCAGCACTTCCTCGTCAATTACCTGAGCGCCGTCGAAAACGTCATGGTGGGGGCGGTCAAGCGCAACCACGACACGGCCGCCTACGCCCAGGAGCTGCTCCGCCGGGTTGGCCTCGGCGACAAGCTCCAAAAGCGGCCCTATCAGCTGTCGATCGGTGAGCGGCAGCGCGTGGCCGTCGCCAGGGCACTGGTGCACCGGCCGGCGGTCGTGTTCGCCGACGAGCCGACGGCATCGCTCGACCAGGCGACCGGGCACGAGGTCGTCAACCTGCTGGCCGACTACCGGCGCACCGGCGGTGGGAGCCTGCTCGTCGTGACGCACGATCCAGCCATGCTCACCGGCGCCGACCGGGTGCTGCAGATGCGTGACGGCCGGATCGCCGCGTGACCGGTTAGGCGGCGGTTCCGGCCAGCCCGAGGGGAGCCGCGTTTCCTTTCATCGCGTCGATGACGACCTGGATGTGGCCGTCCAGGTCGACGCCCAGCTGCTCGGCACCGCTGAAGATCTGCTCCCGATGCACCGCCCGGGCGAAGGCCTTGTCCTTGAACTTCTTCTTGACCGCCGCGACGTCGACCTCGGCGACGGACTTGCTCGGCCTGACCAGCGCCACGGCGGCGACGAACCCGACCAGCTCGTCGACGGCGTAGAGGACCTTCTGCATCGGGGTGGTGCGGGGAGCGTTGGCATAGTCGGCATGCGAGAGGACCCCGTACCAGATCTCCTCCGGCCAGCCCCGCTCCTTGAGGATCTCGGCGCCCTTGACGGCGTGTTCGCCCACCTCCGGGTAGCGCTCGTAGTCGTAGTCATGGAGGAGGCCGACGACCCCCCAGGTGTCCGGGTTGCCCCCGTACTTCGGGGCGTAGGCGCGCATCGCTGACTCCACCCCCAGGGCGTGCTTGATCAGGCTCGGGTTCTTGGTGAACTCGTTGAGGATCGCCCAGGCGTCCGGGCGGCTGCTCGGCATTTGGGGGTCGAGTCTAGCAGTTGAGGTTGGGCATTTCGGCCATTGACGGACCAGGCCGATAAATCTAGGCTCTGGATAGGAGGTTTGGTTTGCTGACCCGCCATCTCCATCACTGGCTCGACATGGTGGAAGCGGTGTTGATCATCGGGATTCTGCTCGCCATCGCCTGGCTCACCTGGCAGGCGCTGACCCAGGCATACTCCCCGGTCTTCAACCTGCTCAATAAGTTCTGACCAACGGCCGGTTGGGCTGACATCCCTACCTATAATCGAGCGCGGGGGTGTAGCTCAGTGGTAGAGCACCTGCCTTTTAAGCAGGGTGTCGAGAGTTCGATCCTCTCCGCCCCTATAACTACGGTTGCAGTCGCGCGCTGACAATCATCCGAAGGAGGGCATATGAAAGCGCAGACGTCGAAGCCAGTGGTCCTGCACGACGGCGAGGGCGACGCGACCTGGTTTATCGGCACGCTGATGACCCGGAAGGCGGGCGCGACTGACGGTGTCGGCGGCGTCGCCTTTCTCGACCAGCTTGCTCCCGCCGGATTTGGCCCGCCACTCCATGTCCACCGCAGGGAGGATGAAGGTTTTTACATCCTCGAGGGTGAGGTGGAT
>VBJI01000135.1 GCA_005880875.1 Chloroflexota bacterium
CCAGCCGTCGACAGGTTCGTTTCAGTGAGCGGTTGCACGATGTCGCGGACGCGAGGACCCCAGATCCCAAGGCAGGCGCGCGAGGAGGTGACATCTTCGATCAAGACCGAACCGTCGGTTGGCTGGTGTCGGCGCATCCAGGCCAGGTCATGATTGCCGAACGCGGTGCCGGTCACGATGAAAAAGCTATCTTCATCGACACGCGTCACCGTGAAGTCGCACTCGATCCCCCCGCGCTGGTTCAGCATCTGCGTGTACGTAATGCGGCCGACCGGCTGGTCGATGTCGTTATCACAGAGCCGCTGCAGGAAGCCCAGCGCGCCCGGCCCCCTGATCTCGATTTTGGCGAACGAGGTTTCGTCGAACAATCCGGCGCGTTCGCGGGTGGCGCGATGCTCGCTCGCGATCGCAGGTGACCAGTGCTGCGCCGCCCACCCAGTTGGGCGCTGTCCGTCTGGCTCGACGGCATTAGTACTGAACCAGTTGGGTCGTTCCCAGCCCGATTTTTCGCCGAAACAGGCGCCCAGCTCTTTCAGCCTGGCGTAGGTGGGGGAGAGGCGGAGGGGACGGCCAGCCTCGCGTTCCTCATTCGGGTAGTGGATGTCGTAGTAGGTCGAGTAGACCTCGGTGGTTCGCGCCAGGGTGTAGGTCTGGCTTCGGTACTGGCTGCCGAAGCGCCGCAGGTCCATCTTCCACAGGTCGAGGCCGGGCTCGCCGTCGATGATCCAGTCCGCCATCGCCCGACCCATCCCGCCGGCGCCCGCGATACCATGCGCGCAGAAGCCGGCCGCCAGGTAGAAGCCGCGGACGGCCGACTCACCCAGCAGGAACTCGTTGTCGGGCGTGAACGCCTCGGGCCCATTGATCAGCTTCAATACCTGGCCATGCTCCAGCGCGGGCACCCGGGAGACGGCGTTTTGCGAGAGCGGCTCGAACCGCGGCCAGTCCTCCGGCAGGAGCCGGTTATTGAAATCGGGCGCGATCCCCGAGAGTCCCCAGGGCGCCGGGTTGCGCTCATAGCCGCCCATCACCAGCCCGTTCGCATCGCGGCGGAAATAGACGAGCAGGTCGGGGTCGCGCATGGTGGGCAGGTCGTCCGGGATCGGCTCAGGGATCCGAGCCAGCAGGTATTGATGGGCCATCGGAATAATGGGCACCGACAGCCCGGCCATCGCGGCGATCTCTGGGGCGTAGATGCCGCCCGCGTTCACGACGACCTCGGCCTCGATCGCGCCCTGGTCGGTCACCACCTGGCGCACGCCGACGCGGCTGATGGCGAGCGCGGTAACGCGCACGCCTTCGTGGATGCGGGCTCCGCCGCGCCGCGCGCCCTCGGCAAGGGCGAGCGCCAGCCCGCTCGGGTCGAGGTAGCCGTCGCTGGGCAAGAATGCGGCGCCGAGCACGCCGTCGGTGACCATCAGCGGAAATCGTCGGCGGGCTTCGTCGGCGCCGACGAGCTCGAGCGGTAAACCGAAGCTCATCCCCCAGCCCGCCTGCCGTTCCAGCTCTTCCATCCGTTCTCTCGAGGACGCCAGCCGCAGACTGCCAACTGGTCGCCATCCGACATCGATGCCGGTCTCGTCCTTGAGCCGGCTATAGAGGGCGACGCTATCCATCATCAGCCGCGTCAGCGGCATGGTGGAGCGCAGCTGACCCACCAGCCCGGCGGAATGGAAGGTCGATCCACTGGTGAGCTGCGCCCGCTCGACCAGGACCACGTCCCGCCAGCCACGGCGGACCAGGTGGTACGCGATGCTGGTGCCGCCGACCCCGCCGCCGATGATGACGACGCGTGCCCGCTCCGGTAGCGTCACACCGAGGCCTGATTCATCCAGTCGTTGAAGCGGGGATCCCTGGCACCCACAAGCAACCGCTCGAAATGCTTGGTGGCGTATGCGCCAAAGTCGAAGTCGAGCTCCGAGATGGCGGTCTGGAGGACCCCCCACATCGCCTCGCGAAAGTCCGACATAGCGGTCACCCATGCCGGCGTACTCCCAGTCGACGATCCGGATGGTGGCGCCGTCGTCGATGAAATTCGCGTTGAGCAGATCGTTGTGACACAGCACTGGCGGCTCGGGGCGGACCGCCCGCTCGATGGCGGTCGCCACCGCTTGCGCGCGCTCGTGCGCGGCCGGCAGGCGCCCACCGTGTCGGGTCGCCGTCAGAGCGTAGGCCTCGACCACCCGGAATGGCGAAAAGCCGGCCGAGACTTCCCCGCATTGATGAATGCGGCGGAGGGCGTGCGCGATCCGGTCCAACATGGCCGGCTCGTGAACGGCGGCATCGGTCACCGGTTGGCCGGCGATGAAACGCGTCACGAGCGCGCCCTCAGGCTCGATGAAGGCGATCACCTCGGGTCCGACCCCGGCGATGGCGGCCAAGCGGCTGGCCTCATGCTCGACCCGGCGGTCGATCCCAAGCAGGTCGCCCGTGCTGGCCGGGATCCGGACGACGAAGATGCTATCGCCGACCGTGACCCGGAAGTTTCGATTCGTGATGCCGCCCCCCAGCGGCTCGACCTGGCGCACCTGTCCGGCCCAGCCAGGGACGCGATCCAGGACGGCGGTGTCGAGCAGGTCGGCCTTCACCGGTGCATAGCGTATCGAGTGTGCTTGATAGGCTGGCTCACATCGCCCCGCAGTCGTCGGCCCGCCGTTACCGCCAGATCAGCCAGGTGCTCGCCCGGCACGGGCTTGGGTTCTTCATCAGCGTCGCCGGGCTCGAGCGTTTCGTCCCGTTGCAGCGGATCTTCAACCGCGGATACGAGCAACCGCTGTCCCGACCGGAGCACGTCCGCCGCGCCCTGGAAGAGCTTGGTGCGACCTTCATCAAGCTCGGTCAGATCATTTCCACCCGCGCCGATCTGTTGCCGGTCGCCTACCAGGCCGAGCTGGCGAAGCTGCAGGATGCCGCGCCGCCGCTGAAAGCCGGTGTGGTGACGTCAGTGATCGAGTCGGAATTCGACCGGCCAATCGACGCGTTGTTCGGCAGTTTCGATCCGGCTCCACTGGCGGCGGCGTCGATCGGCCAGGTGCACGCCGCCACCTTGCGAGACGGCACCCCGGTGGTGGTGAAGGTGCAGCGGCCCGCCGTCGCCGACCAGATCGAACAAGACCTGCAGATCCTGCGCAATCTGGCCGCGAACGCCAGCCGGCGCTGGCCGGTGGCGGAGGAGTACGACGTCGTCGGCCTGGTCCACGAGTTTGCGCATACGCTGCGGGCCGAGACCGATTACATCCAGGAGGGGCGGAACGCTGAGCGCTTCAGCGCCAATTTTGCCGGTGATGAGTCCGTCGCCTTCCCGCGCGTGTTCTGGGAAGAGACGACGAATCGGGTGCTCACCCTGGAGCGGATCGATGGCATCAAGGTCGATGACCTTGCCGCCCTGGATGCCGCCGGGCTCGATCGCAGCCGGGTGGCGATGAACGGCGCACGCATGGTGCTCAAGATGGTCTTCCGAGATCGCTTCTTT
The DNA here is from genome assembly GCA_005880875.1 of Chloroflexota bacterium. GTDB lineage: Bacteria > Chloroflexota > Dormibacteria > CF-121 > CF-121 > CF-13. The sequence continues at coordinate 3,473 of VBJI01000135.1, forward strand.
CATGCCGATCCCCACGCCGGCAATTTCTTCATCCAACCGGGGGAGCGGATCGGCGTCGTCGATTTCGGGATGGTGGGCACGGTCGGACCGCGCATCCAGGAGCAGCTGGTATGGACACTGCTCGCCTTCACCAGCGAGGATCCAGATCGCCAGGTGGATGCGCTGTTCGAGCTGGGAGTCGCGGGCCGCCATATCGACCGCGCCGCATTGAAACGAGACGTCGAGCATCTGCGAGCGCGCTACTACGGCCGTCCGGTAGGCGAGATAGCAATTCGGCCGGTGGTCAACGATGTCCTCGGCGTGGTTCGTCGCCACCGGCTGCACCTGCCGGCCGGGTACGCCTTGCTGCTCAAGACGGTGCTGATGCACGAGAGCCTCGTGACGCGGCTCGATCCGAGTTTCGAGTTCACGGCAGTCCTGGTCCCCTACGCCCGCGGCATGATGGTGCGCCATTTCTCGCCGCTTGGCTGGGGGAAGTCGGTCGGCCAGGCCGGAATCGACCTGGCGCGGCTGGGCATCGAGCTCCCCCAGCAGCTGCGGCGCCTGTTGAGCTCGCTGGAGCGTGGCGACACCGAATTCGCCATCCGGCCGTCGGGCTTCGATCCCATTCTCCGCCGGCTGGAACGGACCATGAACCGGGTGGTGCTGGGGATCCTGGCCGCCGCCTTCGTGATCGCGCTCGCCGTCTTGCTGTCGGCCTATCACGTTCGGAGCGACCCGCAGATCGGGGTGGTACTGGTCGTTGGCTTCGTACTGGCCAGCGTTCTCGGCGTCTATGTGGCCTGGAGCATCCTCCGCTCGGGACGGCCTTAGCCAGCCATTCCCTCCGCGGTACACTCGGCGGCTCGCCTCTGCAGGAGCTTGCGTTCCGCGACGTTCTGGGTGAGCGACGCGGCGCGCTCGAACTCGGCGCGCGCCTCCGCGGACCGGCCGAGTTTTCGCAACAGATCGCCGCGAACGGCCGGTAGCAGGTGGTACGTGCTGAGCGGTGGCTCGGAGACCAGCCCATCCACGAGCGCCAGGCCGGCTGCGGGACCGAACGCCATTCCCACCGCGACCGCCCGGTTCAGCTCGATGACCGGCGAGGGCGCGAGTTCGGCGACCGCGTCGTAGAGCGCCACCATGCGCGGCCAATCCGTGTCCGCCGCGGTCGAGGCCCGGGCATGGCATGCGGCGATTGCGGCTTGCAGCGCGTAGGGACCCATTGCGCCCCCGAGCCGCTCGGCGCGCTCGAGCGCCGCCAGGCCGCGGCGGATGAGCAGGCGATCCCAACGCGATCGGTTCTGGTCGAGCAGGAGGATGGCCTCCCCCGAGGGGCCAATCCTAGCCCGCAGACGTGAGGCCTGGATTTCCATCAGCGCGACCAGCCCATGGACTTCCGCCTCGGTTGTGATGAGCTCAGCCAGGATTCGGCCCAGGCGCAGCGCCTCCTCACACAGCGCCGGTCGGACCAGGTCGTCGCCCGCCGTGGCGGAATAGCCCTCGTTGAAGATCAGGTAGATCACCTCGAGGACCGAAGCAAGCCGCGCCACGCGCTCAGGTCCAGCTGGAACCTCGAACCTGACGCGCGCTTCGGTGAGGGTCCGCTTTGCGCGGACGATACGCTGGGCGATGGTCGAGACCGGCACCAGGAACGCCCGCGCGATCTCCTCGGTCGTCAAGCCCCCGAGGACGCGAAGCGTGAGGGCGACCCGGGCGTCCTTCGAGAGGACTGGATGGCACGCCATGAAGATGAGGCCGAGGAGTTCGTCTCCGACGTCCTCATCCATCGCCGCCTCCGGGTCAATGACCTCCTGAGCCCGCTCGATGTCCCGTCCGATCTCCTCGTGCTTGCGCTCGAGCGTCTGCCGGCGGCGGAGCAGGTCGATCGCGCGATGCTTCGCCGTCCCCATCAGCCAGGCACCCGGCTTCTCCGGCACGCCGGAGATGGGCCACTGCTCGAGCGCGGCAACGAGCGCATCCTGCGCCAGCTCCTCGGCCGTCCCGATGTCGCCGACGACGCGAGCCAGCCCGGCGATCAGCCGGGCCGATTCGATCCGCCAGATGGCTTCGATCGCCCGATGCGCCTCGGTGGCTGCCGGCGAGAGTTCTGTCACATGCCCTCGAACTCCATGATCTGGCGGATCTCGTAGGTCCCGGCATCGAAGGGTGACCGCTTGAGCCACTCGAGCGCTTCGTCGATGGAGCGCACCTGCCACAGCCAATAACCGGCCACCAGCTCCTTGGTCTCCGCGAACGGCCCGTCGATGACGGTGCGCTTCTTTCCGTCAAATCGCATCCGCTTGCCCTGCGAGCTCGGGTAGAGACGGCCATCCCCGATCACCACCCCCGCCTTGACCAGCTCTTCGTTGAACGTCTGGAACTCCGCCATCATCTCCGGTGTTGGGGGCTTCGCCGCCTGGGACTGATGGTCTTCCTTTGCCAGCACGAGTACACGCATCTCTATCTCCTCCTATTGAATCTGGTCCGAGCCTCTGTGGCCTCACTCATGCATCGAGTGGCAGGGGGCGTTTTCGACACGACCCGATCGACCCGGAATAAGACCCTAAAGGCTACCGTGATGCCATGAACGCTTGGGGTCTCTCGCGGCTGGTCCTGGGCAATCGCGCCAAGAGCGCGGTGCTCATCCTGGCCTTTCTTGGAGTTTGGCTTAGCGCTGGTGGGTTGATCGGCTATATCGCCTCTGGACCCAGTGGTGTGTGGTCAGGCGCAACTACCCTTGGCATCATCGCCCTGGCGGCTTCCGCCTACGGATACTTCCGTGGGGCTGCTGCGGTGCTCCGAATGTCCCGAGCCGAACCGGCCGATCCGGTGGCGTTTGCGCAGCTGCACCGCACAGTCGAGCGGTTGGCGAGCCGGGCCGGCCTTCCCAAGCCCAAAGTCTTCGTAATGGACGATCCGGCGCCGAACGCCTTCGCCACCGGACGCGATGCAAAGCACGCCGCGCTGACCGTCACCACCGGACTCCTCGACATCATGAGCAACGATGAGCTGGATGGGGTCGTGGCTCACGAGCTCAGCCACATCAAGCATCGCGACATCCTTCTCCTGCTGATCGTCAGTACGGTTGTCGGCGCGGCTCTCCTGCTGGCCGGCTGGGCATGGCAGCTAGCCGCTCGCCACAGCACCGATCGCGACGAGGGCGAGCGGGGAGTCATTGCTCTGGTCATCCTTGGCGCCCTCCTTTATGCGATCGCCCTCCTCATCGGCCCGATCATTCAACTCGCCGTTTCGCGTTCGAGGGAGTATCTCGCGGATGCCGCAGGCGCCGAGCTTGCCGGA
>VBJI01000136.1 GCA_005880875.1 Chloroflexota bacterium
GGGCCGCGTCTCGATCACATCGCGCCGATCGAGCCGGGTGATTTCATTTTCGTGCCACCCAACGCCCCGCACGCCGTCGCCAACGACGGCGATGTCGACCTCGTCTTGATCGTGGCACGCACGGCGCAGCACGAGCTGGTCGAAGCGTACGAGCCAGTGCCGATCGGCTAAGCCGGCGGCTCGCGGAATACCATTCGGCCGACGCCGAAGCCGATCAAGCCGAGCACGCCGATCACGACCAGGGGGAACCCGATATGCAGGCCGATCAGCGTCACGCTCAGGAGGATGCCCAGCAGCGTCACGCAGCCGCTGCATCCAAGCCCGAGACTCATCAGGCTCCGCATAGACCGCAAGCAGTCTAACGAGTCGCTATTTGGCCCGGTTACGAACCCCTCGGCGGCCGACCACGTCGGCCGGCTGGTTGCGGACCCACACGTTGAGCAGGACGATCGCCCACATTCGAAACGGTCGCCAGCGCTCGGCGATGTCGAGGACCGCGGCCCGATCCGGTCGCTCGCGCAGTTCGTAGAGCAACTGGATCGCGCGTGGCGTCAGGTCATCGTCGGTCACGGCATCCACCAACCCGGCGCCGCGCATCAGAATGCCCTGGGCGAAAAACGGGCCGATTCCGGGTAGGGTCTGAAGCTGCTCGAGCGCGTCCGCTTCCGGCAGCGCCCGGAGGCGGCGACGGTCGAGCAGCCCGTCGAGGGCGGCGCGGGCTGCTGCATGAAGCCGTTCGACCTTAGCCCGTGCCACGCCGGGAAAACTCTCAATCCGCAGCAAGGCCCGTGGGTTGGGAAAGGCGAAAACCTTCGCGCCGTCCACCATGATCGCCCCACCAGCCTCCTCCGCCATCTTCTGGCGGAGGCGGCGCGTCTGCTGGATCGTGATTCGATGCCCGATCAGAAACGAGCACGCAGCTTCGTACGGCGAGTGAAACAGGACCGGTCGGAGATTCTGATACTCCACCTGGAGGCGGCCAATCACCGGGTCGCGCCGACCGACGTCCGCAAAGCCGCGACCATCGACATCGAGCGAGAGGGTCGCGAGCGCCTGTCGCCAGGCCGCCTGGGCATCCGCCTGCGAAGCCCCGTGGATTTCCCCGTGGATCTGGTCGCCCTGCTGCCGGAGGAGAACGGCGGCAGAACCTCTCCAGCCTTCCACCGGAAAGGCCATCACGATCGAGTCGCCACGCCGCGGCCAGCCGACAAAATGCGCCACCTGCGTCTCCAGGTCGAAGCGGCCCTGGGGAACGACCTCGAAACTCATCCCATGCGCCGCTGCAGCAGCGCGCGCTCCGCTGGATTGTCCGTGAGCTCCAGCGCCCGGTTGAGCGCGGCGGGAACCTCGCTCTCGCGGCCGAGCTCGCGGAGCAGCTGGGCACGGGTGGAGTGATAGAGGTGGTAGTCCTTCAACTCAACCGCGAGTCCCTGCAGCTCCGTCAGGGCGGCCTCCGCTCCGGCGACGTGGCGCAGGGCGATGGCGCGGTTCAGGCGCACCACCGGCGTCGGCCAGAAAACCAGCAGCGAGCTGTAGAGCAGGAGGATCTGGGCCCAGTCGGTCTCCGCCCATGACGGCGCCTCCGCGTGGCAGGCGGCGATCGCCGCCTGGAGTTGATAGGGGCCCGGCCGTCGTAGCCAGGAGGCGCGCTCCACCATGGCCGACGCTTCCCTGATCGCTTGCTGGTCCCAGCGGCCGCGATCCTGGTCTTTGAGCAGGATCAGCCCGCCGGCGCGATCGAAACGAACCGTCGCCCGCGCCAGGTGCAGTTGCATCAACGCCACCAGTCCGATCACCTCCGGCTCGTTGGGGAGCAATCGCATCAGCAGGGTCGACAGCCAGCAGGCGTCCTCGGCCAGGTCGCGACGAGCCGGCGAGGGGCCGGAGGTGGCCAGGTATCCCTCGTTGAACGCCAGATAGAGGACCGCCAGCACGTCGTCGAGGCGGTCGTTGAGCTCGTCGGCGTCCGGCATTCGATAGGGGATGCCGGCCTCGACGATCTTCCGCTTGGCCCGGACGATTCGCTGCGCCATGGTCGCCTCGCTGGTAAGGAAGGCGCGCGCGATCTCCGGCGTTGTGAGTCCGATCACCGCGCGAAGCGTGAGCGCGACCTGCGCCTCGCGGCTCAGCGCGGGGTGGCAGCAGGTGAAGATCAGCCGCAACCGATCGTCCTGCTCCCCCCTCACCTCGTTGCTGGACGACGCTACCAGCAGAGACAGCTTTTCCATGTACGTCTTTCCCCGGCGCAGCCGGTCGAGCGCCTTGCGGCGCGCGGTCGTCATCAGCCAGGCGCCCGGATTTACGGGAATGCCTTCGGCTGGCCAGTGCTGCAGCGCCTCGACGACCGACTCCTGGACCAGCTCCTCCCCCAGATCGAAATCGCCGAGGAAGCGGACCAGGGCTGCCGTCAGCCGGCCCGCCTCCTCTCGAAAAACCGACGTGAGCGCGGCATCAACCGCCGCGCGGTTCCCGGACGTCTACATCCCCTCGCGCTCGACGACCGGCCGGAGCTCGACCTTGCCGCCGCCGGGCCAGCTCTTGGCGATCGCGATCGCCTCGTCGAGGTTGGCGACGTTGAGAACGCCGTATCCGCCGATGGTCTCCTTGGCTTCGGCGAAGGGTCCATCGGTAACGACCGGCTTCCCGCCATTCAACTTCACGGTGGTGGCGGTATGCACCGGCTGCAATTGGTAGCCCTCGACGATCTTGCCCTTTCCGTTGAGCTCGCCCCACCACTGACCGATCCGGCCGAAGATCTCCTTCTGCTTTGCCTCGGGAATGCTCTCCCAGGCGCCTGCCTCACTGACCAGCAACATCATGTATTTCACGCTTGTCCTCCTTGCGGCCTCCCGGCCTGTTTATTCTGCCTATTCGACGAATGGGGCGATGGCGAAATCGACAGTGCCCTTAACGATTGCTAGGCTTGTAGGCGGTGGCTGAATCCGCTCGATACGGCGACCGGGTGGCCGTCCCGGAACCGTACTCGATCGAGCACATTCCATTCGCCGAACGGCACGGCCACAGCCGGCAGCTCCTCTGGCTCTGGCTGGCGGCCAACCTCACGATCGCCGACTACGCCATCGGCTTCGTGCCGGTCGCGCTCGGGCTTTCGATCGGCCCGGCGATTCTGGCGCTGGCCCTGGGCAATATTCTCGGCGGGCTGGTGCTGGCCTGGTCGGCGGCGATGGGGCCGGCGGCAGGCTACCCCCAAATGTTCATCGGACGGCGCGCCTTCGGCCGCGTGGGTGGCTACGCGCCGGCCTTTCTCAACTGGCTGAGCACCGCGGGCTGGTTCACGGTCAATACCATCCTGGGGAGCTTCGCCATCCAGCTGCTGATTCCCGGACTGCCGTTCGCGGTCGCGGCCGTCGTCCTGGTCGTGGTGCAAACCCTGCTCGTCATCTACGGCCACAACCTGATCCAGGCGTTCGAGCGCTACCTGGCGCTCATCCTCGGCATCCTCTTCGCCATCGCCACCGTGATCGCGCTCAGCCATGGCTCGACGATTGCCGCCTGGCACCCGAAAACGGCCGGCGGCACCCTGGCCCTGTTTGCGATCGTCCTGGCGGTCTCCTTCTCCTACATCATGAGCTGGTCGCCGTATGCCTCCGACTATTCGCGCTACCTGCCCGAAATCACGTCACGCTCGTACATCGCGATCTATGTCTTCATCGGCGCCGTCCTCGCCTCTTTTCTGACGGAGGTCGTCGGCATG
>VBJI01000191.1 GCA_005880875.1 Chloroflexota bacterium
CCGAAATCCGGACATGAGAGCTGTTGGCGCGATCGTGAAAGCCCTGCTGACCCTCGGCATTAGCCTTGCTCTGCTGGTCAGCACCGCAACCAGTGGTCACACGCTTGACCCGACCACACCAACGGTAACGATCACAGCGGTGTCCGGGTATGCAGGGCATGCGTTCGTTTATGCGCAGGTAAGCGACGCGACCGTCGCCTATCCGGCGCCAACCGGAACCGGCCACCAGTCGCCGTATGTCGCCGAGTGGGTGCCGGAACCGATCGCTAGCACGTCCTGTCCTTGGATCTGGGCGGTATATGTCTTTGATCGCGCCACCATGCGACAGATCAACGACCCGCCACCCAGTGCGCCGGCCCCCAACTTCGGCACCACGACGATGGTATGCGCGAGTCCGTCGAGCACGCCCGTGGGCCAACCAGCGACGGCGGACGCCACCGCGCGGCTCGACCTGGATCTGCAGGTCACGGCCGCGCCAGCGGTCGCGACCGCCGGTTCGCCCAGCGTGGTCACGGCAGCGCTCAACAGCGCCCTGACCCAGGACCTCAACCTTTATCTGAGCATGGCCATCATCGACTGGTCGGTCACGAGCTGGACGCTCGATTTCGGTGATGGACAAGGCGCGACTCGGAACGGTTCGATCGGGACCGTGATCAGCCTCCCCCACACCTATTTCTCGGCCGGTCGCTATGACGCCCGCGCCACCGCGTCCATTTCCGGTCATGCGCAGGCTGCCGTATACGACCGATATGGCGCCGTGCATTTGATCAGGCGAACGTTCGCTCTAGTGGTCAGCAACGACGTTGTCGCGACGGCGCGAGCACGACCGTCACGCAGCTACATTCCGCCGCAGGCGACGGTGGGGGTCGTGCCGAGCCTCGGCAGTGGATCAGCCGCAGCGTCGGGCGCCGGTTTTCGACAGATCGATGCGTTGCGCGGTGCGTTGACGACGCTGGGCGTCCGATTGCTCGTCGTCCGCGAAGGCGTCCTCCGGATTGACGGGGTTGGTCGTGGCTTGGGACAATCCCGACTAACCGGTTGGCGATTGGACGGTACGCCATCTGACGCGCCGGACGGCAGCGGGACTACACCCGGCATCATCCATGCCGCGAGCGAAGCGATGCACCTGCAGTGGAATATGCCGGATCGCGTTATCGGCGCCCAAATCCAGGAATATGTCGTACCCGTGAGCCTTTTCGTCGAAACGAGTTTTCCTGACGGACATGTTGCGAACTACGTAATCAGGTCCAGCTTTGCGGTTTCCGTCAATTTTGCCGCGCAGAGCGGTTAGGAGGGGCTATGCGGCGCATTGTGTACTTATCCGCGTTTGTGTTGCTATCCGGAATTGCGGGCATCCTTTACTATTCCCACACGCAACAGTCGATCGCCGTCGTTGCAACCCGGGATCTGCCGGTGGGGGCGCGAATCCAAGACGCCGACCTGACGACACGCCGCATCAATCCGGCGTCGGTCGGCCCGCAGGTCCTTACCACCGTCAGCGCCGCCGTTGGGCAGGTGGTCGCGTTTCCGATCCTGGAGGGACAGTTGATCGATGCCCGCCAGGTTGCGCCATCGAAGAACGCCGCCTTGCTCGGTTCCGGTTTGCAGGTGCCCCCGGGTGATCGCATCATCGGACTGCCCATCACGCCGACTACCGCCGTAGGCGGGGTGCTGAAGCCCGGCGACCTGGTCGATGTGATCGCTATTCCCAACCCGGCCAAGGCTCCTACCCTGGTGGACGAACTCCCAGCGACTCCGATTCGACTCGGTCACGACGTGCTCGTGCTTGGCTTGCGGACCGACCAGGGTAGCCAGGTCGATCAAACGGATCACGGTCTCAACGCCGGCAACGGCAAGCCCGCCAGCGTCCTCCTGGCCATCCCGCAAAGCGAGGAGACTACCTACGCGGCGGCCAGCGCCGACTCGACCTTCGTGCTGACCCTGAGCACCGACTGAGGACCGGATGGTCAAGATCTTTAGGCAGCCAACTTTCGGCGGCGAGGTGTCAGCCGTTCGAGATGGAATGATTTACCTGCGGAGCGGGGCCCCTCGCGCCATTATTGGCACATCATCGCTCAACTTCGACGGGTTGGCACCGGAACAGCAGCTTCGAGCCGTTCAGGCCTTCCGCGACCTGTTGCATGCGCAAAGCGGACCCCTCCAACTCTATCTACGTATCCGACGAGTCCCCGCGGGCGAGCCCACCGAGCCGAATGCCAGTACTTTTGCGGACCGGCCATCCTACCTGGCGGCGATGACACACAGCTTCATCAATGCGCACCTGCTGGATACTCCGGTGTATCAACGTGAGATCTACATCGTCCTTGGTCCCGTTGAGTCCGGACGCCAGATGCTTCGTTCCTGGCTCTTTCGCTTCGACCGCTCGAAAGACGATCCGCGTTTTGTTGCCTCAGACCTCGGAACTCCGCTGACAAATCGAGCCAGGGCGCTGCTCGAGCCGTTGCGTCGCATTGGCGTCAAGGGCCAGCTACTCACCGATGCGGCCCTTTCGAGTCTTCTGGCAGATCTCTATGGCGAAGGGCGCAAGCCGGCGCTCGAACCCAGTACCGTCAGGCAGACGTTCGCGCATCGGGCGGACAACGTTGAGATTCGTGGAAGGTATTACGCCTCGTTCGTGGTCAGCCGGTATCCCGGCGAGGAGATATCGCCGGGATGGTTGCTGCCCCTCCTGAGCTTCAAGGGCGAGTTACATCTTGGCATTCACATCCTGCCGCTCGAGACCGACCGAATGCTGACTATCCTCCACCACCGCATTCGTGACCTGCGTGCCAACGATATGGCCAGCACGGAATCGGGGGCGATCCAGCAAACAGCGGTCGGCACATTGCCCGACGCCATTACCGTCCATCAGGCCCTGGCACGCAATGAGGAGAAGGCATTCGCGGTGAGCTTCTATCTGACGATTGGCGCCGCCGACCCGATCGAGCTGCGCGCCCAGAGCGAAGCCCTCCGCGCGAGCTGCCGTCGGATGATGTTGCATACGGTGCAGCCATATTTCGAAATGCGCCAGGCGCTCCTTTCCTCCTGGCCGCTCGGGATGGACCTGCTTGGTCGCGAGCACATTCTCCATACCAGCGCACTGACCACGATGATGCCCTGGCTGCAAGAGGACCTCGCGGATCCCGCTGGCCATTACTGGGGTTACAACAAGGAGACCGGCGGACTTTGTGTGTTCGATCCCTTCGATGAGCAGCGCTTTACCAACGCCAACATCGCCGTCCTGGCACACTCGGGCGCCGGAAAAAGCTATGCCGCGGCCTCCGTCGTCCTCTCGGGATACACGCGGGGAATTGGCGCAATCGTTATCGATCCCGAGGCCGAGTACGCGGGTTTGATCCGCGAGTTGGGAGGAACCTACCTCAAGCTCGCCACCGGCTCAGGTCACGCGATTAACGCGCTGGATCCACTTCTCTTTGCTGCAGACCCCGACGAGCCAAACGATCAGTTGAATGATGTGCTTGATCTCATCGGCCTGATGTGCGGGCGGCTCGACGAGGTCGAGCGAGCCCAGGTCGAGACGTCGATCCGTTCGGTGCTCGGAGCCAGCGAGGGCATCCCCGTGCTCGGGGATATCTGGCGCGAGCTCGAACGCACCCAGTCGGGGTCACGTGTAAGCACTATCCTTCACCGCTGGGTTACTGGCGACCTTGGACGCATGTTCAGCGCACCGACGAACGTGGACCTTGGCGCGGCGGTCGTCGGGTTCAACGTCCGCGACCTCAGCGAGGAGCTCATTCCCCCGGCATTTCTCATTCTCGCCAACTGGCTGTGGGCCGCGCTCCGCCGCGAGCGCCGTGCCCGGCATTTACTGATCGATGAGGTCGGTTTGCTGCTCGAACACGAGCCGGTCCGTCGCTTCCTCATCCGTCTGGCCCGACGGATCAGAAAATATGGAGGAAGTCTGATCCTGGTGAGCCAGAATCCAGGGGACTTTTTCGAAACCAAGGATGGGGCGGTGCTGGCCACCAACCCAAGCATTCTCCTGCTCGGTTCACAAAAACACTCCGAGGCCGTGAAGTTACAAAAGGCGTTCAATCTCACGGACCGGCAGGTCAACTACCTCGAGACCGCCGACCGTGGCGACTTTCTCCTGGTCGCTGGTCCCAACCGCGCCCCCATACACGTGATGGCTCCACCCTGGATGGATGAGTTGATCGTGAGATCACGAGGCCACTGAGCGGGTCCGCTCATTGATTTTTGCCCGCCCACGGCTAATAATTAGCGGCTGAAATTGCGCTGACCGTCACCACGGGAATTGGGGACGCGGCGCGCGGGGCTGGGGACGGCCACGCAAAGGGGAAAGACGGTGCAGGACCTCACTGAACGTCGCAATGAGGAGGCCCGCGAGGTCCGCGATTTGCTGGCCGCCAAACTCAAGATGCACCCGATCTGGCTGGGCGGCCTCGATACCCAGGCTGCGCGCCACATCTATCTCTTTATCCAGGCGCTCGAGGGGCGCAAGCCCTTCGGGCGGGTCCGCCGG
>VBJI01000192.1 GCA_005880875.1 Chloroflexota bacterium
GCGGCAACCCGAAGACACCCTGGGGCAAGCCGGCACTGGGGTATCGGACTCGGCGCAACAAGAAGACTCGATTGATGATCATCCGTCGGCGGCCACCCAAGAGAAAGAGCAAGGGCTAGAAGAACATGTCACGTTCAACGAAAAAAGGACCGTTTGTGCATCCGTCGCTGATGAAAAAGGTGACGGCGATGAATCAGCTGAAGGAAAAGAAAGTGATCAAGACCTGGTCGCGGGACTCGAGCGTCTTCCCCGAGATGGTGGGACACACGCTCGCGATCCACGACGGGAAGAAGCACGTGCCGATCTTCATCACCGAGAACATGGTGGGGCACCTGCTGGGCGAGTTCGCGCCGACCCGGCGCTTCCGCGCTCACGGGCACCACACCGAGAAATCCACCACCCTCAAATAAGCATGGAAGTACAGGCCAAGGCCAAGTGGGTCAGGACGTCGCCGCGCAAAGTGCGGCTGGTCGCGCACACGCTGCGCAACCTGCCGGTCAGCGAGGCGCTGGTCGCCTGCTCATTCATGCCGAAGTCGGCGGCGCGCGACGTCGCCAAGGTGATCCGCTCGGCGCAGGCGAATGCTGAGAACAATTTCAACCTGGTCAAGGATGATCTCGTGGTCAAGGAGATCCGGGTCGAGCCGGGGCCGATGCTGAAGCGTGGCCAGCCACGGGCGATGGGCCGGCTGTTCAGCATCTTCAAGCGAACGAGTCACATCACGGCCATCGTCGAGGATCGGCCCGGGGTCGTCCGGCGCCGCGCCGCCACGCTGCCACGGGCGCCGCAACCGGCCGCGCGGCCGACGCCGGCCGCCGCGGCTGCCGCGCGGACCGCCGCCGCCATCGAACCCGCGACCACCGAGACGGACGAGCGGGCGACCCCCGCGAAGCCACGGAAGGGCCGAGCGCCCGCCAGCACCGAAAGCACGACCGAGGCGTCAACCGCGACCGAGACGGGTAAGAAAACGCAGGCCAAAAAGACCGAGAGCAAGAAGAAAGACGACGGAAAGAAGGACACCAAGGAGAAGAAGAGCAAGTAGTGGGACACAAAGTTCATCCGAACGGCTTCCGGCTGGGCGTCTACCGTAACTGGGAGGCGAAGTGGTTCGCTCCCGACAAGGAGTTCAAGCCCCTGTTGCTGGAGGACGTCCGTCTGCGCCGGATGCTCATGACCCGCCTCAAGAATGCGGGGGTGGCCCGGATCGAAACCGAGCGCTCGTCATCGGCGCTCACCATCACCCTGCACACCGCCAAGCCCGGCATCGTCATCGGTAAGGGCGGAACCAGCGTCGACCAACTGCGCGACGAGCTGGAACGAATCACCGGGAAGCGGGTGCGCGTCACGATCCAGGAGATCAAGAAGCCCGAGCTCAGCGCCCAGCTGGTCGCCGAGAACGTCGCCGCCCAGCTCGAGAAGCGGATCGCGTTCCGTCGCGCCATCAAGCAATCGCTGATGAAGACGATGCGGGCCGGCGCGCAGGGCGTGAAGATCCGCGTCAAGGGCCGGCTCGGTGGGTCCGAGATGGCCCGCATCGAGTGGAACCGTGAGGGTCGGGTGCCGCTGCACACGCTGAAGGCCGACATCGACTTCGGCCAGACCGAAGCGAAGACCACCTTCGGCCGGATCGGCGTCTCCGCCTGGGTCTATACCGGCAACTTCCCGACCGAGGCCCCACCCAAGCCACAGGCCGCCGCCGAGGAGCCCGCCGAGGCCGGCGTGCCGGTCGGCGCCGCCATCGCGGAAGCGCCGACACCGCTGGCGGAGCTGGTGCAGGCCACCGTGGCCGCGCCGGCCGCTCCGGAACCCGTGGCGGCACCGGTCGCAACCGCACCCGCAGCCAGCGAGGCGCCCGCGGCCAAGCCGAAGCGCACCCGCACCACGAAGGCCGCGACCCCTGCGGCGAGCCCGGCCGACGGGGGCGAAAAGCCGAAGCGCACGACTCGGGCCCGGGCGACCACCGGTGAGAAGACCACTGCCCCGAAGACCACGCGTCCGCGCGCGGCAAAGAAGAAGGAATAGGCATGTTGCTCCCAGCCCGCGTCAAATGGCGCAAGCTCCACCGCGGTCGCCGCACCGGCGTCGCCACCCAGGGCAATGACCTGGCGTTCGGCGAGTTCGGGCTGCAGGCGTCCGAGGCCGCCTGGATGACGAACCGTCAGATCGAGGCGGCCCGCCGCGTGATGACCCGGTTCGTCCGGCGCGGCGGACAGGTCTTCATCCGCGTCTTCCCGGATAAGTCGGTAACGAAGAAGCCGGCCGAAACCCGGATGGGAAGCGGCAAGGGCGCCAAGTCCGGCGTCAAGGCGGCCGCCGACGTCAAGATCAAGGGCCCGGCCGAGCTGAAGCCGGGTGAGGGCGTCGAAGGCATCGCCGGCGCCGGCGCCGCGCCAGTCGCGGCGGGCGCCGCCGCTGCGGCCGCGAGAGGACCAAAGGCGGCACCGGGTGCCGCGCCGTCGATCAAGCCGGCGCCAGGTGCCGCGCCTAAGGCGGCGCCAGGCGCTGCGCCCAGGGCGGCCGCCGCCGCACCGGCGAAGCCGGCCAAGGGTGGTGGCAAGAAATGAAGATGAAGGACCTGCAGGGCCTGTCGATGCCGGATTTGCAGAAGAAGCTCAAGGATTCTCGCCAGGAGCTCTTCAATCTGCGCTTCCAGATGGCGACCGGGCAGCTGCAAAACCACCGCGAGATCCGCCACGTGCGCCACAACCTGGCCCAGATCCTGACCGAGATCCACCTGAAGGAGCTGAACGGCGAGCCCGCGGTCGTGGCCGTCGCGGAGGCTCCCCGACCTCGCCGGAAGCGGGGCGCGGCCACCACGGAGGAGACGTCATGACCGACCAGCAGCCGTTAACGGAGCGGGCGATGCGCAAGACGCGCACCGGCACCGTCATCAGCGACAAGATGGACAAGACCGTGGTGGTGCGGGTGCAGACCCTCAAGGAGCACTCGCGCTACAAGAAGCACATCCAGCAGTCGACCCGGTTCAAGGCGCACGACGAGCAGAACCAGTGCAAGATCGGCGATCGGGTTCGGATCATGGAGACCCGGCCGATCTCGCACGACAAGCGCTGGCGCGTGGTCGCCATTGTGGAGAAGGCGAAATAGCGGTAGTCATGGTTCAGCAAGAGTCGCGGTTGAAGGTGGCGGACAACACGGGCGCGCGGGAAATCCTGTGCATCCGGGTGATGGGTGGCCATTACCGCAAGTACGCCGCCATCGGCGACGTGATCACGGCTGCCGTCACGGTGGCGACGCCCGGCGGCCAGGTGAAGAAATCCGAGGTCGTCAAGGCCGTCGTCGTTCGCACCTCGCGCGAATTCCGCCGGACCGATGGATCGACCATCCGCTTCGACGAGAACGCTGCCGTCATCCTCGGTCCCCAGAACAACCCGCGCGGCACCCGCATCTTCGGCCCGGTGGCGCGCGAGCTGCGCGACAAGAATTTCATGAAAATCGTTTCCCTGGCCCCGGAGGTTTTGTAAGGAATCATGAGCCAGCTGCATCTCGACATTCATAAGGACGACACCGTGCAGGTCATGTCCGGCAAGGACCGTGGCAAACGGGGCGTCGTCGTGCGCACGGTGCCCGTCCAGGGCAAGATCGTCGTCAAGGGGGTCAACCTCCTGAAGCGACACCAGCGGTCCAACACGCAGAAGGGCGGCACCAAAGTGATCCAGGGCGGTATCGTCGACTTCGAGTCGCCGCTGAGCTACTCGAACGTGATGCTGGTCTGCAACAAGTGCGACAAGCCGACCCGCATCCGCAAGACCGTCCTGCCGAATGGGCAGAAGGCGATCGTCTGCGTCAAGTGCGGCGAGATTTACGAACGAGTGAGAAATAAGGTATGAGTGTCGCTGCTCCCACCCGAGTTGAGCTGCGCCTGAAGCAGCGCTACCAGGACCAGATCGTCCCGCGACTGATCCAGCGCTTCGCCTACACCAACGCCATGCAGGTGCCCCGCCTGGTCAAGGTGGTGGCGAACATCGGTGTCGGCGAGTCCATCGCGAATCCCAAGGCCCTGGACGCCGCCACGGCCGACCTGAAGAAGATCACGGGCCAGCAGCCGGTGGTGTTGAAGTCGCGTAAGGCGATCGCGAACTTCAAGCTGCGTGCCGGCCTGCCGATCGGGGTGAAGGTCACGATGCGCGGCGCCCGCATGTATCAGTTCCTCGACAAGCTGCTCTCGGTGGGGCTGCCCCGGATCCGTGACTTCCGCGGCATCTCGCCAACCGGCTTCGACGGACATGGCAACTACACGCTGGGTTTGCGTGAGCAACTGGTCTTCCCGGAGATCGAGTACGACAAGATCGACAAATTGCGGGGTCTCGAGGTGACCTTCGTGACCACGGCTCGCAACGACGATGAGGCGCGGGCGCTGTTGACGGAGCTCGGATTCCCCTTCAGGAAGTGAGGATCAAGGACATTGGCTAAGAAATCGACCGTGAATCGCGGGCAGCGCCCGCACAAGCACGCCGTCTCGCAGCACAATCGCTGCAATCTCTGCGGGCGGCCGCGCGCCTACATGCGCAAGTTTGGCATCTGCCGCATCTGCTTCCGCACGCTGTCGTCGAACGGGCAGGTCCCGGGCGTGAAGAAGTCGTCGTGGTGAGGAGGGAGGCATGAGCACCGATAGCATCGCCGACATGCTGACTCGGATTCGTAACGCGAACAGCGCCGGTCACCCGCGGGTCAATCTGCCCGCATCGCGGGTGAGCGTCGAGATCGCGCGCGTCCTCAAGCAAGAGGGCTACATCGCGAACTACGACGTGGCTGCCGGCGAGCAGGGTCAGAAGCTCGACATCACGTTCAAGCCGAAGAGCACTCGAGGCAAGTCCCTGGCGGGCTTGCGCCGCATCAGCAAGCCCGGGCTGCGCATCTACGCCCGCAAAACCGAGATCCCCCGGGTGCTCGGCGGGCTGGGGATCGTGATTCTCTCGACGTCGCACGGTGTGATGTCCGGACAGCAAGCCACCAAGGCCGGCCTCGGCGGCGAGGTCGTGTGCTACGTTTGGTGACCCATGAGTAGGATTGGCAAGCTTCCGGTCAAGATTCCCAGCGGGGTCACGGTCACCCTCCAGGACCACAGCCTGTCCGTGAAGGGTGGCAAGGCGGAGCTGGTTCGCCAGCTCAACCCCCAGATGAAGGTCACGGTCAAGGACGGCACCGTCGTCGTCGAACGGCCCAGCGAGTCCAAGCTGCACCGGTCGCTGCATGGCCTGACCCGAACCCTGGTCTGGAACATGATCGAGGGGGTCAGCAAGGGCTACGAGAAGCAGCTGGAGCTGGTGGGCGTCGGCTACCGGGCCAGCCGGCAGGGCGAGGCGCTGGTGCTGAACGTCGGCTATTCGCACCCGGTCCGCTACCCGGTGCCGAACGGCATCACCATCGACGTCCCGGAACCGACCCGGATCAACATCAAGGGGGCGAGCAAGGAGGACGTCGGCCAGGTGGCGGCCGAGGTGCGCAAGATCCGGCCGCCCGAGCCCTACAAAGGCAAGGGAATCCTCTACCGGGGCGAGCGCATCCGGCGCAAGGCGGGCAAGACCGGCAAGACCGGCACCGGCGCGGGAGCGGCGCGCTGATGTACAAGGTACCCAACCGCCGCGGCACCCGGATCCGCCGGCATACCCGGCTTCGTGGCCACCTCGAGGGCGGGCCGATCCGGCCGCGGCTGGCCGTCTTCCGAAGCCTGCATCACGTCTACGCCCAGATCATCGACGATGTCTCAGGCCGCACCCTCGTGGCCGCCGGGACGACCGATGCCGACCTGCGCAAGTCGGTCAAGTCGCCGTCCGGCGCGCAGGGGGCTTCGGCGGTAGGAAAATCCATCGCTGAGCGGGCCCTCAAGTCGGGCATCGAGACCGTCGTCTTCGACCGCGGCGGTTTCCCCTACCACGGTCGGGTCAAGGCCCTCGCCGAGGCCGCGCGCGGCGCCGGGCTGAAGTTTTAGGTGAGAAGCATATGAGTTACCAGTACGGAAGAGGCCAGTCGGAATTCACGGAGAAAGTCGTCCACCTGAACCGGGTGGCGAAGGTCGTCAAGGGCGGCCGTCGCTTCTCGTTCAGCGCCCTCGTCGTCGTCGGCGACCAGAACGGCCGGGTCGGCGCCGGGCTGGGCAAGGCGGGCGAGGTGCCCGAAGCGATCCGCAAGGCGGTCGAGTCGGCGAAGAAGCATCTGATCACCGTGCCGATGGTCGGCACCACGATCCCGCACGAGATTCGACTCAAGGTCGGGGCGGCCAAAGTGCTGCTGAAACCGGCCGCGCCCGGCACGGGAATTCGCTCAGGCGGCGCGATGCGCGCGGTCGTGGAGCTCTCCGGTATCAAGGACATGATCACGAAATCCCTGGGCACAAATAACCCGGTCAACACCGTCCGCGCCACGATCGCGGCCCTGCAGGCGTTGCAGACGGTGGAGAGCGTCGCCCAGGCGCGTGGGAAACCCGCCGAGGAGCTGGAGCGGCTCAGCCGCCGTGGCAAGAAGCCGGAGGCGGAGGCTGCACCGGTGGCCGCCGAAGCCCCGCTGGAGGAGCCGGTCGGCTGACGATGGCAACCCTGAAGATCACCTATGTCCGCAGCGTCATCGGCCAGAAGCCAGACCAGGAACGGACGGTGCAGGCGCTGGGGTTTCGGCGGCTGAACCAGACCGTGGAGCATGAGGACAGCCCGCAGCTCCGCGGGATGGTGCACAAAGTCCGCCACCTGGTCCGGGTGGAGGAGTCCCGATGAAATTGCATGAGCTGCAGCCGTCGCCAGG
>VBJI01000001.1 GCA_005880875.1 Chloroflexota bacterium
TGGGTCGGGTACGTAGTAGTAGCCGTGGGGTTTGAGGGCCTGGCTGAGGGCCAGGTTGACGACTCCCGGTTGTACCACCGCCCGCAGGTTGTCGATGTCGATCTCGAGGATTTGATCCATCCGGGCGAAGGTGACGACCACGCCGTGCTCGACCGGCACGGTTCCGCCGGCGAGACTGCTCGCCGCCGACCGGGCGGTCACCGCCACCTTCGCGCCGGCGCAGATCTTGACGATCTGCGCCACCTCCTGCGAGGTTCCGGGGATGACGACGATGTCGGGCAGGGCGGTCTCCGGGCTGGCGTCGTACTGGTACAGACGCATCTCGTAGGGATCGGCAAACGCGTAGCGGTCGCCGACCACCTCCCGCAGCTGGCGCAGCAGAGACTCGAGCTTCGCGGGCTCCATTCGGCTTTAGCCTACGCCGGACGTCTGTGCGTTAGCCCACGGTTGGGATGATCCCCGGAATCAGGTAGACCTCGATCAGCGCGACGAACCCCACCGCCGCCGTCAGGATCAAGCTGTAACCGATGGTGCGGCGGAAGATGTCACCTTCAGCGCCGACCCGGTTGACGCCCGCCGCGCCCACCGAGAGATTCTGTGGACTGATCATCTTCCCCATCACGCCGCCGGAGGAATTCGTTCCAGCGGTCAGCACCGGGCTCAAATGGTGTCCACCGATGACGATCTGCTTGGCGGTGAACGCCTGCATCGGGCCGAAGAGCGTGTTGGACGCCGTGTCGCTTCCCGTCAGGAAGACGCCCAGGGCGCCGATCACGGCGGAGAAGAAGGGGAATACGGCACCGGTCCTCGCCATCAGGAGGGCAAGCGTGGACGTCATCCCGGAGAAGTTCATCACCGCGGCGATGCCCAGAATGAATGCGATCGTCAGGATCGGCAGAGCCAGCTGGCGCAGCGTCCGTCCATAGGTGGTAAAGAACAGGCTCAGCGGCGACCCGCGGATCGCCATCACGATGAAGGCGATGATCGACGCGAACAGCACCAGACTGCCGGCTGCCGCCAGGAAGTCCCAGGTGAAGGTGACCGGATAGGCGGTGGACGCTTTGACGATCGGGGGTTCCTGGAAGATCTGCGGCTTCGGCTTCGCCGAAGTGCCGGTATAGCTCCCCGGCCACTGGAATCGCCAGAACGGGAACTTGAATGCGCCGGCATCCTTGGTCGGAAGGGGACCGATCCACGGCTTGGGGCAGAGTTTGAAGGCCGGCTGACCACATTTGAAGTCCGCCGTGATGTTGGCTGGGGTGTGGAGCGCGTTCTTGACGTTGCCGGCCGGGCTGCCCGAGAAGAAAGGCAGGTTGCCCATCTGGCCGATCAGGATGACCACGACGAGGATCACGTACATCATGTAGGCGCGCACGACGCGGCCTGGTGGGTCGACGACCTGGGCGACAGCAGCTCCCACGCTGCGCAACCTCGGACTCGCCCCCGCCGGCACCGCCGCGCGATCGGCGGCGAAGCCCCAGAGGGACCGCGGCTTCCAGACGCGGAGTAGCAGAGCCACCGCTGCCATGGAGAAGAGGGCGGCGAGGACGTCGGTCAGCTCGGGACCGATGAAATTCGACACCAGGAACTGGACGACGGCGAAGACGACGCCGGCAGTCAGGACGGCCGGCAAGACTTCGACCATTCGCTTCCAGCCGGCGAGGACGACGATGAGGAACGCCGGGATGATGATCGAGAACACCGGGAGCTGTCGGCCAACCATGGCAGACAGCGCCAGGGTGACCGGCGTTTGGTCGGCCGCGCTGTGCCCGATGATCGGTGCGGTGAGCAGCCCCAGCGTCACGACCGGGATGCCGATCGAACCGAACGCCACCGGCGCCGTGTTGGCCAGCAAAGCGAGCACCGCGGCGCTGATCGGCTCGAAACCGAGGCTCGCCAGGATCGCCGCCGAGATCGCCACCGGCGCCCCGAACCCGGCAATGCCTTCCATCAGGGCGCCGAAGCAGAAGGCCACCAGCAGCGCCTGCACGCGCCGATCCTCGGTGAGTCGGGTCAGTGAGCGCCGGATAACGTCGAAGTCACCGCTGGCGATCGTCAGGTTGTGGAAGAAGACAGCGTTGAGGACGATCCAGCTGATGGGCCACAAGCCGTTCGCCATCCCTTCCGTGGTCGCCGAGGCATCGAGGCCGAGCGGCATGCCCCAGACCGCCGCGGCGAGGACCGCCGCCGACAACATCGCGACCAGCGCAGACAGCCACGCGGGCAAGCGCAGGACGGCGAGCATGATGAACAAGATGTAAAGCGGGATGCCGGCCACGATCGCCGAGAGAGCGATGCTGTTGCCGATCGGCTGGTAGACGTGATGAAACGCCAGGATTGCGATAGCCGCATTCATACGCCGAAACCTCCCTTCCTCCAGCTTCGGTACTGACATAACGTTACACAGGATTGCGTCAAAAAGCCACAATTGGCAGGTGGAACCCGTCAAGCTCGATGACTTCGAGCCGGCGGCGGAGGCCATCCTGCCAAAGGGCGTCTTCGACTACATCGCCGGCGGGGCCGAAGACGAGGCTACCCTCCGAGGAAACCGGCAGGCCTTTGCCCGCTACCAGTTCCGTTTCAAGATCCTCGCGTCGGCCGACCAGCCGGACCTCACGAGCGAGGTCCTCGGGCAGCGCTTTCGGATGCCGGTCCACCTCGCTCCGACCGCCATCCAGCGGATGGCCCATCCGGACGGTGAAGCGGCCGCCTACCAGGCCGCGTCGGACGCCGGCGTCGCGTTTTGCCTGAGCACGCTGTCCAGCCTTTCGATTGAAGAGGTCGCCGCGGCCGGGAAGGGCGTGCGCTGGTTTCAGCTGTACATGCACCCCGAGCGGGCGATCAGCGCCAGCTTCGTGGAGCGCGCCCTAGACGCAGGCTACGGCGCCATCCTCCTGACGGTCGACCTGCCGCTTGCCGGGCGACGCGAACGGGACATCCGCAACGTCTTCAGCTTGCCGGACGGCGTGAGCTACGCAAACCTCGCCGGGCGGCGGACCCGAGTCACCGCGGCCGGCCTTGACCCATTTGCCCAGGACGTGAATGCGGAGACGCATCCGGGACTGAACTGGGGTGATCTCGAGTGGCTCACAAAAAAGACGTCGCTTCCGGTGATCGTCAAGGGCGTCGTCCGCGCCGATGACGCCCGCCACGCCGTCGACGCCGGCGCCCGTGGCATCCTCGTCAGCAATCACGGTGGCCGCCAGCTCGATTACGCGATCGCGAGCCTCGATGCCCTCCCGGAGCTGGTCGACGCCGTGGGAAAAGCCGTGCCGGTGCTGATGGATGGCGGGGTGCGCCGCGGCACCGACGTCATCAAGGCCCTCTGCCTGGGTGCCAGCGGCGTCCTGCTTGGCCGGCCCTATCTGTACGCGCTGGCCGTCGGCGGGGCCGAC
Organism: Chloroflexota bacterium; assembly: GCA_005880875.1. Taxonomy (GTDB): domain Bacteria; phylum Chloroflexota; class Dormibacteria; order CF-121; family CF-121; genus CF-13. Next base: position 3,396 of record VBJI01000001.1, read on the forward strand.
GGTGTCCGGCGGATGCTGGCGATGCTGCGTGACGAGCTCGAGGTCTCCATGACCCTGCTCGGAGTCAAAACACTGAGCGAGCTCAGCAAGGACCTTCTGGTCCGGATATCAGACTGATTAACTGCCGGCGGCGAGCTCTTTCGTCAGCGTGTCGACGAGGGGCTGGATCGACTTTCCTTGCCAGGCCCCGGCGCCGTTCTGGGCCGCGCTGAAGCTGACGGCCAGTTGCCCACGAGCCCCCGCCAGCGCCCGGGAGTCCTGCTGGGCGAGCAGTGCCTGATTGGCAGCTGAGTGCAGGGCGAGCTGCTGTGCATCGACCGTCACCGCCAGCATCGCATCGACCCATTTGCCCCAGAGCGGATCCAGCAGCGCCTCCGGGTCGCCGACGGGAGCCTCCTGGGATCTGAAGTCGGTGGCCAGCGTCGATGCAATCGACGCGGCATTCGCCCAGGCCCGCGCATCCACCACGGCATTGAGCTGGGCGAGGGTGCGAGCGTCCTGGCTGAGATGCCTGGCGAGGGTGAGCTGCAAGGTGGCGCCATGGGCCAGCTTTTGCGCCGCGCTCAGCCCCTTTTCCAGATGCTGCAGCGCCGGGCGGTCACCGGCGATGAATGCCGGCTGATGAAACTGAAAAGGCAGCCCATCCGCCTGCGCCGCGTAGGCCTGCGCGGCCTGGACGTGGCCGAGGGCGTCGGCCGCCGCCCTTTCGGTCTGTTGCGACAGGGTCAGGTCCGCTGCCATGCGGTCGTCGGAAAGGCTCAGGCTGCCCTTCGGCGACAGCTCGGCCCAGAGCGCGGTGACCGACGTGTTGACGTCGGCGCTGCCCTTGCGGGCCAGGCTCAGCTCGGCGCCTTCCGATTGGGCGAGTTTTGCGACCTGTTGCGGCAGCATGACCTCTAAGAAGGCGCCCACGGCGCCCACCGCCAGCATCAGCACCAGGAACGCAAAGATGCGAGTGCCCCAGTTGACCCGGCGAGCCGGTCGGAACACCCGGCGTTGCGGGACGGGTCGTGGGAGGGCCACGAGAAGGTAACGCGGGCCGCAACCCTGCTCTTGCCACCGATGCCAGATCCCGCCTGACCGGTCTGTGACGGTCCTGTGGCGGAGTGCCGACCGGCCTGCGCCCGAGTCTTCACACGCGTCCGGGCGACGCGGAAACCCTGTGCTAGAGTGAAATTCGGCACACGAATATGGCCTACATCATCACCGAAACCTGCGTCGATCTCAAGGACAGATCCTGCGTCGACGTCTGCCCGGTGGACTGCATCATCGACGGCGGCGCTGAGGACCGGATGCTCTACATCAATCCGGACGAGTGCATCGACTGTGGCGCCTGCGTCGATCCCTGCCCGGTGGCGGCGATCTATCCAGAGGACGAAGTGCCGGCCGAGATGAAGCGGTTCGTTCCGTGGAACTTCGATTACTTCAAGAGTGATGCCGATAAGGCCCGCGTTCGGGCCGAGATCAACACCGCCTACCCCGAGAAGCGCAAGACGGACGTCTGACCGTCAGGCGGGGCGGGTCGGCCCGCGCCGCAACGGTCTGACGCGGCGGGCCATCCTCAGCGGCAGTTCGATGGCACGGCGTGGGGGTCCGAGCCATTTCCGAAGCAGGGCCAGCGTCTGTGGCGATGGGCCCGGGATCCCTTCGGTCTCGAAGAGGATGTCGGCAATCGCTTCCGCCGGTCCCGCCGGCAGGTCGCTGCGACTCAGCTCCAGCCATCGGGCGGTGATCCACAGGTAGAGGTCCGCCTCGGTTCGTCCGGGGAAGTGCTTGAGGATCTCGTACTCGCGAATCAGGCTGACGATCGGCTGGTAAACGTTGTCATACCAGCTCGCGGCGGCCTCGGCGAGACCGACCTCGCGGCCCTGCTGCAGGCCGAGAAAGTAACGATGGCCGAGGATGTGCTCGAAGATTCGGTCGTAGCGTCCGAGCCGGCTGACCTCGATCACCGCGCTGGGACGCGTTCGGTCGAGCTCGGTACGCTCGAGAAAGTCGACGTACTCTCTGGCCTGCAGCAGCGTGGCCGCATCGATCTCGCCGCTCAGCGGCGCCCGGGTCCGAACGTCGATCACCCGGGCCTTGATGGTTTTCCAGCCCAGCTGGCGGGCGACCGAAACGCGGTGGTGCCCATCCTTGACGAAGTACACGCCACCGAGGTGGTACACCTCGATCGGCGGCACCGCCTCGCCGCGCCGCATCGCCGCGTCGAGTTGCGCCCAGCGCTGGGGCATATGGGGTCGCACCGGGAGGAAGGCGGCATCGAAGTCGTTCGGGCGTCCGACGGATCCGCGAATGTCGGCGATTGGAATGTCTTTCAGCCCGCCATATGATTGCCCTTCCAGCCGGGCCGCACGGCGCACGTCGTCGAATGAGAGCAGCGGCTTCGCACCGCGACGCAGGACCAAACCGGCGTCGCGGAGGAACGCCTGGAGCCGAGCGGTCTCGAAATCGGCCCGCCCTCGAAGCTGTTTCACGGCGGTAGATCGAGGACGCGATGGCCGACCACATTGATGACGCGGGTCTCTCCCAGCTGGGCCTCCCGGACGATCTCGCGGCCGTACGGATGAACGTGGCCGTGCAGGAGCAGGCGCGGATGCATCCACTCGACCGCCCGGCGTACCGCCCGAAGCCCGCGGTGCGGCGGGTCCGCACCTTCGTTGGCACCGGCAGGCGGGCCATGGGTGATCAGGATATCCAGCCGGCGGCGGCCCAATCGAAGCCGCAGGGCAACCACTCTGGCCATCATCTGCCCCTCGGTGTACTGATGTGGTCCGTCGCTGTAGCGGATCGAGCCTTCCAGCCCGGCGATCACCAGCCCCTTCTCCGTCACGACTCGCCCGTCGATCTCCGCCCCCTCAGGGTAATCACCCCCACGCCCCGGCGGGTCGTGGTTGCCGCGAATGAAGACCAGCGGCGCATTGTACCCGGTTGCCAGCGCATCGAGGTAGTCGGCCGGCAGATCTCCGCAACCGACCAGCAGGTCAATCCGCCCCAGCCCGGCGACGGTCCGCTGGTCGAGCAGCTGCGGCTCGACCTCATCGCTGACAGCCAGCAGTCGGACGGTCACCGGAGCGTCTCCGGCGAGCCGCTCAGGCTAGTTCGTCGAAGAGCGGCTGGACGTCGCGCTGGTAGAGCGGCAGGTCGACCAGCGGGTGCTCCTTGAGCGCCGGCACCTTGGTGGCCAGCTGGTCATCGTAGGTCGGCAGGTCGATCGAGTAAAAGACCCCGACCGCCAGGTTGTCGCCGGATTCATAGGACGCATGCAGCGCTCGGGTCTTTTTCTCGACGATCTCCTCGATGCTCGAGGCATCCGCCACCACCGGGTTCCAGGTCGGGTCGGCATCCAGCCGCCGGATCCGGGTCCGGCCGATGTCCTCACCGGCATACCACTCCTTGGTGCGCAGGTCGTTGTAGACCGGGCAGGTCTGGAAGACATCGAGGAAGGACGTGCCTTTGTGGTTGATGGCCTGGACGATCAACGACACCAGCGACTTGACATCGAGCGCGTAGCCCCGGCCGATCCAGGTGTAGCCGGCGCCGAGCGCCACCGCGATCGGATTGATGCCCTCCTGGATCGATGGGTCCGGCATCGATTTCGTCTTCAGTCCCTTGGCCAGCGTCGGCGAGGCTTGGCCCTTGGTGAGGCCGTAGACGCCATTGTTGAAGACGATATACGTCATGTCGATGTTGCGGCGCCCGCTGTTGAGAAAGTAGCCGGCCCCGATGCCGTAGCCATCGCCGTCACCGCCAACCGCAACGACCGTGAGCTGGTTGTTCGCCAGCTTGGCGCCCGTGGCCACGGGCAGCGCCCGGCCGTGCAGGGTGTGCAGCCCGTAGGTGTCGATGTAGTGCGGGGTCTTGCCCGAGCAGCCGATTCCGGAGATCATCGCGACCTTGTAGGGCGGGAGCTGGAGCTGGAAGAGGGCCTGCTGAATCGAGCTGAGGATGCCAAAGTCACCACAACCGGGACACCAGTCGACGTGCACCTCCGTCTTGTATTGCTGCAGGCTGAACTTCTTCGAGGCCGGGGCCGCCGCGGTCTCAGGCATGCGACACCATCACCTCTTTTCGCTGCTCGGATAGGGCCGCCCGCACGCCCTCGACGATCTCGTTGCGCGAGAATGGCCGGCCATCGTATTTGAGCACGTGATGATCGAGCGCCACGCCCGTCTGTTCCGCGATCAGGGCGCCGAGTTGGGCGGAGTAGTTGTTTTCGATCAGGACCGTCAGGCGCGCGCTACGGAGGATGGCGGCCACCGCATCGGCCGGGAAGGGGCGCATCAGGCGGATCTGCAGGAAGTTCACCGTACGGCCGTCCGCCTCGAGCTCGCTCATGGCGTCGAGGATGGCTCCCTTGGTGGCACCCCAGGCGACCAGGGTGAGGTCCGCCTGTCGTGGGCCGTGGAGCGTGAATTTCGAGGCCGCCGGGATCTCTTTAGCGGCGGTCTGCAGCTTCGCCATCCGCTTTCGCATCATGGCGATCCGATTTTCAATCCCCTCGGTGATGTGACCCTCCGGATCGTGCTCATCGCTGGTGGTGGAAAAGATCCCGCCCGGCATGCCGGGCAGCGTCCGCGGGCTGACCCCATCGGCGGTGATGGCATGGCGCCGGTAGCCGTCTCCGTCAGCATCGGCCGGTTGGTAGATGAACCCGCGATCGATCTGGAGCTTGCTCATGTCGATCGGCTCGCTGCTGAACAGCGATGAGGCCAGGAATTTCTCAAGTAGAACGACCACCGGGACCTGGTAGCGATCCGCCCAGTTGAAGCTTTCAAAGCTGTCCATAAACGATTCCTCGATATCACCCGGCGCCACGACGATGTGCGGAAAGTCGCCGTGAGCGGGGTGAAGCGCGAATTGCAGGTCCGCCTGCTCCGTGCGGGTCGGCAGCCCGGTGCTCGGCCCGCCGCGCTGCCAGAGGAAGACCACCGGTCCGGGCGCCTCGGTGATGGCGGCAAACCCGAAGCCTTCGGACATGAGCGCGAACCCGGGCCCCGCGGTCGAGGTGGCGGCTCGCACCCCCATGTGCGCCGCCCCGATCGCCATGTTGATGCTGGCGATCTCATCCTCGCACTGCACGACGGTGCATTGGTACTGAGGACCCTTCGCTTCCAGATAGACACTCTCGTCCGTAGCCGGACTGATCGGGTAATAGGTCTGGAGCCCCAGGCCGGCCCGGAGCTTGGCGATCCCAACCGCCTGGAAACCCTTGATCAGCATCCGGTTCTTCCGTTGCTCGATGGGGACCGGCGCCAGCCGTCGGTCCGGCCGCGCGTCGAAATGACTGCGCGCGTACGCCGCCGCGGCGCGGGCGGCGGCCACGTTCATTTCCGCGGCTTCCGCCTTTCGGCCTTTGAACTCGCTGCGGATCGCCTCGAACAGCAACTCCTCGTCGTAGCCGGCTACCCCAATCGACGCGCCGAGCGCGACCGTATTCCGCATCACGATGTATTTGCGCGATTGCCCGCCCTTCCCGACCGCTTTCAGTGCTTCTTCGAGCACCTCGAAGAAGGGGATGGGATAGAGGTGGATGTCGCCGCGGCCGAACTGTGCCGGCTCGATCTTCAGGTCGGCGTCGTAGACGATGCTGCCGCCCGGCGCCACCTGGTGGACGTGCCCGGTGTGGCTCGGATAGTGCTTGCGTTCGGCAGCGTCCCCGAATAGCGATTCCTGATCCAGGGCGACGAGCATGTGGATGTCGTCGACGTGGGAGCGCACCGGGATGGGCGCCGCGGTCACCCGATAGTAGCTGTGCTTGCCCATGATGTTCGAGTGGAACTCGATGTTGGCAAACACGTGCAGCCCGCCACGGGTCAGCGCCTTGGCGTAAATCTCGGCTGAGGCATTGATGCCGCCACCCTGGGGGCCGCCCAGGACCCAGGAGAATTCCCGGCGGCTGAGTTCAGTAGGCACGACCAGCGTTGATTCTAGCTCGACGCTCCTGTTCGCCAGACCCCTGGGATTTGCCCGCCGCACCCGTAGCAGTGGCCGACGCCGGTCAGGTGATCCTCCAGGATCCGGTAACCGATCCGCCGAATCAGCGTGGTCTCGCACCGTGGACAGCGGGTGTCTTCGTACCGCCCGACCCGGCCAGGGAGGTTACCGGCGTAGATGTACTCCAGGCCGGCCGCCTCGCCGAGCCGGGCCGCCCGCATCAACGTCTCGGGCGTGGTGTTGTCCGGGTCCTGCATCTTGTAGTCCTTGTGGAAGGCGGTCACGTGCCAGGGAATGCTCGGTGAGAGGTCGGCTAGAAACCGGGCGATATCGCCAAGCTCCTCGTCACTATCGTTGAAGCCGGGGATGATCAGGGTGACGATCTCCAGCCAGAACCCCAGCTCGTGCACCATCTGGATGCCGTTGACGATGTTGTCCAGCTTGCCCCCGAGCGACCGGTAGTTCTTGTCGCGGAAGGATTTCAGGTCGATCTTGTAGAGGTCGGTAAATGGGCGGATGTACTCGAGGACTTCTTTCGTGGCGTTGCCGTTAGAGATGTAGGCGGTCGCAAAGTCGCGGGGGCGAGCCTCCTTGAACACCTCGACCGCCCATTCCGACGTGATCAGGGGTTCGTTGTATGAGGTGGCGACCACCGACGCCCGCTGTGCTGTCGCGATATCGACGAGCTGGCCAGGTGTGACGTCCATCGGCTCGGTCAGGGCTCCTGGATCGCGCAACGCCTGTGAGGTAACCCAGTTCTGGCAATAAGAACAGTGCAGGTCGCAACCGAGCATGCCGAACGTCAGGGCGTCGGTGCCGGGAAACGCGTGAAAGAACGGCTTCTTCTCGATCGGGTCGCACTGCAGGGCGCCGACGTAGCCCCGCGGCACCATCAGCGTGCCGCCGCGGTTGTAGCGGACCTTGCAGATGCCCCGCAGGCCGTCCTTGATCAGGCAGCGGTGGGCGCAGGCGTAGCAGCGAACCTGGTCGTCTGGCAGCTTCTCGTATAGCCCTCCCAGCGCGCCCTCCTCCACGCGCCGGTCGAGCGCCAGCGAGAACGGCGTCGCCTCTTTGACAGGCATGGGCTGAATATACGACCGGTCGTACGAGGTTTCGGCACCAGGCTACGCGGCGTTCTGTACGGCCTGGATGCGCTTGGGCCTGATGAAGCCGCTGCCCTGCGCCGGATCGAAGAAGGTGACGGGCACCTCGTTGCCCGTCGAGACCAGCACTTCCATGCAGCGCGGAATCGCCCCGGTCGCCGTATGGAAGCCGGTGACCTTGCCGTTCTCGTAGCCCGTCTGTTTGTAGATGAAGATGTCCTGGAGCGAGATCTGGTCGCCTTCGATGCCAGTGATCTCCGAGATATAGGTAACCCTTCGGGTCCCATCTCGCATCCGGTTCTGCTGGATGATGATGTTGATCGCCGAGGCGATCTGCTCCCGGATGGCGCGCGACGGGAGCTCCATCCCAGCCATCAGGACCAGCGTTTCCAGCCGCGAGATCGAGTCGCGGGGGGTATTGGCGTGGAGGGTAGTCAAGGACCCATCGTGACCGGTGTTCATGGCCTGGAGCATGTCCAGCGCCTCACCGCTCCGTACCTCTCCGACCACGATCCGGTCGGGCCGCATTCGGAGCGTGTTGATCACGAGGTCCCGGATGCTGACCCCACCTTTGCCTTCGACGTTCGACGGGCGGGACTCGAGGTTGATCACGTGGATCTGCCGCAATTGCAGCTCGGCGGCATCTTCGACGGTGATGATGCGTTCGTCGGCCGGGATGAACGCCGACAGCACGTTGAGCGTAGTGGTCTTACCGGACGAGCCACCGCCCGCCACGACCACGTTCATCCGGGCGTTGACGCAGGCCCGCAGGAACGTCGCCATGTCCTCGGTCAGCGTCTGGTTCTTGACGAGGTCCCCGATCTGAAGCGGGTCCTTGCGCATCTTCCGGATGGTGACCGAGGCTCCCCGGACCGCCAGCGGCGGAATGATCACATTGACACGGGACCCGTCGGGCAGACGAGCGTCAACCATCGGGGAGCTTTCATCGACACGACGGCCGACCCCGGTGACGATCCGCTGGATCACCTGCATCAGGTGGGCGTCACTGTCAAATCGGATCGCGGCGCGCTGCATCTTGTTGCCGCGCTCGATGTAGACCTTGTTGGGCCCGTTGACCATGATGTCGGAGATCGCCTCGTCGGCCAGCAACAGATCGAGGGGGCCAAAGCCGAGGATGTCCGCCAGCAGCGCGCCCAGCAACTGCTCTCGCGTCTGGGTCGTCAGGGTGACCCGTCGGGCGCTCAGGTAGGCGTCCAGAACCTCGGTCGCCCGCTGGCTGATGGCGTCGCGGTCGAGCTCGTTGGCCCGTTCGCCAAGCTCGCCGATGATCCGGTCATGGACCGCCGCCTTGATCCGGTGGAGGCGCTCCGCCTCGGGCAGGTCGGCCAGGTTGGCGTTCGGCGGGGCCAGGCTGGGTCGAGGCGCCGGCGCCACCCGCTCGGCCAGGATCGGCTCCGCGGCCGGAGGCGGCGCGGGTGCCGGCGCTACGGTCGGTCGGGGGGCCGGCTGAGCCGGCCTGGGGGGCACAGGCGGGAGTGGACGCGCGGCCGGCGCCGGGGGAACCGGCCGGGCCTGGGGCTGCACCGGCGGCGTCCGGGGGGCGGGTGGTGCCGGTGGGGGCGCGGCTGGCTGGTTCGACTGCACCGGGGGCTTCGGGCCAGGCGGCGGCGCTCCGGGCTCGCCCTGGGATTTTTGAATACGTTCGAGGAGCGACAAGCGGTTCTCTACCCCCAGTTCGTTTGTATTGGCGAACCGAGCCGAATGCTACGTAGAGAGCCTTACGAACCAGACTGCATGCGGGTAACAGGGCGATGGCACCGCTGCCACAGCTACTCCCTGTGGCGGTGACTCCGAATTCGCAGGATACCGTCCGAATTTGGGATGAACCTTTCAACTCGTATTGGAGGTAGCCGGTGTCACTGAAAACGATCCTGCTCATCATCGCGCTCATCTGTTTCATCCTCGATGCCCTCGGCAGCCGCATGAAGTTCCGGGCCCCATTTGGCCTGCTTGCGGGCGGCCTGGCCTTCCTGACCGCGTCGTTCTTGTTCTGAGTTAGAGGAACCCCAGCTCCATCTTGGCGTCGTCGCTCATCATGTCGGCGCTCCAGGGTGGGGAATAGACGAGCTCGACCGTGCACGATTTGACGCCCGGGATTTCTTCGACCTTGGCTTTCACCTCGTCGAAGAGGTCCTGGGCCCAGGGGCAGCCGATGGCGGTGAGCGTCATCTTGATCAGGACATTGCCCTCGTCGATGTTCACCTCATAGACCAGCCCGAGCGACACGATGTCGAGCCCGATCTCGGGATCGCGGCAGGTGGCGAGCTGAGCATCGACCTGCTGCCGCAGATCGCCCGATGCCGGCGCCTGGGTCGTTTCCATGGTGTCCGCCATATCCAAATCTTAGTCCCGGAGCTCCACGAAGATCTCCCCGTTCTCGACCGTTACGGGATAGGTTTTGGCCGGGATGACGGCCGGCAGGCCGGTGACCTGGCCGGTACGGACGTCGAATCGCGAGCCGTGCCGCGGACACTCGACCGACATCTCCCAGAGCTCGCCCTCGCAGAGGGAGTATTCCTCGTGCGTGCAGGTATCGCCGATCGCATAAATGTTGTCGTCCTCGGCGTGGATCAGGCAGATCGGCACGCCATCCACCTCCACCCGGGTCATGGACTCATTCGGCAGCTCGCTCGTCGCGGCGACCCGTTGCCTGGTCACGTTACACGCGGGAAATCCCGCGACCCTAACATCATTCAATGCGCGCCGACAGCTCCTGGTCGACGGCGTCGCGCACCTGCGCCACCGGCAGCCGGTCGAGGATCTCACCAAGGAAGCCCTGGACCAGCATCCGCTCGGCAGTCGGCCGCGGGATGCCCCGGCTCTCGAGATAGAAGAGGTGCTCCGGGTCCACTGGACCCACGGTCGCCCCATGGCTGCAGCGCAGGATGTCATTGTTCAGGATCTCGAGGATCGGCTCCGACGTTGCCTTCGCCTTCTCCGAGAGCAGCAGGTTGCGGTTGGCCTGGTTGGATGAACTGCCACGGGCTTCCGGCTCGACCCGGACCACTCCGACATAGACGCTCTTCGCTCGATCACGCAGCGCTCCCTTGAACAGGAGGTCCGAGGTCGTGTGCGGTCCGACGTGGTCCTGAAGCGTCCGAAAGTCGAAGGCCTGGTCCCCAGTGCCGAAGAACAGTCCCTTCAGATCGGCGCTCGAGCCAGGCCCTTCGAGAATCGCCTCGACCCGGAGCCGCGCCATCTGACCGCCCAGCGCAATCGTCACCGCGTTCAAATGCGAATCACGGCCGAGCTGGAATCGTTGGTTGGCGAACTGCCAGGTCTTGATGCTCCAATGCTGCAGGGCCACATACCCGACATTCGCGCCCTCCTCGAGAAAGACCTCCGCGGACCCACTGGCGAGCGCCGCTTCCTGACGGTCGCCACTGAGGAACTCGTCGACGTACTGAAAGCGCGAGCCTTTGCCACCGATGACGAGGGAATGCGGTAGTACGGCGGCTCCAGAGCCGGCCGACCAGAACTGGCTGACCAGCGGATCGTCGATCGTCACGCCGTCGGGGACATAGAGGAAGCTCCCGCCGCTGAACAGCGCGGCGTGCAGGG
>VBJI01000193.1 GCA_005880875.1 Chloroflexota bacterium
GTCGCCGGCCAGCAGCCGCAACGCGCCGGGCTGCCTTGGGGCGCCTTCGGCCATCTGGGGCCGCGCCTCCGCCACTCGCTCGCCGACCCTGGGCTGTGCTATGGCTTCGAGACCTCCGTTTTCCGTCCCCGTTTGCGCGCCGTCCAGCCCTCGACGATCTTCTGCTCCGAGCGCTCGATCGCCAGGCTCCCCGCCGGCACGTCCCTGGTGATCACCGACCCCGCCGCGGTGTAGGCGTCGTGGCCGACCGTCACCGGCGCTACCAGGATGGTATCGGTCCCGACCTGCGCCCGGTCGCCGATTTCCGTCCGGTGTTTTGCCTGCCCGTCGTAATTCGCCGTCACCGTCCCGGCGCCGATGTTCGCGTTGGCGCCCACGTCGCTGTCGAGCACGGCGCTGAAGTGCGCGATCGCGGTGCCGGCGCCGATGTGCGAGTTCTTGATCTCGGCGTGGGTGCCGACCCGGACCCCCTCGTCGAGCATGCTGCCGGGCCGCAGCCGGCTGAAGGGGCCGATCAGGACGTTGGAGGCCAGCGTCGCTTGCTCCAGATGGGCCCGCTCGATGCGGCAACCGTCGCCGATGATCGAGTCGCGGATCTGGGCGAAGGGACCGATGACGCAATCCTCGCCAACCGTCGTCTCGCCGGTGACCACGCTGAACGGATGGACCACGCTGTCGCGGCCGATCCGGACGTCGGCGTCGATGAAGGTCGTGCCCCGGTCGGTGATCGTGACGCCCTGCTCCATCAGCGCATCGAGGATTCGGTCTCGCATGACGCGCTCGGCCTGGGCCAGCTGGTGGCGGTCGTTGATCCCGAGGATCTCCATTGGATCCGGGACCGCCATGGTCTTGATCTTCCCCTTGATCAGTTTCACGACGTCGGTCAGGTAGTACTCACCGGCCTGGTTCTTGTTCTCCAGCCTGAGCAGCGCCGGCCAGAGCTCGCGCCCGCTGAAGCAGTAGACGCCCGAGTTGACCTCCCGGATCTGGCGCTCATCCTCGACGGCGTCCTTCTCTTCGACGATGGAGCGAAACACGCCGTTGCGACCGCGCACGATCCGGCCATAACCGCGCGGATCATCTAGGGTCGCGCTCAGCACGGTGACGGCCGCGCCCGATTTGCGATGCTCGCCGACCAGCCGCACCAGCGTCTCCCCGCGTAGCAGCGGGGTGTCGGCGTAGATCACGACCAGTGGACCGGCGTTGCGGTGCTCGGTGCTGACCTGCGCCAGGGCGTGCCCGGTGCCGAGCTGATCGCGTTGGGAGACGGTCTGCCCCTCTCCATTGAGGGCCGCCTGCACCCCATCCTGCGCCGGGTTGGTGACGACCAGCGTCCGTGTGGGGTCCAGGGCCCGGGCGGCCGCCATCGACCAGAGCAGCATCGGCCGGCCGGCCACCGGGTGGAGCACCTTGGGAATCTTGGAGTTCATCCGAACTCCCTTGCCGGCGGCGAGCACCACCACCGTGACGCCCCCGCGCGTCTCCGACGATCGGGTCCGTGTGGACCCCGCGGATGCGTGCACGCGCATGGGAGGAATTGGAGCCGATTATATATTTCCCATCCTGCTCGCGTATCTCCTTCCCCGTGCCTATTTCCCTCCTCCGCTTGCGGCGGGCCCGTCGGCCCACGCGAGCGGCGCTTTAGTGCCATGCGAGCGTTTGAGACGTTCCGGGTCGGGGTGGGGGCGTTTGCCGCCTGAGTCAGGCGGCCAGGTCGTCGACTTCCGGCTCGCGCCTCTCGGTCGCGATCCTGGGGGCGATCCGCTCCCGAAGCGCCGGCCCCAGCCGGTCGAGCCGGCGGCCGATCTTGTAGCCATATCGGTGCACCACGGCCTCGATCGCCAGATACGGCAGTCGTCCCCAGGCCAACCCCCTCAACAGATACCAGGCCGCTCGCTTCACGAATTTTCTCGAGTCCGGCCACAGCGTTCCGCCCGCATCGCCAAAATGGGCGTCCGTGTAGCCGGTCAGGAGCGCCAGCCGGTAGGCGGCTTTGAGACTGGGGTGCACGTCCTTGATGACCAGCGCATCGGGCGCGTAGCCGATCGTGCAGCTCGCCAGCACGACCTGGCGGGCCCAGACGCGGTCGGCCCCGAGCGGTAGGTGCTCGTTGAAATGGATGCCCTGCCAGACCGAGCGTCGGACCGCGGCATTGTCGATGAAGAAGGGAAGCGATTTGTAACGGACCATGTCGCCGATCCGGTTCCGACGCCAGTGCGGCTCGCCGCAGAAGCGCTGGCCGATCCGAAATGCGCAGATCGGGTCGCTCTCCAGCGGCGCCTGCTGCCGGCCGTACACGCCGCTGACCGATACATCCTCGAATGGCGCCGCCAGGTGGTTGAGCCAGTCGCCGTTGGCCGGGATCGCGTCCTGGGCCAGGAAGACCACGACGTCGCCACGCGCCTCGTCCATGGCCCGATTCCAGGTCGGGGCGCCGGCCGGCTCCGCGATCTCGACGAAGCGCGCCAGCGGAAACTGCGACACGATGTGCCGGGTGCCGTCGATCGAGCCCCGGTCCAGGCACACGATCTCGAGCGGCGCCCGACCCTGGCCCATGACCCGGTGCAGCACCGTCCCGAAGGCCCGCCCGGCGTTGAAGGTGGGGATCACGATCGAGATCGAAAGCCCGGCGTCGCCCATCTGACCATGTAACGGGCGGTGAGGCCGGTTCCGGCCTTAGGTCTTAGGCGAACCTCACACTGACGAAGTAGTAATTCGTGGGTGTCGTGCCATCACGCGGGCTCACGCCGTAGACCTTGATCTGGCCTTTCGTCCCGGAAACCGCCCCGGAGAAGCTGACGCTGACGTCGAAATGGCCGTAGTCCGGCTTGGAGGCCGACGCCGTCGCCGTCCCCCGCCCGAGTTCCGCCCCGGAGGCGTCGAGCACGACGGCCACCACGGTGCCCCTGTCGACGCTGGCGGTCCCCAATACCTCCACCGGAGAGCTGATCGCGGTGCTGGCGTCCGGGCTGTCGATGATGATCTTCAGGTTGTTGGGAATGGGCGTCGCGGCAGTGGTCGGGAGCGAGGACGATGCGGAGCCGTTGGCGCTGGCGGCCGGCGAGCCGCCGGCGGATGCGCCGCTGGCCGACGGCGACGCGCTCTGCAGCACGAACGTCGTGGTGGTATCGCCGCCGCAGCCGGAGAGCGCGAGCCCGGCAGCCAGCACGATGAGTACCCCGATCCCCTTCATGGCCTCAACAACGACCCCTGCTGTCCAAGAGTTACGCTCGCACCCACGGGCGGAGCGCTATGGTTAGGCCGCCATTATAGGGCGGGAACGCGGATCACCGGCCAGGGTTCAAGCCTTCCTCGTCCGACACGAGCTCGCCATTGTCGGCGCCCTGGCCATCGTCTACCTGATCACCTACGGCACGCTGTCGATCCTGCGTCACCTCACCTACCATTCGTTCGGGCCCGACCTCGGACTGTTCGACCAGATCTTCTGGAACACCACCCAGGGCCGACCCTTCGAATCGACGATGAGCCAGGCGCAACCCATCCCGCACTCCTACTTCAACGATCACTTTTCGCCGGTCTACCTGCTGTTGATGCCCTTCTACCTGCTGTTTCCCCAGCCGGCGACCCTGCTCGTGCTCCAGACGCTCGCGCTCGCCGCCGGCGCCCTGCCGATCTATCTGCTGGCCCGCGAGAAACTCGCGCCGGGCTTTACCCGGATCGGTTGGGTGGTCGCCTATTTTCTTTTCCTGCCGCTGGCCTTCATCAATTTGTTCGATTTCCACGAGCTCGCCTTCGCCGTCCTGCCCCTCGGACTGGCGCTCTACTTCGTCGAGCGGCGTCAGCCGGTGTGGTTCCTGCTCAGCCTGCTGGCGGCCTTCCTGGTGAAAGAAGAGCTGCCGCTCGTCGGGCTCGGCTTTGGGCTGTATGTCCTTCTCGAAAAGCGCGATCTCAAACTCGGGCTGGGCGTCCTGGCCCTCAGCGGTCTCGCCTTTTTTTCCATCGTCCGATTGATCATTCCGGCATTCGGCGGTGGAACGCCGTACGCGTACTTCACCGCCCGCTACGCGCAGCTGGGCAACAGCCCCGAACAGATCGTGCGCACGATCCTCACGAATCCCCGCAAGCTGGCTGCCACCCTGTTCCAGTTGCAGAAGCTCAAGTTCCTGCTGGGCATCTTCGGCCCCGTCCTCGGGCTGACGGTCCTGTCCGGATTTGGCATCGTCCTCGTGCTCCCCACCCTGACGATCTTGCTGCTCTCCAACTACGCTCCGCAGTTCGCCTTCACCAGTCACTATTCCGCCCCCCTGATCCCGCTGGTGGTGGGCACCTCGATCGTCGGGCTCGCCCGGCTGCGCCCGCACCTCCACGGCCCACTGACGGCCGCCGTGCTGGCCAGCTCCCTCCTGTTTTCTTACACGCT